>JBJKSF010000046.1:0-7612 GCA_046704285.1 Longimicrobiales bacterium | reverse complement strand
GGGCCCGCCTCCGCGATGCCCATGTCGCCCGCGAGGCGCGCGGCCCCCGCGGCGACCACGGGATCGTCCTCGTCGAGCAGGCGCACGACCGCCCCCCGGTTGCGCGCGGCGATGCCCTGCACGGCCTTGCGCAGGACCGCCTGCAACTCCTTGTGCTCGACCGTCTCCGAGGCGCGCAGGAGCGGAGCCAGCGCGCTCGCCCTGAGGAACTGCAGGAAGCCCGCGAGTTGCTGGGGCGTCGCGCGGATCGTTCCGTCGTACAGCGCCTGGATCAGCTCCGCGATCGTGTCCGGGGCGCTCACCGCGTCCAGGATGGCCCGGGACTGCGTGAGACGTGTCTCGTCGAACAGACCGTCGGTGCGCTCCATACGGCGCAGCTCGTCGAGCACGTTCGTGGCGGCCACGAGGGCGCCGCGGCTGAGGAAGTTCGGCAGCAGCGTGGACAGGACGCCGAGGATCTCGGACTGACGCTCGGGCCGCTCCGGCTCCTCCAGTCGGTCGAACAGGGCGGCGAGCACGTCGGCCCGCAGATCCCTCCCTACCTCGCGGGAGATCTCGCTCGCGAGGACCTTCATCTCGCGGGGATCGAGCGAGTAGAGGGTCGGGTTGAAGTCCTCCCGCTTGACGCCGCCCTGCGCCGCCGCCGGGAGCTCTCCCGAGTCCGTGGGTGCGGCCTCCCGCTCCGGTGCCTCCTCCTCGACCTCTCCCTGCAGGACCTGCCCGAGCTCGGCCGCGGAGTTCCCGCCCCGGCCGATCGGCAGCTCGACGCCCTCCGCCAGGAGGTCGACGTACTGGTAGAGGAAGTAGCGCAGGTCCTCCTCCCACAGGACGGTCAACAGGTCGTCGCCCTCCGGGACCAGCTTGCGGGCGCGTTGGAGCACGCCGAGGAAGCGCTCGAGCTCGTGCTCCTCGAGGCCCGGCAGGAACGTGATCTCGCGGATGCCGTCCTTGTAGAAGAGGAACGCGAGCGAGTCCGCACGCGATTCCGCGAGGTAGACCTCCGAGCCTCCCATCAGGAGGCGATCCTCCTCGACGGACAGCGTCAGTCTGTCGAGAGCGGTCCACACCCCGCGAAACGCCTGGCGCAGGCTCTCCACGAACCGCTGGCGGACCGGGTTGTTCTCCTCGTAGAGCTGGTAGGCGCGAAACGCCTTGCCCAGGGTCACGATGAGATCGTGGACCTCCTGGACGGGGTCGTCTCCGGCCCACTCCTGGGCCGCCGCTCCCTGCTCGGCGCCGTCGGCGGTGACTTCGGTCACGAGCTCTTCCCACACGAGTTCCAAGCCGCTCCGGGCCGCGCCCGGATCCCCTAAAGTAGCGCGCCCGCACCTTCGAGGCGCGCCACATGCGCCACGTCCTTGTCCCCTCGTCCGGACAGGCAGATGAGAATCGGGCCGTGCTCGCGATAGCGCCCACCATCCCGCAACACGTACGCCACGGCGTGCGCCGACTCCAGGGCCGGAATGATCCCCTCCAATGTGGAGAGGCGGTGGAACGCCGCCAGGGCTTCCCCGTCGGTGACCGACTCGTACCGGGCCCGGCCCTCGTCCTTCAGGTGAGCATGCTCGGGCCCCACGCCGGGATAGTCCAGCCCCGCCGACACCGAGTGCGCCGGGGCCACCTGACCATGCTCGTCCTGGAGAAGATAGCTGAGCGAGCCGTGCAGGACACCCGGAACGCCCATGCCCAGCGAGGCCGCGTGCTTCCCGGTCCCCAGCCCCTCGCCCGCAGCTTCCACGCCTACCAGCTCCACGTCCCGGTCGGGGACGAACTCGTGGAAGATGCCCATGGCGTTGGATCCGCCCCCGACGCAGGCCACGACCACCGCGGGCAGGCGGCCTTCGGCCTCCAGGACCTGCGCCCTCGACTCGCGCCCGATCACGGACTGGAAATCCCTGACGATGCGCGGGAACGGGTCGGGGCCGACGACCGACCCGATGATGTAGTGCGTGGTCCGCACGTTGGTGACCCAGTCGCGGATGGCCTCGTTGGTCGCGTCCTTCAGCGTGCGGGTTCCCGCTCCCACGGGCCGGACCTCCGCGCCCAGGAGCTTCATGCGGTAGACGTTGAGCGCCTGGCGCTCGACGTCCTCCTCGCCCATGTAGACGACGCACTCCATCCCGAAGAGCGCGCACACCGTCGCGGTAGCGACCCCGTGCTGGCCCGCGCCGGTCTCGGCGATGATCCGCTGCTTGCCCATCCGCCGTGCCAGCAGCGCCTGGCCCAGGGTGTTGTTGATCTTGTGGGCCCCCGTGTGGTTGAGGTCCTCGCGCTTCAGGTACACCGCAGGATGCCCGACCTCGGCCTCCAGCCGCCGCGCCCGGTACAGCGGGGTGGGCCGCCCGCCGAAGTCGGCCAGGAGCGAGCCGAGCTCGGCCTCGAAAGCGGGGTCCTCCCGCGCTTCCGCATAGGCGCGCTCGAGCTCGTCCAGGGCACCCATCAACGTCTCCGGAACGTAGCGCCCGCCGTAGGGCCCGAAGCGGCCCTGGAGCCCCGTGCTCTCGCTCACGACTCGACTTCCCCTGTCTGCGAGGATCTCCTGCGGACCGGAACGCGCGCGGCCTGCACGAAGCGGCGCACCAGATCGGCGTCCTTGCTGCCCGGCTCCCGCTCCACGCCGGAGCTCACGTCGACGACCGTCGGACCGAAACGTGCCGCGGCGTCGCCGACGGTATCGGGGCCGAGCCCCCCTGCGAGGATCAGCTCGAGGTGCCCGGGGATCGCGGCGCGCACGCGGGCGAGCGCATCGAGGTCCAGCCGTGCCCCTCCCCCGCCGACGACCCCGTCGCGGAAGCCTTCGAGCAGGAGCCCGTCCACGAGCGCGCCGTAGCGCTCCACCGCCCTCGGCACGTCGTCCGGATCGCGGACCCGGATCGACTTCCAGAGCCGCCAGGCGCCGCGCGCCGCCAGCTCCCGCACCAGCTCCGGCGGCTCGTCGCCGTGGAGCTGCACGACCTCCGCGCCCACCGCGGTCGCGGCGGCCGCCACCCCGTCCGGACGCTCATCCACGACGACCGCTACCGGGACGGCCGAGACCCCCCGGACCAGCTCGGCGGCGCGGTGCGGCTCGACGCTGCGGACGAAGCCGGCCGAGACGATGACCCCGACGTAGTCGGCGCCCGCCCGGTCGGCCACCACCACGTCCTCCCGGCGTGTCAGGCCGCAGATCTTCACGCGCACGCGCTCAGACACGCCCCGCCCTCGCACCCGTGCCTCCACCCCTGCGGCGGACCCCCACCAGCGTGGCTGCACGCCGGCCGGGATCCGAGCTCGCCAGGAGCGCCTCCCCCACGAGGACGCCATGCACGCCGGCAGCACCCAACCGCTCCACGTCCCCGCGCTCGCGGATCCCGCTCTCGGACACGACGGTCACGTCGTCCGGCACGTCTTCCAGAGCCTTCAGCGTGGTCTCCAGGTCGGTGGTGAACGTCGCGAGGTCCCGGTTGTTGATACCCACGACCCGGGCGCCTGCATCGAGGGCCCGTCGGATCTCCACGGCGTCGTGGGTCTCGACCAGAGCGGTCATCCCGGCGCCGCGCACCTCCGAGAGAAGCCGGCGCAGCGCCGCATCGGCGAGGATGCGCACGATGAGCAGGACCGCGTCCGCGCCGACCGCGCGGGCCTCCACGACGTGCAGGGGATCGAGCGTGAAGTCCTTGCGGAGGACGGGCAGTCCGGTCGCTGCCCGGGCCGCGACGAGGTCGGCGTTGGAGCCGCCGAAGTACCGGCCGTCCGTGAGGACGCTCAGGGCGGCCGCACCCGCGAGCTCGTAGGAGCGCGCCACCGCCGCAGGGTCCAGGTCGGGCCGGATGTCGCCCGCCCCCGGCGAGCGGCGCTTGCACTCGGCGATGAGCGCGACCTCCCCGGGACGGTCGAGCGCCCGCGCGAAGTCACGCGGCACGGGGGCCGCGGCGGCTGCCCGCTCGAGCTCGGGGGCGCGCCCGCGCAGGACGGACAGATCCTCGCTCTTCGTGCGCACGATGCTCGCCAGGATCCCGGGCAGGGACGCGGATCCTTGCGTTTCGGGCAACGTTCGGGTATCCTTTTTTCGGTTCCTGTTCGGGCCCTACAGGGTGGAGGGCAGACCGATGCCCCTGACAAAGCGCCAGAAGGAGATCCTGGACTTCATCGACGGGTTCATCGCGGATCGAGGCTACGCGCCGAGCTTCGAGGAGATCGCCCGGTCGTTCGGGTACGCTTCGCTCGCGACGGTGCACGAGCACCTGAGCAATCTGGAGCGCAAGGGCTACATCCGGAAGTCCTACAACGAGAGCCGCTCGATCGAACTCGTGCAGCCCGAGCGGGGGGCCCCCGCGGTGGAGCTGCCGTTGCTCGGCGCGGTCGCAGCCGGCCTGCCGATCGAGGCCATCCCCGACACCGAGAGCGTGGTCGTCCCGCCCGATATGGTGCGGCGTCGGCGCGAGAGCTACGTGCTGCGCGTCGAGGGGAACTCGATGATCGAGGAGCAGATCCGGGACGGGGACTACATCGTGGTCCAGGCTCAGCCCACGGCCGAGGACGGGGAGATGGTGGTCGCGCTGGTGGGGGGCGACGCGGCCACGGTGAAGAAGCTCTACCGCGAGCCGGGAAACCGGGTCCGGCTGCAGCCGGCCAACCCGACCATGGAGCCGATCCTCGTGGACGCGGACGACGTCCGCATCCAGGGCGTCGTCGTCGGGGTGATCAGGAAGTACTGAGCCGGGAGACGGCTCCGCCCCCGGGGCGCTGGAGCGCGCCGCCGTCCCCCGGCGCCGCGGGCGCGGCGGCAGGGCACCGATCGAGGGCCCCTCGCACCTCAGCGATGCGTCGCGTCCCGAAGCCGCTCGAGCGCGCCCAGGGCGGCCCCCGAGTCGATCGAGGCCTGCGCGGCGCGGACGCCCTCCGCGAGCGACCCGGCGCGGTCGGCCACGTAGATGGCCGCCGCGGCGTTGAGGACGCTGGCCGTGCGGGCCCCTCCTCGCTCCTGTCCCCGCAGGACGCGCATGATGAGCTCCGCGTTCTCGTGCGGCTCCCCGCCGGCGAGGCCCTCGACGGCCGCGGTGCCCACGCCCAGGTCCTCGGGCGACACCTCGCGCGTCTCGACCGCACCGTCCCTCAGCTCGGCGACGCGCGTGGGACCGGCCGGGCTGACCTCGTCCATCCCGGGCTCGCCGTGGACCACCAGAGCGCGCACGTGGCCCAGCTCGGCGAGCGCCCCCACGACGAGGTCGAGGAGCCCAGGGTCCGCGACGCCCATCACCTGTCGGCGCGCGCCGGCCGGGTTGGTCAGCGGGCCCAGCAGGTTCATGATCGTGGTCACGCCGAGGCCGCGGCGCACGGGCCCCACGTGGCGCATCGCGGGATGCAGGAGCGGCGCGAACATGAAGACGATCCCCTCCTCGTCGAGGATCTCCCCCATGCGCTCCGGGCTCAGCTCGAGGCGCACCCCGAGCGCCTCGAGCACGTCCGCGCTGCCGCTCCGCGACGTGAAGGACCGATTGCCGTGCTTGGCGATGTGCACGCCCGCGCCCGCGGCGACGAGCGCCGCCGACGTCGAGATGTTGAACGTCGTGAGCCGCCCACCGCCCGTCCCCGCGGTGTCGACCAGCGAGAGCGGGTCCCGGCACGGGACCGCGTTCATGGCGGTCCTGAGGGCGCGCACGCCGCCCGCGACCTCGGAGGGGACCACACCCTTCGTGCGCAGGCCCATGAGCAGGCCTGCCATCTGGACCTCCGTGGCGGTCCCGTCCATGAAGAGCCCGAAGGCGTCCTCCGCCTCCTGGGCGGTGAGGTCCCCGCGGTCGGCGACCTTCTCGAGAAGGCGCGTGAGGTCGATCGGGTCGCTCTCGTGCGGCGCGGCCTCCGTCATGTTCCCCCCTCGCTGGGGTCGAAAGGACGAAATCCTAATCCCGATGCGGGTTTTCGGTCAATCGTCGCAGCTTGACTTCCCCCCCCTCCCCCGTAGCTTTCCGCCGTGGAAACCGGGGACACGATCCGCTTGCGGCTCACCCTGCACTACGACGGGTCGCTCTTTCACGGATGGCAGCTCCAGCCCGATCACCGCACCGTCCAGGGGGAGATCGAGGCAGTTCTCGGCCGTCTCGCCGACGCACCGCGCACCGTGATCGCCTCCGGGCGGACCGACACGGGCGTCCACGCCACCGGACAGGTGGCGGCGGTCGACATGCCCGCGTCCTGGACCCCGGGGGACCTGAGGCGCGCCCTCAACGCCCTGCTGCCCCCTGACGTGTGGGTCGAGTCCGTGCGGCCGGCCCCGCCCGACTTCCACCCCCGCTACGACGCGGTGGCGCGCACCTACACGTACCGCATCGGCACGGCCCCCGAGGCCGCTTCGCCGTTCCACCGCCGCTGGTGCTGGGCCGTGTCCGACGAGCTCGACCGGGACCTCCTCGACCGGGGGGCGGCCTGTCTCGTCGGCGAGCACTCGTTCCGCGCCTTCGCCAAGGCCGGTCAGCCGGAGCGGGGAGACCGCTGCACGGTCCGGTCCGCGTCCTGGTCGCCGTGGGAGCTCGGGCTGCGCTTCGACGTCACGGCGGACCGATACCTCCACCACATGGTGCGCTGCCTCGTGGGCACGCTCGTGGAGGTCGCGCGCGCCCGACGTCCGCTCGCGGACGTCGTCGGCCTCCTCGATCGTGCGAAGGGCCTGGAGACGTCGCCTCCGGCCCCGCCGCACGGGCTCTTCCTGGCCCGTGTGGAGTATCCCCAGGACGTCGCCCCGAGCCACTACCACACGCGACCTTCCCGACCCGGAGAGGAGACCCCAGCATGAAGATCTTTCTCGACACGGCGGACCTCGCGGAGATCCGGCGGGCGGTGGACGCCGGCCTCATCGACGGCATCACGACCAACCCGACGCTCGTGGCGCGGGTGGCCGGGAAGAGGGACCCCAAGGACCTCTACCGGGAGATCTGCGAGACGGTGGACGGGCCCGTGAGCGCGGAGGTGGTGGGCACGGACAAGGAGACGATGCTCACGGAGGGGCGGAAGCTCGCCGCGCTGCACGAGAACATCGTCGTGAAGGTCCCGCTGACCGAGGAGGGCCTCAAGGCGTGCCGGACCCTCTCGCACGAGTCCGTTCGCGTCAACGTGACCCTGTGCTTCTCGCCCTCCCAGGCGCTCCTGGCCGCCAAGGCGGGCGCGAGCTTCATCTCCCCGTTCGTGGGCAGGATCGACGACATCTCGGGCGAGGGCATGCAGCTCGTGCACCAGATCCGTCAGATCTACGACAACTACGGGTACGACACGGAGATCCTGGCCGCGTCGATCCGGCACCCGACGCACGTGGTGGAGGCGATGATGATCGGCGCGGACTGCGCCACCATGCCCCCGAAGGTGCTGTGGCAGCTCGTGGAGCATCCGCTGACCGACCGGGGCCTGGAGAGCTTCCTCGCCGACTGGAAGAAGCTCGGAGCGCAGATCTAGTGAACGCGTTCAAGGGAGGGGGGATGAGGATGAAGGTCGGGACGCCGGTCACGGTGATGCTCACGGTGCTCTCCCTGGCGGGGTGCGGGTCCGGGCACGCTCCGGCCGCCTCCGCGGCCGTCTCCGACACGCGTGCGGGGCTCGCGTCGGCCGCCGACGCGCCCGCGACGACGACCGCGGCCGCCAC
>JBJKSF010000045.1:0-3525 GCA_046704285.1 Longimicrobiales bacterium | reverse complement strand
CCGCAGGGCAGCTACACGGCGCGGCTCCTCGACGACCCCAACCTGCGCCTGAAGAAGCTCGGCGAGGAGACGGCCGAGCTCGTCGCCGCGCTCGCCACGGACGATGCCCGCCGCGCCACCGAGGAGGCCGCGGACCTGCTCTACCACGCGCTCGTGGCCCTGCGCGCCGCGGGCGTCGGCCTGGCGGACGTGGCGGAGGTGATCGAGCGCAGGGCGCGGTAGGCCGGACGGCTCCGGTCGGAACCCGCCCGGAAGCGTGCGGGTATCGACCCAACCGCCGTCTCCGAGCGGAGATCCACGGCGACCCCAACCGGCCCGCGCCTCGCGGGCGCAGCCCGGGCCACGATGGCGGAAGCAGCCCCGTTCCAGGAAGAGGAAGCCCTCGGCAAGGCGTACGACGCGCGCCTCATGCGTCGTCTGCTGCACTACCTGCGTCCGTACCGGTGGTGGGTCGCGCTCGCGATCGTGCTCCTCATGCTCGGCTCCGCGACCGAGATCGTGGGCCCGTGGCTCACGAAGCTCGCGATCGACCGCGGCATCCCCCGGCACGACCCGCACTACATCGCCGTGCTCGCCGCGCTCTTCATCGCGTCCCTGGTCGCCGGGTTCTTCCTCGAGTACGGGCAGGGCCTGCTGACGACGTGGCTCGGGCAGTCGGTGATGTACGACCTGCGCGCGCAGATCTTCGACACGTTCCAGCGCGCCGACCTGCGGTTCTACGACAAGAACCCGGTGGGTCGCCTGATGACGCGCATCACGAACGACGTGGAGACGCTGAACGACCTCTTCGCCTCCGGGGTCGTCACGGTGTTCGGCGACATCTTCACGCTCCTGTTCATCGTCGTCGCGATGCTGGAGATGGACTGGAAGCTCGCGCTCGTCGCGTTCAGCGTGCTGCCGCTGGTCTTCTTCGCGGCGTTCCTCTTCCGCGCCCGCATCCGCGAGGCGTACCGCGACATCCGGCTGCGGATCGCGCGCGTGAACGCGTATCTCCACGAGCGCATCACCGGAATGCGGGTGGTCCAGCTCTTCAACCGCGAGCAGGCCGACGCGCGGCAGCACGAGAAGCTGAACGCCGACTATCTCGACGCCCACCTGCGCTCGATCACGTACTACGCGCTCTTCTTCCCGGTGATCGAGCTCTTCACCTCGATCGCGCTCGCGCTCATCATCTGGTACGGGGGCATTGGGATCCTGCACGGAGCCGTCAAGGTCGGCGTCGTCGCCGCGTTCCTCCAGTACGCGCGCCGGTTCTTCCGGCCGATCCAGGACCTCTCCGAGAAGTACAACCTGCTCCAGGCGGCGATGGCGTCCTCGGAGCGTGTCTTCAAGCTCCTGGACCACGAGATCCGGATCGAGGATCCGGCGGATCCGGTCGCGCTCCCGGCGCGCACGGAGGGCCGGATCGAGCTGCGCCACGTCTGGTTCGCGTACGGCGAGCGCGGCGACGGGGAGCCGGACTGGGTGCTCAAGGACGTGAGCTTCCAGGTCGCACCGGGCGAGAAGGTCGCCATCGTGGGCCACACCGGAGCCGGCAAGACGACGATCATCAACCTCCTGATGCGCTTCTACGACGTGCCGCGGGGGGAGATCCTGCTGGACGGGGTGCCGGTCGGGCGCCTCGCGCTGCACGACCTCCGCTCCCGCATCGGGCTCGTGCTCCAGGATGTGTTCCTGTTCAGCCAGGACGTGGGCTACAACATCCGCCTGGGCTCACCGGACATCGACGAGGCGCGCGTGCGCGCCGCCGCCGAGCGCATCGGCGCGGCTCCCTTCATCGAGCGCCTTCCGGCAGGCTACACGCAGCAGCTGGGCGAGCGCGGGTCGAGCCTGTCCGTCGGGGAGCGCCAGCTCGTCAGCTTCGCGCGGGCGCTCGCGTTCGACCCCGAGATCCTCATCCTGGACGAGGCGACCAGCTCCGTCGACTCCGCCCTCGAGGAGCACATCGAGCGCGCCACGGACGAGCTGCTCGCGGGACGCACGTCGCTCGTCATCGCGCACCGGCTGTCGACCGTGCAGAACGCCGACCGCATCCTCGTGCTCCATCACGGCGAGCTGTGCGAGGAGGGCACCCACGAGCAGCTCCTGGCGCAGGACGGCCTCTACGCGCGCCTGCACGAGCTGCAGTTCGCCCCCGTCAGCGCGGCGAGCTGAGACCTCCACCGACGTTCGGAGCCTTCCCGGCGGTGTCCGGGCGCCGCGGCGCTCCGCCGCCGGTCGTGTCCCGGTGCGCCGGCTTCCGCCGGCTTCGCGGCCCGAGGCTGTCGGCGTGCAGCGCCTCCCGTCGCTCCTGGGCGGCGCGGCCCCGCGCGGCCTCCTCGCCGGCGTAGACCTCCAGGCGTCGGGAGAGCGGCACGAGCCGGCCGTCGACCAGGATGCGCGGCTCGGCGTCGAAGCCACCCACGGGCTCGAGCGCGGCTTCGGTGTAGTGGCTCTTCGGATTCCAGAGGATCCAGTCGTGGATGCCCACGTCGTACGTCGCCTGGATCTCGGCGCGCACCTCCGGCGCGCCGTACGCGGGCTCGCCCAGCGTGAAGTCCTGCAGCCAGGGCCGCGTGGCTCCCACCCCCTTCACGTCGGCGGACCGGTGCAGGGCGTCCGTGAGCGCGTGGCGCACGACCTCGTAGGGGTAGGCGTTCGGGTTCTTGAACCCGAAGCTGCCGGTGTAGTAATGGGAGGGATAGACCATCGGCTGGGCGACGTCCACCACGTCGATGAACGACGTCCACACCTGCCCGATCCCCACGTCGTGGGTCGCGGACGCCGTGATGCCGAACACGTCGGCCGTCACCTTCACCCCCAGTCGGTGGAGCTGCTCCCGGGAGTACTCGAGGAAGCCCCGGATCGCCTCGGCCTTCGTGCGCCCGTCGCTGCCCGGATACACGGCGCGGGCCAGGTCGGCGGAGGAGGCCCCCGGGAAGCGCACGTAGTCCCATTGGATCTCGGGAAAGCCGTAGGCGGCCGCCTCCTTGGCGAGGTCCACGTCGTAGTCCCACACCCGCCGGTCGTACGGGTTCAGCCAGGGGACGCCGTCGTCGTCGCGCCAGACGCCCCCGGCCGAGCTCTGGATCGCCATGTCCGGGTGCGCGCGCGCGAGCACGGGGTCCTTCATGACGACGATGCGCGCGATGGGGTAGATCCCCGCCTTCTCGAGCCGCTCCAGCAGCCCGCGCAGGTCGCGGATGCGGAGCTGCCCGGTCGCGCCGGACTCGACCGCGAGGGGCACCTGGCTCGCGTAGCTCACGTACCCGCTCGCGTCCTTCATGTCCATGACGAACGTGTTGATCTCCGTGCGCTCGGCCAGCGCGATCAGCTGGCCGACGCGCTCGGGCGAGCCCGCGGTCCACGCGTTCAGGTAGAGCCCACGGACGTTCTCGGGCGCGGAGAAGTGGAGCCTGGCGCGCGGTCCCGGAGGCGCGCTGTCCGCGTCGCTGCGTCGCGTCGCGGTCGTCGCCTTCCGGCTCTGCGGCGCCGCCGACGGTGCCGGGGTGGCGGCTCGCCCCGCGGGTGCGGTCGGCGCGACGG
>JBJKSF010000044.1:0-44109 GCA_046704285.1 Longimicrobiales bacterium | reverse complement strand
GGAGACCGTCCGGTGATCGGAGGCTTCCCCGGCAGGACACGGGCGAAGAGCTGTCCGATCTTCGTTGCGGCTCCCTGCTCACCGCGGCCCCGCGCATCGCGCTTCCAATGCCGGAAGTCCTCCTGTGAGACTGATCGGCCGGTCGTGATCGATGCACTGGAGCCGGGCAGCGCAGTAGGTATGACGCAACCACTTCGAACGCATGGGGGGAAGCGCCCCGGGAACGCCGTCTCCAGGCGAGGGAAACCTCAAGCGCTGAGGAACAGGAAGGCGATCGAAGCTCTTGCGCATATCGCCGATCATCCGGTCGGGATCGATCAGCGAAGGAAAGAAGAGCCGACCGGTCGGCGCGTTCGGGCCTTCCTTATAGGCCAGCAGGATCTCGCCGAGCTGCGGGAAGATGGTGAGTACCCGCTCGGAGGTGGCAGTCTTCAGCCTGCGGTAGTCGTTGGGCTTGAGCGTGATGATCCCACGTTCAAGGTTCACGTCGCCTTGCTCCAGGCCCAGGACCTCGGCCTTGCGCGCACCTGTCAGGGCGATCGTGGCCACCACTTCGCCGAAGCACAGGGCGATCAGATCCGGCCGGGGAAACGCCGTTCGGTCGAAGGCCACCCGCAACGCGGCGGCCATCTCGTCGATCTCCAGAAACGGCGTCTCGAGTCGGGTGACCGTCGGACGGTCGAGCGCATACTTGACCGGGTTCGCCCCCATCGGTAGAAGGCCGTAGGAGATGGCCCGATTGATGAGGGACGACAGTGAGTTAAGGTGCTGAATCACCGACCCCGTGCTGAGGGTCTCGTCCTCTCCACGGCCGTTCGGGTACTGCAGGAGCCAGACCGTGAACTCGTCGACGTGCGCGGGCTTGATGAGACGGAGTGAGGTGTCGAAGCCGAAGAACTCTCCCGCCCGCTCCAGATGCACCTGGATGGCGTTGGCCCATTGCTGCCCCACGGACTTGGTCTGGAGCTTCAGCGCGATGTGCTTCTCGGCCAGCCCAGCGATGGTCCCCGTCACGGCCTTCCCCACCGACGGCGTGTTCGCGCGCATCTCGATGAGTTCCGCAAGGCGGACCCCAGCGAGCGTCCGGGCCGTGTCCAGATCCGTGGTGGCGTGGCGCTCGCCTGGAAGGCAGAGCGCTTCTTGGCGACCGCCTACATCGGCAAACTCTCTAAAGTCGGCCCAGTACCTGGGCGGCTGCCCGTTCCCGCGGTCGCGGGCGTACAGGCGATCTCCGATGTCGGCTCCGCGAAGCTTCGGCATATGTCCTCCGTCGAGTCAGTGAGTGCCTTCATCACCGGTACTCGGTCGGCGCCACAAAACAGAAGCTCACCCATCGGCTGTGGGGTTGGCCGGACATCGTGTCGTCGGGCGCGGTTTGTGACCACGGTGTGTGACCATGGCTCCCGATGCTCGATTCCCTGCCCTGATCCACAAAATCGAGGCGACACCGTAAGTGACGGTGCCGCCTCGATTTACGTGCCCCCGAGTGTTCTTCGGAGACCTATGGGCCTGGGTAGACTCGAACTACCGACCTCACGCTTATCAGGCGTGCGCTCTAACCACCTGAGCTACAGGCCCTCGTGCGCCGCGGGCGCGCGCGTCGAGCGGGCAAACGTAACCCGGCCCCCCGCCCGGTTCAACGGGGTGCTTGGGACGTCTGCGCCTCGTCTGCGTGCTTGTGCGCCCGCTTTCCGGAGCGTCCCACGATGACGATGAAGACCACCGCCACGGCCGTCAGGCCGAGCGCGAACAGGGACGCCGGGTCCGTGGGCAGGGTTTGCAGAATGCGGTGGAGCTCGTTCATACGCGAAGATCCTCGAAAGTCGAAAGCAGAGTAATCTAGGGAGCGGCCGTACGGCTGCGGTAGGCCTCTACATTTCCCGGACCGTTCCCGTTCCGCGCGTGAAGTCGGCCACACGGGCGCGGAACACCGTCATCCGGGGCTCCGGCACGGCGCACCGGTAGTGCGCCTCCGCGCCGTATTCTTCCGACGCCACCGTCACCTCCAGCTCCTCGATGACGCGGCGGAGGGGCTCCACTTCGGCATAGCCCACCACAACCTCCACCTCCACGCGCTCGACCTTCTCGGCCGTGCGCAGCTCCTGGAGAGCACGCATCACCCCTCCGGCGTACGCGCGCGCCAGGCCCCCCGTACCGAGGTTGATGCCGCCGTAGTACCGCGCCACGACGGCCGCGATCTCGCCCACCCCCGAGCCCAGCAGAACGTTGAGCATGGGTCTTCCGGCGGTCCCGTGCGGCTCTCCGGCATCGCTCATCCCGATCCGCATCGTGCTCCCGGGTGGGCCCGCCACGAAGGCCCAGCAGTGATGCGTGGCGTCCGGAAGCTCCGTACGGACTCCCTCCACGAACGTCCGCGCCGCGTCGGCAGAGGAAGCCTGCGCCAGGGTCGTGATGAACCGGCTCCGCTGGATCGTCTCCTCCACGCGGCAGGTCCCTGTCGGAACGGGATAGCGCTGGGCGTCGTCCATCGAGTCTCCGAGAGGCAGCCCTGCGCGGCCGCTCACCTCGTCGACATGCGATCGAGGAACTGTCGCTCGAGATCGGTGAGGCTGCGCGGTCCGCCCCGCTCCGCCTTCTCCAGCAGCCGGGCGACCTCCTCACGGTTCAGCTCGTGCAGGCCTTCGACCGAGATCGCGTGCCAGCGCTCGAGCGCCCCCCGGTCCGAGGAGCCGCCGGCCTGGGGCTGCGGCTTCATCGCGCGCTGGAACGCCCTGCGGTTCGCACCCATGCGCCAGTCCGACCACTTCAGGTAGAGAAACCCGGTCGCGAGCCCGCCCAGGTGCGCGAAGTGCGCGATGCCGGCCGCCGTGCCGGTGACGCCCATATAGAGCTCCACGGCCACCGCGCCGACCACCAACAGCCAGGCGTCGATCGGGAGGATGAAGAACAGGAGGATCTTCTCCCGCGGCCAGTACATGGCGAACGCCAGCAACACGCCATACACCGCAGCCGACGCGCCGAGGACGCCGATGTCCGGGAACACGAAGCTTCCTGCGGCTCCGCCGATCCCCGACAGGAAGTAGAGCCACAGGAAGCGCTTCTCCCCGAGCCGCAGCTCCACGCGCGGCCCGAAGAAGAAGAGCACCAGCATGTTGAAGAAGATGTGGGTGAAGTTCTCGTGCAAGAACATGTACGTGACGACGGTCCACGGTCGGTAGAGCACGAACCGGGGAACCAGGATCAGCGGACCGTACAGCGCGGGATACGCCTGGCACGCCACGAACACGATCACGTTCGCGATCAGGAGGCGCTTCACCCACTTCGTCATCGGCATCATGATGTCAGCACTACCCCGCGCGTGCCTGCAGGTGCTTCGCGGCGGGTGCGCCGCCGGGCATCCGACGCACCCCCACAAGAGAGAGAGCCGCCCCGGCTCGTCGGCCGGGGCGGCTCCGGATCACCCCACGGGAGACCCTCCGCGTCACTGCCAGTCGGGATGCTGCCGGCGAGGCTTGCGACCGAAGAGATCGTCGTCCCCGTCGTCGTCGTCCTCCCAATCGTCGTCGTCCTCTTCATCGTCCTCGTCGTCGTCCCCCCAGTCGTCGTCGTCGTCCCAGTCGTCGTCGTCCTCGGACCACTCCTCGTCGTCGAGCAGCTCCTCGTCCAGGTCGTCCTCCTCGAAGTCTTCCTCGTCGTCGTCCCTGGCGAGCGCCACGGTGGCGAGGGACTCCTCGTCGAACCAATCCGCCCGGCTCATGTCCTTGCTCTCCTCCTGGGTTTGGACCCGGAGTGTCTCGACCCGGTTCGAGGCCTCCTAAGGGTACCTGGCGCGAAGGTAACAGGGGCCTCGGGTATGTCAACAACCATTTGAAGGCCGCCGACAGCCCCCGGAATCCGTTACGACACGGGCCGCTGACGGTTTGCTGACGCCTGGCGCGCATGTTTCATGCTTGGCCTGGAGTCCTGGTCCGGTAGCTGGTACAGAGGCCTCATCTCCAACTGGAACGTCACGTGCTCGATGCCGTGATCCTTCATCCGCGCGCGCACTTCGTCCAGCACGCGCGTGTGATCCCCGGGATCGTCGATGACTCCGTGACCGGAGAGGGCCACGAACCCCGAGGTCAACGTCCATACGTGGACGTCGTGCACGTCGTCGAGCCCCTCGATCCGCCACAGGTCGTCCAGCAGCCTCGTCATGTCGACCGAAGGCGGCGCGGCCTCCATCAGCACGTCCGTCGCCTCGCGTACGAGCCTCCACGCGCTCACGAGGATGAGCAGGGCGATCAGCACCGAGACGATGGGGTCGACCGGCGTCCAACCCGTCACGAGGATGACCGCGCCGGCCGCGACGGCTCCGAGCGAGCCCAGCAGGTCTCCGAGCACGTGGAGGTAGGCGCCACGGACGTTCAGGTTTCCGTGTGCGTGCCCGTGCAGGAGCGAGGCGGACGCGAGGTTCACGACCACGCCCAGCGCGCCGATCCCGACGAGCACGGTCCCGTTCACCGCCACGGGAGACCGGAAGCGCCTCCAGGCCTCGAACACGATCAGCCCCGAGATCGCGAGCAGGGCGGCCCCGTTGACGAGCGCGGCCAGGATCTCGAGACGCACCCAGCCGAAGGTCCTCTCGGGCTCCGCGGGGCGCTCGGCCAGCCGCATGGCCAGCAGCGACAGACCGAGTGCGCCCAGGTCCGTGAGCATGTGGCCCGCGTCGGCCAGGAGGGTGAGCGAGCCCCCGGCGAGGCCGCCAACGACCTCGACCACCATGAAGAGCCCCGTGACGACGAGGGCCCCGCGCAGCCTTCCGAGCTCTCCGGTGCGGCGCACCATGCTGCCCGGGTCGCCCAGGCCGCGGGCGTGGCCGGATCCAGCCTGCGCGCGCTCTCGAGCGCAGGAGTCGTGGGCGTGCGCCGCGTCGGGAAGTCTCGTGCTCATGGAAGGCTGCTCGGCCCAGGGGGCGAGGTCGTGCGAAGTCCTTGCGGGACCACCACTGCGGCCCGGATGTTCCAAGATAGGCCCCTCCCTGCACGCCGTGGTACCCTACCTGCCGGGCCCACCTCCTTGCATAATCCACCGATCCTTCCCTTCCTCCGTCTTCCGAACGAATGACCGAACGACCCAACCCTCTCCTGTCCGACGACTTCCGGATCCCCTTCCACCGGATCCGCGCCGCGGACGTGGAGCCCGGCATCCTCCAGGCACTCGCCGATGCGCAGAGCCGGATCGATGCTCTCTCCGCCGACCAGTCGCCACCGTCCTGGGCGAACACCCTCGAGCGGTTGGACGCCGTCACCCAGCGCCTCGCCCGGACGATCGCGCCGGCCAGCCACCTCGTGGCCGTGGCCGAGTCCCCGGCGCTGCGGCAGGCCTACAACGCCGTCCTCCCCGAGATCTCGGCGTTCTGGTCCCGTCTCCCCCTCGACGAGGAGCTGTGGCAGCGGCTGAAGGAGTTCGCCGCGACGGCCGAGGCGCGTGCACTCACAGGTGTGGCGCGGCGCCATCTCGACAAGACGCTCCAGGAGTTCCGCCGGGCCGGCGCGGACCTTCCGGCCGGGGCCAAGAGCCGCCTGCAGGAGGTCAGGGTGGACCTGGCCCGTCTGGAGCAGAGGTTCAGCGAGAACGTGCTGGACGCCACCGCCACCTACGAGCTGCATCTGGAGAGGGAGGAGCGCCTCGCGGGCATGCCGGAAGGCGCCCGGCGACGGGCGCGCGCGCGGGCGGAGGACAAGGGTCTGGAAGGATGGCTGCTGACGCTCGACTATCCCTCCGTCGAGCCGGTCTTGAAGTACGCGCACGACCGCGATCTGCGGCGGGAGATCTACGTCGCGTACAACACGCGCTGCTACGCCGGTGCCCACGACAACCGCGCCCTCATCGCTCGTATTCTGCGATTGCGCGATGAGATGGCGCGGATCCTGGGCTTCCAGAGCTTCTCGGACTACGCCCTGGAGGACCGCATGGCCCGGAGCAGCGAGCGGGCGAGCGCCTTCGAGCGGGACCTCGTGGCACGCACGCTGCCGTACTGGACACGCGACGTGGCGGAGCTGCGCGCGCACGCACGCATGCTGGGCCTCGAGGCGCTGGAGCCGTGGGACCTGGCCTACGTCATGGAGCGCCTCCGCAAGGAGCGCTACGACATCGACGACGAGGACATGCGTCCCTACTTCCCGCTCGACCAGGTCCTGGCCGGCCTCTTCGAGATCGTGCGACGGACGTTCGGCTTCCGCGTCGTGGAACGGCCGATCGAGGAGGTGTGGCACCCCGACGTGCACTACTACGAGATCTTCGACGAAGAGGGAACCCACATGGGCTCCTTCTACTCGGACTGGTTCCCGCGCAAGGAGAAGCGCCAGGGCGCCTGGATGGACCGCCTCATCACGGGGGGTCCCCACGCCGGCGGGTTCGCGCCGCACCTGGGCGTGATCTGCGGCAACTTCACGCCGCCCGACGGATCCCGGCCCGCGCTGCTGACGCACCGGGAGGTCGAGACGGCGTTCCACGAGTTCGGTCACCTCCTGCACCACTGCGTCTCGCGCGTGCAGATCCCGGCCCGCGCGGGCATCAGCGTGGCGTGGGACTGGGTGGAGCTCCCGAGCCAGATCATGGAGAACTGGGCCTGGGAGCGTGAGGCCCTGGACCTGTTCGCGCGGCACTACGATACGGGAGAGCCCCTCCCGGAGGAGCTCCGGCGGCGCATGCTCGCGGCCCGCAGGTTCATGGGCGGCTGGGTCCAGTTCCGCCAGCTCTCCTTCGGCACCGTGGACCTCGCGCTCCACGACGAGCTGGCTCCGCGGCTGCGGGCCGCCTACGGGGACGGCGGGAGGGGGGGCGCCGGGACCGACGTCCCCGACGACGCCCCGCAGGACGATCCGCTCGACGTGCGCCAAGGCGGAGAGGTCATGGAGTTCGGGCGCGAGCGCTTCCTCGCGTTCTCGCCGGGGCCGCGGTTCGCCGAGCTGCACATCCTGCCGTCGTTCACCCACCTGTTCTCCGGGGGCTACGAGGCCGGCTACTACAGCTACCTCTGGTCGGAGGTGCTGGAAGCCGACGTGTTCACCCGGTTCCGCAGCGAGGGCATCTTCAACCGCGAGACGGGGCGGGCCTACGTCGAGGCGATCCTGTCGCGCGGGGACTCGGACGAGCCCGAGGCGCTCTTCCGGGCGTTCATGGGTCGAGATCCGTCGCCGGACGCCCTGCTCGAGCGGAACCTGGGGCCGGCACCCGAAACCCCGTCGTGACGGGGCGGTACAAGGACGGGAGCCTGCCCGCACGACCGTGTGGTTCCGAAAGGAGCAAGGACGTCATGCGCGCCATCACCACCGCAGGCCTTCTCACCGTGGTCCTCCTCGGCGTGGGGGGGTGCGGGCAGCTGCCGCTCGCCTATGGCGACGGGAACAGCCTCGTCGCGGCCATGGACACCACCCTCTGGAGCCATGTGTCGGATTCGGTGGAAGCCGTCCTGGCGCCCACGATCTTCACGGTGGCCGAGGAGAAGACGTTCTCGATCAGCTATCAGGATCCGGCCCGGCCGGCCTGGGCCAACCTGCAGCGGTTCAGGAACATCCTCCTGGTCGGGACCGCGGGCGACCCGTGGATGCAGCAGCCGCTCCGGAAGCTCGGCAGCGCGGCCCACGGGCCCGGCCTGTACGAGGCGCACGACGTCTGGGCCGAAGGCCAGAGCATCGAGCTGGTCGTCCTCTCCAGGCCCGACGACGCGAGCGAGCTGCTCTCGCACCTGAGCGCCGTCCACGAGACGTTCGACCAGGAGTTCCGGGAGTGGGCGACGAACCGGATGTTCATCTCGGGCATCGATTCGGCGCTGAACGACACCCTCATGGCCCGCGCCCGCTTCTCGCTGATCGTGCCCAAGGTGTACCAGTGGCACCGCTCGGCCGACTCGGTCTACCTGTTCCGCAACGACAACCCGGACCCCTCCCAGCTCGTCCGCCAGGTCATGGTGACCTGGCAGAGTCCCATCCCCCCGGAGCTGCAGGCGAAGGACCTCCTCGCCTGGCGCGCGCGCATCGTCGCGAAGTACTACCTGGAGCCCCAGGACGTCGATTCCACCGCGATGCGGGGCGGTGCGTTCGAGTACCGCGGGCGGCAGGCGTACCAGATCCAGGGCGTCTGGAAGAACCCGCCCTCCCTGGGCTGGCCCGGAGCCGGGCCGTTCATCCTGCGGGCGATCGCGTGCCCGCAGCAGAACCGCCTGTATCTGGTCGACGCCTGGCTGTACGCACCCGGCAAGAGCAAGTACCAGTACATGGTCGAGCTGAGGACGATCCTGGACTCCTTCCGCTGCGGGAGCTCCTGAGGAATCCCACCGGGGCCTGCGGAGAGGGTTCCCGCCCGGGTTCCGGTGCCGGGCCCCTCCCCGCGTGCCGCCGCCTCGGCCGGCACGTGAGGTCCCTCCGGCGGCGTCGGACTCCGAAACTCCGCGCCCCGCGAGGGACCCGCGGCCCGGGATTTGATCGCCCCGCCGCGACCCCGCTACAATGGTCCAGCCCGCGCCGTCCGCGCTCGCCGAACCCCAGAGATCCGTCATCCGCGTGAGCTTCGTCCACCTCCACACCCACTCCGAGTACTCGCTGCTGGACGGCGCCAACCGCATCGGCGACCTCGTCCGGAGAGCCAAGGAGTTCGAGATGCCGGGCCTGGCGCTCACGGACCATGGCTGCATGTTCGGCGCCTGGGCCTTCCACAAGGCGGCGAGGAAGGAGGGCCTCAAGCCGATCGTGGGCATGGAGGCGTACGTCGCGCCCGGCGACCGGCGCGAGCGCTCGCGCTCCGGCCAGGGAGAGCGCGCCTACTACCATCTGGTGCTCCTGGCGCGCGACGCGGTGGGCTACCGCAACCTCATGAAGCTCTCGTCGATCGGGTACACGGAGGGCTTCTACCACCGGCCGCGGGTCGACCGCGAGGTCCTGGCGAAGTACCACGAGGGGATCATCGTCTCCTCGGCCTGCATGGCCGGCGAGGTGGCACGCCACCTCACGGCGGGGGACCCCGCCGGCGCGCGCGAGGCGGCCGAGTGGTACGCGAACGTCTTCGACGGGCGCTACTACCTGGAGGTGCAGGCCCACGACACGCCGGGCCAGGCCGAGCTGAACCGCGGCGTGTTCGAGCTCGCCGGCGAGCTCGGCCTGCCCGTGATCGCCACGAACGACGTGCACTTCCTGAAGCCCGAGAACCACGAGGCCCACGACATCCTGCTGTGCATCGGGCTGGGCAAGGACCGCGACGACCCCGCACGCATGCGCTACGACCGGGGGCTCTACTTCAAGGGCCCCACCGAGATCGCGGAGCGCTTCGCCGACCATCCGGAGGTCCTCGAGAACACGCTGCGCATCGCGGACGACGTCGACCTCGTCTTCGAGAAGAAGTACCACCTGCCGGCGTTCCCGCTGCCCGAGGGCCACTCCGACGAGAACGCGTACCTCGAGCATCTCGCGCTCGCCGGAGCGCGCGAGCGTTACGGCGACCCGCTGTCCGACCAGGTCCGGCAGCGCTTCGACTACGAGATGGGGGTCATCAAGGGGACGGGCTACGCCGGCTACTTCCTCATCACCCAGGACTTCATCCGGTGGGCACGCGACCACGACATCCCCGTGGGCCCCGGCCGCGGCTCGGCCGCGGGATCGCTCGTCGCGTACAGCCTCGGCATCACGAACCTGGATCCGCTCCAGCACGACCTCCTCTTCGAGCGCTTCCTGAACCCGGAGCGGATCTCGATGCCGGACATCGACATCGACTTCTGCTTCGAGCGCCGCGGCGAGGTCATCGAGTACACGCGCCGCAAGTACGGGCGCGACGCGGTCGGCCAGATCATCACGTTCGGGACGATGAAGAGCCGCGCGGTCATCCGCGACGTCGGCCGCGTCCTGGGATTCGAGCCGTCGGAGACGGACCGCATCGCGAAGCTGATCCCCAACGCTCCCGGCCAGGCGTTCACCGTCGAGCAGGCGGTCGACGGCCTCAAGGAGGTGCGAGACCTCTACGGCGCCGACGAGCGGCATCGCCAGCTCTTCGACTACTCGATGACGCTCGAGGGGCTCTCGCGGCATGCCTCCGTGCACGCGGCCGGCGTGGTCATCGCACCGGGACCGCTGGACGAGTACGTGCCGGTCTGCATCCAGACCGGCAAGAACGGCGGGAACGGCGACGACGAAGACGCCATGGTGGTGACGCAGTACGACATGACCGGCCTGGAGGAGGCCGGCATGCTCAAGATGGACTTCCTCGGCCTCAAGACCCTCACCGTCATCCACGACGCGGTCGAGATGGTGAAGGCACGGTACGGCAAGCTCGCCAATCCGGAGAGCGGAGAGGCGTACGGAAGCATGGACGACGTGCCGCTCGACGATCCGGCCGTCTACGCGATGATCGCGCGCGGCGGCACGGCCGGCGTCTTCCAGTTCGAGTCGCGGCTCGGCACCGACACCCTGCGCGCGATGAAGTGCGACCGCTTCGACGACCTGGTGGCGACGAACGCGCTCATCCGCCCGGGCACGCTCGACTCGGGCATGGCGGACGTGTACATCCGACGCAAGACCGGCCGAGAGGAGGCCCGTTACCCGCACCCGGACCTGAAGCCGGTCCTCGAGTCGACGTACGGCGTGATCGTCTACCAGGAGCAGGTGATGCGCATCGCCAACATCCTGGCGGGCTTCAGCCTGGGCGAGGCCGACGTCCTGCGGAAGGCGATGGGCAAGAAGATCCCGGAGCTCATCCGCAAGGAGCTGGGCAGGTTCGTGGAGCGGTGCGTCGAGCGCGGCGTCGACAAGCGTCTCGCCGAGGACCTGGCAGAGCAGATCGAGACGTTCGGGCGCTACGGCTTCAACAAGAGCCATGCCGCTGCCTACTCGCTCGTCTCCTACCACACCGCCTGGGTGAAGGCGCACTACCCTGCCGAGTTCATGGCGGCGATGCTGTCGTCTGTGCTCGACAGGACCGACGACGTGGTGAAGTACATCGGCGAATGCCGAGACCTGCCCCGCTACATCCCCAAGCTCGAGGAGCCCATCGAGGTCCTGCCGCCCGACGTGAACGAGTCCGGCTGGAAGTTCACGGTCACGGACGCAGGCCGGATCCGCTTCGGCCTGGGCGCCGTGCGCGGCGTGGGGGCCGGCGCCGTCCGCTCGGTCATCGAGGCGCGCGAGGAGGGCGGCCCGTTCACCTCGCTCTTCGACTTCCTCGATCGCATCGACGTGCGCGCGCTGAACAAGCGCGCGTGCGAGGCGCTCATCGCGGCGGGCGCCCTGGACGCGTTCGGCCATCGGTCCCAGCTGCTCGCCGGCCTGGACGCCGCGTACGGCGAAGTGCAGGCTCGGCACGCCGAGATGGAGTCCGGCCAGGCCTCCCTGTTCGGGGACGCCTCGGGGCTGCCGCGCCGGGCCCCCGCGCTCCCCAACGTCCCCGAGTGGACGGAGAGCGAGCGGTTGGCACGCGAGAAGGAGGCCCTGGGATTCTTCACGTCGGGCCATCCTCTGGACCGCTTCCGCGAGGTCGTGCGCGCGTTCGAGCCGGTGTCCACCGCCAGCCTGCACGAGTACGCGAACCAGCCGGTCGAGTTGCCGTGCGTCGTCACGTCGGTGTCGCGCCAGATCTCCCGGCGCGACAGCTCCGAGTGGGGCAAGGTCACCGTGGAGGACTTCCAGGGCACCGCGACCGTACTCGCGTTCCGCGACGCGTGGCAGGCGTACAAGGACGTGCTGCGCCAGGACGCGGTGGTGCTGGTGTCCGGCAAGGTGAGCGGCCGCGAGCGCGACGAGGAGGATCCCCCCATCTTTCTGGATTCGGCGCGGCCCATCGAGGAGCTGGCCGATCGAGGCGAGCTCGCGGTGCAGATCGAGCTGGAGGCGGGAGGGGCGGTTCCGGACGGAGCGTTCCGGGAGGCCCGTGTGGTTCTGGCCGCGCACCCCGGGCCCTCGCCCGTGCTCCTTCTGGCGGGCGCGGACAACGGCGTCCGGGCACCTCGGTTCCGCTCCCGGACGCTGCGCGTGAAGCCGGACGCCGAGACGCTGCAGGCCCTGCAGAAGCTCTTCGGGCGGGGGAACGTGCGGCTGGTACGCGCCTATGTGACGAAGGAACAACCCGGACCCTCCCCGGAAGAGACAGGATGAGCGAGCGGATTCTGCGTGCCGTCGGCATCGAGGACGTGAACGCCGGCGGCTTCGCCGGAGAGTGGATCGGATCGGGCCCGGAGCTCGAGGTGTCGAGCCCCGTCGACGGACGGCGGCTGGCGACGGTGCGCCAGGTCACGGAAGAGGAGTACGACCGGATCGTCCAGAGGGCGCATGCGGCGTTCCTGGAGTGGCGCAGGGTTCCGGCGCCGCGGCGCGGGCAGGTGGTACGCCTGCTCGGAGACAAGCTGCGCGCGCGCAAGCGCGAGCTCGGAGCGCTGGTCACCCTGGAGATGGGCAAGATCCTCGCCGAGGGGATGGGCGAGGTACAGGAGATGATCGACGTCTGCGACTTCGCCACGGGGCTCTCGCGCCAGCTCTACGGCCTCACGATGCCATCCGAGCGGCCGGACCACCGCATGATGGAGCAGTGGCATCCGCTCGGGGTGGTGGGCGTCATCAGCGCGTTCAACTTCCCGGTGGCGGTGTGGAGCTGGAACGCGACCGTGGCCGCGGTGTGCGGCGACGCGGTCCTGTGGAAGCCGGCGTCGAAGACGCCCCTCACCGCCATCGCGGTCACGAAGATCGCCGCCGAGGCGTGCGCGGAGAGCGGCGTGGATCCGGCGATCTTCTCGCTGGTGGTCGGCAAGGGCTCCACCGTCGGAGAGCGGCTCCTTCACGACGTGCGCGTCCCGCTCGTCTCGGCCACCGGCAGCACGGTCGTCGGCCGCCACGTCTCCGAGGTGGTGGGCGGTCGGCTCGGGCGCACCATCCTCGAGCTCGGCGGCAACAACGCGATCGTCGTCACGCCGAGCGCCAACCTCAACCTCGCGATCCCGGCCATCCTGTTCGGTGCCGTCGGCACGGCGGGGCAGCGCTGCACGACGACCAGGCGCATCCTCGTGCATGCGTCCGTGCGTGAGGAGCTCGTCCGCCGCCTCGTGCGCGCGTATCAGGACGTGCCCATCGGGAACCCGCTGGACGAGGGCACGCTCATGGGCCCGGTCGTCACCCAGCAGGCGATGAAGGACCTGGCGCAGGCGAAGAGGCGCGTGGTCGAGGAGGGCGGCGAGATCCTCTACGGTGGCGAGCCGCTCGAGGGCGATGCCTGGCCGGGCGGCCTGTACGTCACGCCGTGCATCGCGGCGGCCCGGAACGACTTCCGGATCGTGCAGGAGGAGACGTTCGCGCCGATCCTGTACATCATCCCGTACGGCCGCGCCGACGCCACGCCCGCGGAGGCCGTGGCGGACATGGACGAGGCCATGGCGCTGCACAACGGCGTGCCGCAGGGGCTGTCCTCGGCCGTCTTCACGGAGCACGTGCGCGAGGCCGAGTACTTCCTCTCGCACCGAGGCAGCGACTGCGGGATCGCGAACGTCAACATCGGCACGAGCGGTGCGGAGATCGGGGGCGCGTTCGGCGGCGAGAAGGAGACGGGAGGCGGGCGGGAGTCCGGGTCGGACGCGTGGAAGGCGTACATGCGCCGCCAGACGAACACCGTGAACTGGAGCACGGAGCTCCCGCTCGCTCAGGGCATCAGGTTCGGGGGGAGCTGAGAGGGGTGCGGCGGGCGGTCCACGCGCGCTCGTAGCCGCACCAGCGCAATACTCGCTCGCGCGGACCGCCCGCCGCACCTCCGGGGCTACTTCCTCTTCGCCGGCGCGGTCCTCCTGGCGGTCGTCTTCTTCTTCGACGGCTTGGCCACGAGGGTCGAGAGCTTGGGCATCATGCGGTCGACCCGGTAGCCCGCGACCCTGTAGAGGCTCGAGTCGCCGCGGGAGCGGATCCACCGGTCGCCCTGCCCGCTCCCCACCGTCAGATCCGCGAGGGTGTCGCCCGTGCCGCTCAGCGCGACCAGCCTTCCGCCCTCGGCGTTCAGCGAGTCCTTCGAGTGGTAGAACCCGAAGGCGCTCAGGTCGCTCAGCTCCGAGAGGATGTTGCGCACCGTGGCCGTGTCGGCCTCGCGCCCCCGCCCGAGGCTCCAGCCGCCGTGGCGGCGGACGAGGTCGAAGGAGTTGCGGCCGTGCTTCACGTCGATGCGAGCCACCGCCGCGGAGTCCAGCGCGACGATCCTCTTGTCCCTCCAGCCGTCCACGGAGCGCACGACCGCGCCCCTCAGCCCTCCGGCCACGGTGTACACGTCGTTCTCGTGCGGGAGGCGCACGTACACGGTCGTGTAGGTGGGGCCGGGATTGCCGACGTAGAGCGTGCGCGACCCGCCCGAGACGTCCACGGTCAGCTTCCACGTGCTGTCGGCCGCCACGCCGAGGGTAGCGTGGTTCTTGGGGTTGGTCGCCACCAGGTCCCGCACGTGGGCGTCCTTGAGGTCCGTCCACAGGTCGGCCAGGTCGGCGGAGTCGATCGCCGCGCCGTTCACCTTCCAGGCTCCGCCCTGCTGCGCGATGCTCACGGTGTCCTTCGGCCCCACGATGTGGATCGACGACACCGCCGTAGGCGTCAGCCCCTGGAAGAACGCCGTCACCTCGGCCGAGCCCGCGGGCGGACCGGACCGGCCGCCGAGGAACGTGACGGCGACCCACGCCACCACCACCACCGCCAGGGCTCCCACAAGCCACTTCAGGGTCCGCTCGCTCACGACACGACCTCCTTCCAGCGGGATTCGGCCCGCCGCCGCCGTCCCGTCACCCGCCACAGCCCCACCAGCACGAAGAGCACGGGCACGCCCACCAGGTTTCCCCACTTCAGCAGGTTGCGGCTCGCGGCCGACGTGAAGTCGAGCGGCGGGGGCATCCGATCCTTCGCGCGGATGCTCATCAACGCTCCGTTCTCCGCGAGCCAGTCGATGGCGTTCGAGACGAACGCCTCGTTGGCCGGGTTGTTCTGGACGAACTGCGGCTCCAGGAACGTCTCGTCGCCGACCAGCACCATGCGGCCCTTCTTGCTCTTCTTGCCGAAATCGACGGATGCCGCGACGGTGCGAACGCCGCGCTCCGCCGGCGGCACCGAGAAGCTCTGACCCGGCATGATGGGCAGGTCCGGGCTGCGCACGCCCGCGTCCTTGGTGGTCTGCCACAGCGGCGTGACGTAGGTCGAATCCAGGATCTGGATCGGGCCCGCCCACGCCAGCGACAGTCCGTTCATGTCCCGCGTGATGGGGCTCTGCCCGGCCGGGTGCACCACCGGCCACAGCGGATAGGGGTGGATGACCTCGAAGATGCCCTCCTGCCCCATCGATACGTTCTCTGCCGCGGCCGGATCTTCCACCAGGCTCGAGTCGAAGCGCATGCCGTACTGCGCGAGCAGCGGATCGAGTCCCGTGCTCAGCGGAACCGCCATGCCCGCCCGGGGATCCAGATGCACCGGGTTGAGCAGCAGGAGCATCGAGCCGCCGTGGTCCGCGTATGCCTCGAGCCTCTTGAGCGCCGTGCTGTCGACGGGCTCGGTCGGGCCGGCGATCACCAGGACCTTCAGCGAGTCCGGCGAGAGCGGGGGAGCCGTGTCATCGGCCAGATCCACGCTGCCGATCGCGTAGCGCTGGCTCAGGGACTGGTCCAGCTTCGGGAACGTGGCCAGGGTGTGCGCGCCGTAGCCGCTCGCGAACGCGATCCTGGGCCGCGTCCGCGTGGTCATCGCGTAGATGTCGGACATGAGGTCGAGCTCGAGATCCTGCGAGTGCTCGATGACCGGGATCACCTTCTCCTTGCCGGCGTACAGCACGACCAGCCCGTAGTAGCCGTTCTTGACCTGGAACTCGTTGTTGCGCAGGACGTTGAACTGGACGGGCTCGATGTCGTACGACGAGGCCTCGCTGCGCGCCCTCGCGCTCTTGTCGGGATGCAGCTCGGTGACCTGGAGCTTGCCTCCCGACGCGTCGTGCATGTCCGACAGAAGGTCCCTCACGTCGCGGAGTTGAAGCTGGATCTCGGGAGGGAGGTCGGTCGACACGAAGAGCTTGACCCGTACGACGTCGTCGAGGTTGTGCAGGATCTTCTTCGTGCCCGAGGCCAGCGTGAACAGGTGGTTCCGCGTCAGGTCGAGGCGGCCGTGCACGTGGCTGCCCAGGAGGTTGAGCACCAGCACGAAGGCACCGAGGACCCACGTTCCGACCCGCAGGCGCCTGTAGTCCCCGCGGCCGCGGCTCAAGCGATCCCGGCCGAGCACGGCCACGGCGAGCAGCAGGAAGAAGGCGGTGACCGATACGAAGTACAGCACGTCGCGGAGGTCGATCAGGCCGCGTGCCACGCTCTCGAAGTGCTCGACCACGGAGAGCTCGGCGAGCGCGCCTCCCACCGATCCGGGGACGCCGATCTGCACTACCTGCAGCCCGATGAGGTAGAACAGGAAGCTCGCCACGGCCGCCACGATGAAGGCCGTGATCTGGTTGCGTGTGAAGCTCGAGGCCCACAGCCCCAGCGCCACGAGCTGCCCGGCCAGCAACGCGGCCCCGAAGTACTGCGCCACCATGATGCCCGGATCCGCCCGGGAGACCAGGAGCAGGCCGAGCGCGGTGGGCAGCGAGCCGGCCAGGGCGATGAGCACGAAGACCCAGTCGCCGAGGAATTTCCCCAGCACGATCTCCGTCTCGGTCACGGGCTGCGCGGCCAGCCACTCGAGCGTCCTCCCCCGGCGCTCCTCGGAGAGGCTGCGCATCGTCGCCGCGGGCACGAACACCGAGAAGAAGATCGGCAGCATCTCGAAGAACGGCCGCAGCGTCGCGGCGCCCGACGCCAGGATGTTGCGCAGGCCGAGGAAGAGCGACAGCCCCAGGAATGCCACGACGAGGACGTAGGCGGTCGGCTGGTCGAAGTAGCTGCGCACCTCGTGGCGCGCCACGGTGAGGATGCGACGGATCATCGTGCGACCTCCCCGGCGGCGCCCGGCTCGCCGGTCGGCGCCTCGGCGGAGGCGTCGGACGATGCCTCCTCTGCCGCGTGCGACTCGGACGTCAGGTTGCGGAACACCTCCTCCAGGCTGCTGCGCTCACGGTGCAGCTCCCAGAGGGTCCAGGCACGGGACCGGGCGAGCTCGAAGATCGCCGGCCTCAATTCCTCGTCTCCGCCGACCTGGAGGTGCACCCGCACCCTTCCGTCCACCGGCTCGACCCGATGGGAGGCGACTCCGCCGAGCGCGGCGAGGCCCTCCGCCACGCCGTCGCCCTCCGCCTCCACCACGTACCGGACGGCTCCGGCGCTGCGGCTGGACAGGATGTCCTGCACCGTCCCCGTCGCCGCCATGCGTCCCTTCGAGAGGATCAGCAGCCGGGAGCACGTGGCCTCCACCTCCTGCATGACGTGCGTGCTCAGCAGCACGGTCCGCTCGCGCCCCAGATCGCTCACGAGCCGGCGGATCTCCACCCGCTGGTTGGGGTCGAGCCCCTCGGTCGGCTCGTCGAGGATGAGCACCTCCGGTCGGTGGAGGATGGCGCCGGCGAGGCCCACCCGCTGCCGATATCCCTTCGACAGCTCGGAGATGGGGCGGTAGAAGACGTCCCCGATACCGGTCTCTTCGACGGCGTCCGACACGGCGCGCCGCTCCTCGTCCCCGTGCAGGTCGCGCAGGTCGGCCACGTACTCGAGGTACTCGACCACGAGCATCTCGTCGTAGAGGGGGTTGGCCTCCGGGAGATACCCGATGCGCCGCTTGGCCCCCATGAGATCATCGGAGATCGGCGCTCCGTCGAAGAGCACGGCGCCCTCGTCGGGCTGGAGCGTGCCGGTCAGCATCTTCATCGTCGTCGACTTGCCGGCGCCGTTGGGTCCCAGGAACCCCACGACCTCTCCGCGGCCCACCTCGAACGTCAGCCGATCGACGGCGACGAGGTGTCCGTAGCGCTTGGTCGCGCCCTCGACCGAGATCATCCCGTCTCTCCCTCTTCGTGTTCACCAGGAAAAAGAAAAGCCGCGTGCGGGCCTGCGGCCCCACGCGGCGGCAACGCGCACCTCCGTCTCCCCCATCCCCCACGACGCGTCGGGCAGGCCCTCCGGGCGGGCCCCGGCGCGTCCGGCCGGCGATCCCGCCTCCACACCATCCTCCATACGGTCACACGGCCCCCGCAAAGGGTTGCCCGCTGGCCGTGGGGCGCACGGAGGCCCCGGTGCCGGCCCCTCCGGACGGCCTCAACCCTCCGCGAGCGTGGTGAAGCGCGCGGCCAGGTGCGGCCCGGCCCCGGCGTCCTCGTGCTTGAAGAAGACGAACGCACGATCCCACGCCTGCGAGCGGATGCGCCCGGCCCAGCGCTCGAGGTCCGCGTCCGTGTAGGCGGCGCGGCGCAGGCGGAGGTAGCCCCATGCCGCCGTGGACACGAGCGTGGCCTCGCCGTCCGAGCCGTCCGAGTCGGCATGGCACCAGGCCACGCCATGTCGACGCAGAAGCTCGTGCACGTCGGGGGCGCTCCAGCTCTCGTGGCGGAACTCGAGGGCCGCCGGCACGCTGCCCAGGAGCCCGAGGAAGCGCCCGAGGAGCTCCAGGTCCCGCTGCAGGTACGGCGGAAGCTGGACCAGGAGCACCCCCAGGCGGTCGCCGAGCGCGTCGAGCGCCCCCAGGAGATAGCCCATCTCCTCTTCGACGCCCGCCAGCCGCTTGTGATGGGTGATTCTGCGGGAAGCCTTGATGGAGAAGCGGAAGGCGTCCGGCACCTGCGCCGCCCAGGATTCCAGCACCGCGGGACTCGGCATGCGGTAGAAGGTGTTGTTGACCTCCACCGCGTTCAGCCGCTCACCGTAGTACCGGAGCATCTCGCCGTCGGCGAGACCCTCCGGGTAGAACGGCCCCTTCCACTCCTTGTAGCCGTATCCGCTCGTACCGACGTAGAGATCCATTGGGCAGGTTCCTTCTCCGGGAGGGTCGCCGACGTCACGAGTCTGGCGAAATACGGAGAGGACCGCCACCGTCCCACGCTCGGCCGAAGGCACGGCACGGCCCCAGGCCGGCCGTACGATCCGGACGGCTCGCCGCGCTCGCTGCGCGGCCCGGTCAGTTGCGTGTGGACAGGTGCGCGACGGACGGGTTGACCAGCCGCGCGTAGTCGGCGTACGAGAGCCTGATGAGCTCGGTGTGGCTGCCCGCGCTGAACGCGATCTCCTCACCCTCGACGAGCCGCTCGTCCACGAAGACCCTCATGCCCCACAGGTTCCCGAAGGGGGGCATCGCTCCGACCTCGCACCGCGGGAAGAGCTCGGCGAACTCCTTCTCCGAGGCGAGCTCGACGACCTCGGCGCCGCTGGCCTCTCGCAGCCGGCCGGCGCTCACCTTGTCGCCGGCGGCCAGCACCGCCATGGCGAACGCTCCGTCGAGCTTCACGACCACGGTCTTCGCCAGGTCCCTTCCGGGCAGGTGGGCGGAGGCGGCGATCGCCTGCGCGGTGAAGGCCGGTGGGTGCTTGATGCTCACGTACCGGACGTGGTGCTCCTCGAGATACTGGCGCAGTCGCTCGACTGGCATGAAGACCTCCCGCTTGGAGGACTGGCAGTATCCATATGGTGCGATCCGCGTGCAGGCCGCGGCCGTCGGGAAACGGCTGAAGGGCCTGTCGGGCAAGTTCCACGGGCTGGGAGCCCGCGGGTCGGGGTGCCATGAAAGGGCTGCCCCGGCGCGCGAACGCGCGCCGGGGCAGCGGAGGAAAACGGCCGTAGCGCGTGGTCTCAGGCCTTGGTCCTGCTCCTGCGCCTGCGCCGCTTCCGGGACTTGCGACCTTGATTGGGGTGCTTCAAGTAACCCCAGGTCTCACCCCTGCGGAGCATGTAGATGGTGCTCGGAGAGACTCCGAGCCGCCTGGCCCACTCGGCGCCAGACGTGGACCATCGATCCGTCTCCTCGTTCCAGTCGTCCAGCACGGCCTGGGCCTGCTCCTGACTGATCTCGGCGTGGGGCGAGTGCTCCCCGCGAAGCCACACGTTGGAGCCGTACCACCGGTCCACTGTCTGGATGGGACCCGGCAGCTTCCGTCCCGTGTGTCCGAGACAGTAGTGCCTGACCTGGTCCACCGAGTACTCGGGGTACTGCCGCGCGATCTCGGCGTACAGGTAGCCCTCTTCGGCCAGGTCCCGCCACTTCACGACGAGCGCGCCGGGGGGCTTTGGCATATGCGCACCCTCCTATGCGTTACAGGTAAGGAATGCGGGTGATCTGCCGTTATACCGCTCGACCCGAGGAAGTTCCACGCGCACGCTCTCCGTGCGCACGTCCCCTCAGGTCTGCCCCTTGAGTCGGTGGGCAAAGCGCTTCCGGAACTTGGCCACCTTGGGCTCGACGACCAGCCGGCAATAGGGCTGCTCGCGGTGGCCCCTGAAGTACTCGTCGTGGTAGCGCTCGGCCGGCCAGAACGCATCGAGCGGCTCGACGGCGGTGACGATGGGGTCCTCCCAGACCCCCTCTTCCTGGAGCTCGGCGATGACGGCGCGCGCCTCCCGTGCCTGCTCGTCCGAGTGGGCGAAGATCGCGGAGCGGTACTGGGCTCCGACGTCCGGACCCTGGCGGTTCAGCGTCGTCGGGTCGTGGATGCCGAAGAAGACCTCGAGGAGCTCCCGGAACGTGACGACGGAGGAGTCGAACGTGACCTGGACGACCTCGGCGTGGCCGGTGGCACCCGTGCACACCTCCTCGTAGGTCGGCTCGGCCTTGTGGCCTCCCGCGTATCCCGACTTCACCGAGCGCACCCCCTCGATCTGCTCGAACACGGCCTCCAGGCACCAGAAGCAGCCGCCCGCCAGCGTCGCGGTCTCCTCGCTCATCTCGTCACCCTCCTGGATATGACGTCCCGCACGATATCCACCGCCCTCACGGCGTCCTCGCGGCCCACGCCGAGGTGGGTCACGGCCCGCACCGCGTGGGCCTCCGCCGGAAGCACGTGGAGCCCTCGGCGGTAGCACTCGTCGACGAACGCTCCCGCGCCCATCCCCGTGACTTCGAACCGGACGATGTTCGTCCGGACCCAGTCGAGCTCGACGTGCACCCCCGGAATCTCGGCGAGGCCCATCGCGAAGAGCCGTGCGTTCTCGTGGTCCGCGCGCAGTCGAGCGCGGTGGTGACGGACCGCGTACAGGGCGCCGGCGGCCACGATGCCCGCCTGACGGAGCCCGCCCCCGAGCTGCTGCTTGAAGCGACGCGCCCGGGCGATGGCCTCCCGCGACCCGACCAGCGCGGAGCCCACGGGCGCACCCAGGCCCTTGCTGAAGCAGACGCCGACCGTGTCGAACGGAGCGGCGTACTCGGCCTCGGAGACGCCGGCTGCGACGGCCGCGTTCCACAGACGGGCGCCGTCCAGGTGGAGGCGCATGCCGTGCTCCCGGGCCACCGACGCCACCGCCCGGACGGAGTCCAGCGGCCACACGCTCCCGCCCCCCCAGTTGTGGGTGTTCTCCAGGCACAGCAGGCGGGTCGGTGCGGTCAGGTGGGAAGGATTGAACGGGTGGATCAGGTCCACCACGCCCTCCACGTCCGCGCCCGTGAAGATGCCGTGGACTCCGGCGAGGGGCCGCAGCGTGAGCCCCCACAGCGCCGCGGCGGCTCCGCCCTCGTTGAGCGCGATGTGCGCGCTGCGGTCGACGAGCACCACGTCCCCCGCCCCCGCGTGCGTCCTCAGCGCGATCTGGTTCGCCATCGTCCCCGACGGCACGAAGACGGCCGCCTCCATCCCCAGGATCCGCGCGACCTCCTCCTCGAGGGCGTTGACGGTCGGATCCTCGCCGTAGACGTCGTCGCCCACTTCGGCATGCGCCATCGCCTCGCGCATCTCCGGGGTGGGACGCGTCACCGTGTCGCTTCGCAGATCGATCATCCGGCTCATCCGTGCAGGTCCGGGCTCGCGGGCAGCAGGAGGGCGCTCCACTCTCGCGCCGCGGGCTCTCCGGCACAAGAAACGGTCGAACAAGATGCTTGACCCGCCAGGTACGCAGCCGCAGCTTCGTTACCTGCGGCAAGGGCTCGCCGGAGCCCGCGCCACAGTGGCTTTCCGCCACAACCCAGCGCGCAGGGGTGCACAGCTGCGCGAGTCATGAGTCGGAAGCTACGGATCGCACCCGCACTCCGACGAAGACGAGCCACGGAGGAGATGGATGCGTACCGTAGGGACCGTGAAGTGGTTCAACGACCAGAAGGGGTTCGGCTTCATCACGCCGGACGAAGGCGGGAAGGACTGCTTCGTGCACCACACGGCCATTCAGGCCGACGGGTTCAGGACCCTCAGCGAGGGCGATCGCGTCGAGTTCGAGGTCGTCCAGGGCACCAAGGGCCCCGCTGCGGAGAACGTCGTCAAGATCTCGTAGCGCCGCTGCACGTTCCGGGGTCGGCAGGGGCCGGTCCGCCGCGGGCGGACCGGCCCCTTCGCGTGCGCACCACGCGCTACGGAAGCAGGGCCCGGGTGATCTTGATCGAGTAGTAGAGCCCGACGCCCGTGCCCACGAAGCTGAGCATGATCGCCGTGAACAGCCCCACGAAGCTGCCGAGCCACCAGCCGATCGAGCCTCCGATCGTCGTCAACAGCAACCTCATGATTCCTTTCACGGTTCCGACTCCTTCGGCGAAGTGGAAGTAGGCGCCGGCGCACGCTCGAAGCCGTACGCGCGCTCCACCCGCGCCACACGCACCCGGTACCGCTCGTACCACTCCCGCCTGCCCCGCCCCTGTGCCTCCACGTGCTCGGGGTGGGCTCTCCAGGCCCGAACGGCCTCCTCGGTCTCGAAGTAGACCACGGTGATCCCGAACCCGTCCTCGCCCCGGACGCTCTCCATGCCCAGGAAGCCCGGTTGGCTCACGACGAGGTCGGACAGGCGCTCGTTGGCCACCCCATAGCCGTGATCCCCCGAGGTACGCTGCGAGGAGAAGATCACTGCATAGCAGGGGCGGTCCGGGAGGTCGACGAAGGGGGCAGGTGTCATGGTGGGTACCGACTCCCGGCCGGCTATCCGGCGACCGGATCGGACGGAGGGGCGCTCCGGGCTCTGGTCATGTCGACCAAGGTAATCCCCCCGGGGCCGTCGGCGGAACGAGCGCGTGCGCCCGCGACTGCAACCAATGGCCCCTCCGCTTCGTCCGTACTAGCGTACGGCGCTGTGGCGACCACGATGCGGCCGGACCGGCGGGGGTAGGGCCGCGCCCGCAAGGAGACGGAGGATGGCCTCCCTCAAGCTCGCGATCCGCACGCTCGGCAGGACCCCGTTCATCACCGCCGTCGCCGTGCTCTCGCTCGCGCTCGGCATCGGTGCGAACACGGCGATCTTCTCGCTCTACGACCAGGTGTTGCTGCGCCCGCTGCCGGTCCACGACCCGGACCGCCTGGTGAACCTGGGCGCCCCCGGACCCAAGGGCGGCTCCACGTCGTGCAATCAGGCAGGCGACTGCGACGAGGTGTTCAGCTACCCGATGTTCCGCGACCTGCAGAAGGCGTCGGGGCCGTTCAGCGGCGTGGCGGGCCACCGCCTCTTCGGCGCGAACCTGGCCGGTGGCGAGCGGACGATCAGCGCCGAGGGACTGCTCGTCTCCGGCTCCTACTTCCCGACCCTCGGCCTCCGGCCGGCGCTCGGGCGACTCCTGCAGCCCGACGACGACAAGGTGGTCGGCGAGGGCTCCACCGTCGTGTTGAGCTGGGCCTGTTGGCAGGACCAGTGGGGCGGGGACCGGAGCATCGTCGGCCGCACGATGACGATCAACGGCCACCCCATGACGATCGTGGGCGTGGCACCCCGGGGCTTCCAGGGCACCACGCTCGGGGCGGAGCCGGACGTGTTCGTGCCGATCTCCATGCGGGGCCTCATGACTCCGGGCTTCGACGCCTTCGAGAACCGCCGCAGCTACTGGGTCTACGTCTTCGCCCGTCTGAAGCCGGGCGTCACGATCGACCGGGCGCGCTCGGAGATCAACACGGTCTACCACGGGATCATCGACGACGTCGAGGCCCCGCTCCAGGAGGGGATCAGCGACCAGACCTTGGCACGCTTCCGCGCCAAGACCCTCACCGTGGAGCCGGGAAGGCTCGGACAGAGCGGCTACCAGGAGGCCGCCCGCCCGACGCTCCAGCTGCTGCTCGCGATCACGGGCCTCGTGCTCCTCATCGCCTGTGCGAACATCGCCAACCTCCTGCTGGCCCGCGGGGCGGCCCGCGGCCAGGAGATCGCGGTGCGGGCGGCGATCGGCGGGAGCCGCTGGCAACTTCTCCGCCAGCTCCTCCTCGAGTCGCTCATGCTCGCTCTGGCCGGGGGGCTGATCAGCGTTCTCGTCGCCCGCTGGACCTTGCGGCTCGTCATGTCCATGGTGCCGTCGCAAGCCATCGCCGGCATCACGCCGAGCCTCAGCCCCGCGGTGTTGGCGTTCGCCGGCGCGCTGGCGATCGGCACCGGCCTCGCCTTCGGCCTGTATCCGGCGCTGCACAGCACGCGGCCCGACCTCGTCACGATGATCAAGTCCGCGTCGGGCCAGCCCTCCGGGGCGCGCTCCGCCGCGCGCTTCCGCACGTCGCTGGTGACGGCCCAGATCGCCCTCTCGATGGCGCTGCTGGTCGCCGCGGGGCTCTTCCTCCGGAGCCTTCTCAACGTCAGTCGCATCACCCTCGGCATGAAGACCGACCACGTCGTGACGTTCGGCCTCTCGCCCGAGCTGAACGGGTACGGGCCGACGCGGACCCGGCAGCTGTTCGACGAGGTGGAAGAGCGCATGCGCGCGATCCCCGGCGTCGAGGAGGTGACGGCGGCGATGATCCCCGTGCTGGCCGGCAGCGCCTGGGGCACCGACGTGGGCGTCGACGGGTTCCAGGGAGGTCCCGACATCGACTCCAATGCACGCTTCAACGAGGTCGGGGCGGAGTACTTTCGCACGCTCGGGATCCCGCTGCTGGCGGGCCGGGCCCTCGCCCGAACGGACGACGAGCACGGCGGGAAGGTCGCGATCGTCAACCAGGCGTTCTTGAAGAAGTTCGGGCTCGGCGTACGCAGCGCCGTAGGGGCCCACATGGGCAACGGCGGCTGGACGAGCAAGCGTGACATCGAGATCGTGGGAGTCGTCCAGGACGCCAAGTACGCGGAAGTCAAGCAGGTCGTGCCTCCGATGTTCTTCACGCCCTGGCGGCAGGACACCACCGTCGGGGCGATGACGTTCTACGTGCGCTCCCGCGTCGGCACGGCCAGCGTCCTGCGCGCCGTGCCGGGCGTGATGAAGCGCCTCGACCCGACGCTCCCGGTCGAGAACCTGAAGACGCTCGAAGAGCAGGCGAAGGAGAGCGTCTTCGTGGACCGCCTCGACGGCACGCTCGCGACCGCGTTCGCGATCCTGGCGACGCTCCTGGCGGCGATCGGACTCTACGGGGTGCTCTCCTACACGGTTGCGCAGCGTACACGCGAGATCGGCGTGCGCATGGCGCTCGGGGCGGGGGCCGGGCGGGTGCGGGCGATGGTGCTGAAGCAGGTCGGGTGGATGCTTCTGTTCGGGGGCGCCGTCGGCGCTGGGGTGGCCTATCTGCTGGGACGCGGCGCCCGCTCCCTCCTCTACCAGGTGGGGGACTACGACCCCCTCGTCATGGCGGTGGTGGCCGTGGTGCTCGCCGCGGTCGCCCTCGGAGCGGGCTACCTGCCGGCGTTGCGCGCATCCCGCGTCGACCCGATGCAGGCGCTGCGTTACGAGTGATGTCGGAGTCGTGGGACGTCGCCGAGGTTTCCCCTCGCTCGGCGACGTTTCACGAGCGTCGCTCGGGGAAAGCCCCCGCGACGCCCGATCCTCCGCTCAGCGCGGCAGCATCTCGAACAGCTCGACCGCATTTCCCGACGGGTCCTCGACGAGGATCTGCTTGGCGCCGATCCCTGTGATGAGCGCGCTGCGGAACCGCGCGCCGGCGGCTCGCAGGCGCTCGATCTCGCCCTCGAGGTCCTCGCACTCGAGCATGATGCGGTTCCATCCGCCCGGCTCGGGCCTGCGCCCATCGGGCATCGGCTGCGCCCCGCCGCCCGAGCCTCGCGGGGAGCTGAGCACGAGGCGCAGCTCCCCGCGAGAGAGCATGGCGAACTCGGGATCCGGACGCATGGCGACCGTGAACCCGAGCTTCTCCGTGTAGAAGGCGACGGCCGCATCGACGTCGTCGACGATGTAGCGCACGCTGACGGACGGCATCGCGTCCTCCCGTGGCTCAGTCGGGAAGGGAGGGTCGGTCGCCCAGGTCTTCGGGCGATCCCGACGCATCGGGCTGCGGGGCTTCAGGCGGTTGCGACACCTCGGACGCCGCCTCCCGGTCGCCGGTCTCCAACATGAAGACGAGGAGGACGACGCCGACGGTGAGGGCCGAGTCGGCCACGTTGAACGTCCAGAAACGGTGCGACCCGATGCCGACGTCGATGAAGTCCACCACGCCGCGCGGAGCCAGGATGCGCTCCCACGCGTTGCCCAGCGAGCCACCCGCCAGCAGGCCCAGCGTGGCGCCGAGTCCCCACCGCTCCTCGCCGAGCCTTCGGTACCAGATCCACAGGCCGACGGCCACGGCGATGCCGAGGACGCCCAACGCCCCCGACATGTGCGAGCCGAGGGGAATCCCCATCGCCGCGCCGCGATTGTACGAGAGCGTCAGGCGCAGGACGTCGCCCAGGACGCGGTGCGGCTGGCCGGAGGGGGACAGGGCGATGACGGCCCACTTCTTCGTGATCCAGTCGACGACCAGCACGGCGACCACCACCGGCCAGAACGCGCGGGCCTTGGCGGGCGTCCTCATCGGACCGCGGGCGCCGCGCTCCGTGGAGCACGCGCGGGTTGTCGAGCACACATCGCGATGAGCGCCTCGCTTGAGTCGGTGGTCGTGGGAGCGAGCCAGGGCATGGATGGTACCCCGCTCGCCGCTCACGCAAAAGGAGACCCGCCCGGCGCGCCTCAGCTCGACGCGACCGGATCGGCCGCCGGAGTGAGGGCGTGGGCCCGGAGGGTCAGCGCGGCCGCCACCACCCCGAACGACGTCCACCACGCGAAGTATCCGACACGCAGGTCGACGAGGAAGGTGTCGAAGCTCCACAGCCAGGCGGCGTTCAGCAGGAAGGCCGCCGTCGTGGCCCAGGCCAGCGCGGCGACCTGCGCTCGTCCCCGATCGGAGACCTTCCACGCCGTCAGCAGCATGAGGGCGTTGGTGAGCGCGCTGGCGATCCCGTACACGCCGCCCTGCAGCGCCACGAGCAACGCCTGGATCCCCGGCAGGAGCCCGTCGCCCAGGCTCACATGGAAGAGTGTGTCGCCGTACCGATGCACGGGAAGGAAGAACGACAGGGCGAACATCGCCCACCCCACCCCGAGCAATCGACGCCAGACCACTCCGTCGGCGCGGCGGAACTCGGCGGAGAGGTCCGCGGGCGCGCCGATGCCCTCACGCGCGAGGGCCCAGGCCTCGGCGGCCTCCACTCCGCGGCCCACCAGGGAATCGTACGCGCAGCGCACGTGGTCCTCCAGCTCGTCGAGGTCGGCCGCCGAGAGCGACCGGTGCCCTGCGAGCTCGTCCCTCCAGCGGCGGACCGCCGCATCCAGGTCAAACATCGCTCACCGCCCAGGCCCGGGTGAGCGCATCGTGGACGGCGAGCCAGCCCGCACGGTCGGCGGCGAGCCGACGCCTCCCACTCGCGCTCAGTCTGTAGTACCGGCGCCTCCGGCCGGAGTCCGCCGTCTCCCAGCGGGCAGTGACGAGGCCCTCCTGCTCGAGCCTGTGCAGGACCGGGTAGAGCATCCCGTCCGACCACTGCACGCGGCCGCCCGAGATCGCCGTCACCTGCTGGAGGATCTCGTAGCCGTAGCTCTCGCCGCCGGCCAGGATGGAGAGCACCATCGGCCGCGAGGAGGCGGCCACCAGCTCCTTCGACATCGGGATCGGATTCATGGGTCTATACCTTGAGGTACAAGGTATAGACCCGACTCACGCCGGGCAAGCGCGCGGGCCCGTCAGCCCGTCGCCGGCCCCGCGCCCCGCTTGAGCTCGAAGCCGCGCACCACTACGTACGCCACGAGCGCGAAGACGAAGAACACGAGGAGGAGCCACGCAGTGCCCTGCAGCGTTCCGATGAGGGTGCGGTACACCTCCAGCACCCATCGATAGCCGGTGAGAGCCACGGGCTGGGCCGCGTCCTTCGGTGCGGTGACGTACTTCTCCAGATCCCAGATGCGCACGCCTCCCGACACCCCCACGACCAGGACGGCGAAGTTCAGGTACCGGACCCATGCGGAGCTGAGCTCGGACGAGACGATCCGGTCGAGGATCGCGCGCACCGGCGACCGGAACACCCAGATCACCAGGGCGCTGGTCGCGAGCGCGATGAGGAACGTGACGACGAGGAGAATCACGAACATGGGATGCATCACTCCTGCGTCTTCCGCCGCCGCGGAACGACGCGGCCAAAGGCGACGCCCGCACCCATGCTCACGGCGATCAGGGTGAGGGCCTCCACCAGGCGCACCCGGTGACCGACGAGCGCCAGGCCGTACGCGAGCGAGACGATCGTAGAGAGGAGCGCGACGATGCCTTCACGACGACGCGACCAGCCGCTCACGCTGTCCCTCCGTGAGGATCCGTGGACGCCCGCCGGCCCGGCCGCCGCCCCGTTCCGTATCGGTCCTGGCATATGCGCCACTCCTGCGGCCCAACATGACGGAGCGCAGGGCCCACAGCAAGGATCGCGACGCCGGATCCTCCGGACGGCGCTGGCCGACGGGAGCAGCGCATCCGCCGCAATCGGCGCGATGGGGCCGGCATGCCCATCCGGCCTGCCCACGATCAGGCCGATCCGGGGACCTCGGTGATCCCGTCCGGGCCGATCCACTCGTAGGTGCACGGCTCGCCCGCGCACACCCACCGCGTCGGCCAGATCGTGCGCTCCCAGTCGGACGGCCGCGCGAGGGGCTGCCCCCGGGCGGCCCGGACCAGCGCGGCGCGCAGGGCGCCTCGCTGCTGCTCGCCCAGCGCGTCGGGCGCGAGCGAGACGAACAGCATGGTCCCGCTCCGGCTCACCAGGTCGAGCCACTGGCGCGCGTAGGTCCACGGAACGTCCGTGGTGACCGCGACGCAGTCGGGGTGCGCGACGTAGAAGGCGCCGCTCTGCACACCGCGGAAGCCGAGCGCGTTCACTCCCATCTTACGGGTGCGCGCCCATTCCTTGCCGCTGGTGTCGTCGCCGATGCGACAGATCTCGAAGAGACCCGCGGACAGTTGGCTCACCGTATTGCATCCGATCACGAGCGCGTCCGCCGCGGCCTCGCGGATGGCCTGGTAGAGGCCCGTCAGGACTTCGGCGGTGGTGCGGGCCGGTCCCGACCGGTAGGTCCACCCGCCCTTCGTGAGCGAGGCGCCCATCTGGAATCCCCACCGACCCAGCACGTCGAACGTCGTGTAGTCGTGCTTCACCAGATCGAAGCCCCAGCGCCGCAGCCGCGCCACGTCCTCCTTCACCTTGCGGAGCACCTCGGGCACGCTCGGGTCGAGAGTGCCGCTGTCGCGGGATAAGCGCCACGCCTCCGGAGCGTCGTCGGGCGCCAGCAGGGGCCGCATCCAGATGCCGGGACGGGCTCCGGCCCGGCGTACTGCCTCGGCCAGGCCCGGCATGTCCGGAAACTTGGCGTTGCCCCGGTCCCAGGTGCCCCGCCCCTTCGCGTCGTTTCCGCTCCCCGGCTCCCACCCGTCGTCGATCACCGCGAACGGGCGGTCCGGCCCCGTCGGGGACAGCTCCACGATGCGGTGCGCGTCGGCCAGCACCGAGCGGGCGCTGTTGTTCCCGTAGGCCCTGTACCAGTCGTTGTGACCGTATACGGGGCCGGCAGGCAGGCGGGGTTCGGCACACATCTGCCGGCAGAACGCGTGCAGCGCCGCGAATGCGGGCTCCTCCGCCCGCCCGGCCCGGCACACGACGTCGCAGACCGGCAGCGTGCGCTCGCCGAGGCGGACCGCGACGCCACCGCTGCGCACGTCCGCCCACAGGCTGATGCCACGCGAATCGGCCTGCCAGAAGCAGAAGGCACGGGCCCCCGTGCGAACGCCGTAGACGTGGGCGACTTCACCCGTCCAGGCCGCGAAGTACCACGGCATCACGCGATCGGGCACGAAGCCCCTCCACTCCAGGTCCCCGTAGGCACGCTCCCACGCGTCTCCCAGAAGCAGCCGGACGTCGCCCAGGTCGCCCCGCCAGCGCAGGTGCAGACGGCTCACGCCCGTCGACGGCGCCGAGAGATGGACGCGCAGCGCGCCGGGCACCACCACCGTCGTCACACTCACCGCGCCACCCGTCCAGCGCTCGCCGCCGCCGGGCCGCAGCGCGATCTCGCCTGCGTCCGTCTGCGCCATCACGGCGTCGGGCGCCCGCAACAGGTCGAGGAAGGCGGCCTCGGGGTCGACCGGCGTCGAGGCGGCGGCCGCGTCTCCCGCCAGCCGGGCGCCGAACGGGAGCGACAGGCCGACGGCGGAAAGGGCGCTCCGCTCCAGGAACTCTCTACGTGAAGGCATGGCGTGCCTCGGTGGGGGTGGGGACGGTGCTCAGGCGCCGCGATGCGGATCCGTCGAGAGCCCTCGCCCGGGACGGCCCGCCTCGCCCGTCGTCAGAATCGCAGGGTGGCCAGGCACCGGCTCGGGTCCAGAAGCAGATCGAGGGCGTTCTCGGAGCCGTGCACGAGGAGATGGGCCGCCAGGATCGCCTCCAGCGCGCAGCCCTCTCCGTTGTCGACCGCGATCGCGAGTCCGCCCGCGTCCCGCACGGCCCGCAGGAGGAGTCGGTCGTTGTTGCCGTTTCCGAAGGCGGCCACGTGGCGGGGCTCCCTCGCCAGTGCGTAGTCCCGCTTCTGCTCGTCGTGGCGTGCGCCGGTGAGGAGTTGGAGCGTCACCGGGAGCGAGCCCAGCTCGTCGCGCGCGGTCCCGAACGTGTCCGAGGTCAGGACGTGGACGTCGACGCGTCGGGCCAGCTCGGTCAGGCGGGTCCGGACACCGCTCCGGAGCGCACCCGCGAACGCGTGCGTGCCGCTGTAGTCGGTGATCACCGTCGTGACCTCGCGAGGGCCGAAGCCCGGAATGTCCAGTCGTATCATCCGCCGCGGTCCTCGTGCGCCGACGCGCCTCCTCTCCACGCACCACCATGCCGCCCGGGAGTACACGCTGCAAGGAGCGGCGCTCCGCGCGCGAGCCTCCCCGTGGGCTGCGGCAGCGGCTCGTCAGTCGGCGGCAGCCTCGTAGAGATGGACCCACAGCGGCCCGGAGGACTCACGCTCCCGGAGGCTCCACCCGGTGCCGTTGATGCCGCGGTCGAGCTCCTCGGGGGTCATCAGCCACAGCGTGACCCACTCGTCGGCGAGCTCCCCGTACCTCATCCGGACCGTGGTCATGCCGGGCGGCAGGCCACGCTCGCGGTTGCGCCGATGATACGCCACGTGCACGGGGTCCGAGGTCTCGAGCGGATCGCGCGTCGTGCACAGCAGATGCCCCGAGCGCTTCGTGGCCCTGCACAGCGTGGCCAGGAATCGCGGGAAGCTCGCCGGGTCCTGATGCAGACCCAGGGTGTTGCCCATCACGATGATGGATCCGTACGCCGCCTCGGGCAGACGCAGATCGCGCACGTCGAGCACGCGCGCGTCGCGACATCCCCGCTCCCGGCACACGCGCACGGCTCCGGCGGACAGATCGCCGGCCGTCACGGTCAGCCCGCGGTCCTGGAGGTGGAGAGCGTACGACCCGGGTCCGCACCCGAGGTCCAGGACGGGCCCCTGGAGGCCGTCGAGCAGGCGGCGCTCGGGCTCGGAGCGCGGTGCCTCGAAGTAGGAGGCCGCGGAGTCGAGCGTGACGACGAGCCCGTCGTCGCGCTCGATGGCGTGGGGCCGGTGCTCACCCGCCCAGTAGTCGAGGTAGATCGCTCCCCACACGTCCATGCTACGCGAGCCTCGATCTGCCGGTGTCGCCGCGCCCCCCGGGCGAGGTGGCGCGGGCCGGCACCGTCGTGCGTCTCGACCTACTCCTGGCGCTTCATCGGGACCAGGCCGATCGACGGATCCACGCCGTAGTAGTCGGAGAGGATGCCGTACAGGTCGGGGTCGGCTTCCTGCAGCTCCTTCGGCTTCTCGAAGAACGTTTCGGTGGCCACGGCGAAGAACTCGGCCTTGTTCGTGGCGCCATAGGGATGCAGCACCGTCTCCGAGCCTTCGCTCGTCGCGGCCTGCAGCTTGCCCAGCTCCTGCTCGATCACCCGTGCCCAGGGCCGCAGCTTCGAGGCGCGCAGCCCGGCAGGCAGTCCGTCGGCCTCGCCGGTCTCCTGGTCGAGCTGATGGGCGAACTCGTGCAGCACCACGTTGCTGCCGTCTCCCGGGTGGGCGGCCCCGCGCTCGACGTCCTCCCAGGAGAGGATGAGGATCCCCTGCCGCCAGGATTCGCCGACGATCGGCTGCGGCGGCCTCTGGAGGCCGAAGTTCCACCAGCTCACGGACTGCTCCGCCCTCCTGGGGAGGACCGGGCCCGGATACACGAGGACGGTCTTCAATCCCGGATAGAGCCCCACGTCCAGCCACAGGATCAGGAAGCACGCCTGCGCGGCGATGACGACCCGCATCTCCTCCGTGACCTGGAGGCCTGCCGCGCCCTCGATGCGCTTCTTCCGGAGGAAGACCTGCACGAGCTTCAGCAGCCGCTCGAAGTCGTCGGGGCGCAGCCCGCAGGCCAACGGAACGTGCTCCCGGACGATCCCTGCCCAGCCCCCGGGGACGGGATCCGGCAGCAGCTTCACCGGACTGCTCCAACGGACCGAGCGGAGCACGCGCTGGCCGAGCGCCACGCCGCCGGCCAGCAACAGGAGGACCGCCCCGACGACCAGGGCGCCCTGGACGTCCACGTTGGCCATCACGGCAGGAAGGATGGTGAGCGCCGCGCTTCAGCGCGCGTTCGGGGACTCGCCACGTGCCTCGCGCTCCGTCCGGGTGGCCCGCTTGAGCGCCCGGCAGGGCAGCCAGGCCAGGAGGCCACCCCCGATCGGTGCGGCCGCGATGCCGAGGGCGAAGCCCGTCAGCATGGGGACCCTGCACACGGAGCCGGGAGGGCAGCGCAGCGCCGACCGCATCCACAGGAAGATCACGTACCACGTGGCGGCCGCTCCCACGAGAAACGTGGTCACGCACACGCCGACCAGCACGCTGCGACGGGATCTCACTTCGCCCCCCGGGACCATGGACTCATCGTGACGCCCACGGGACGGCTCGCTCCCGGATGGAGGCTCGAGGCGATCGGGTGAACGTCGGGGCTCTGCTGCGCACCACCATCGTACCCCGGACCGCGAGCGGCAATGCGCGCGCTCCAGGACCGCTCGCCGGCCTGCGTCTCGGAGGGCGCTCGCGGTGCCGCTCTCCGGGGCGCGGTCCGACGGGACTCCTCGCCTACCGCATCTCCACGGCGACCGACAGGGGCACGCCGGCCCACGCCGCTCCGGAGAACGAGGGGTGCACCTCCACCGCATGCCAGGAGTGGGCCCTGATCAGATAGGAGAGGCCTGTCCCGACGAGCGCCCCGGGGACGGAGGCCACGAGCGCCCCCTTCACCACCGGGCCCGTCAGCGAGCCCATGCTGTTCTGATCCCGCCCGACGGCGACGAATCCGCCCACGATGGCGCCCACCACCGCGCCCACCACGGCTATGTCGTAGCGCCTGGGCTTGTCGACGCGCCACACGTCCGCGGACCGCACTTCACTCCACGCCAGGAACAGGCTCGACCGATCCGCGAGGACGAGGCCGACGCTGTCTTGCGAGAGGTCGCGGACCGAGCCCACGACCCTCCGGAGAGGAGTGCCGGTCCCCCCATGCCAAAGACGCACGTGGTCCCCGCGCGCGAGACCATGGCTCTGGCCTGCGACCGCCGTCGGCACGGCAGCCGCCACCGCGACCGCAACCAGCCACGACGGCACACGCAGCATCATGCGCTCCTCCCTGCACGCACGGGTGCGCCCGAGCGTCCTGCCGGGCGCTGCATGCGTTCCATGTCCGCATATACGTCGGCCGACACGATCGCTTACAGGGCCACGACCTCCGCGCGCACCTCGCGCCTCTCGACCTGGAGGCGCACGACCGTCGCGGGGAGATCGAACCTCCGGGGTCCCGCGCCGCCGGGGTTCACGTACAGGACGCCCCCCCGCTCCTCCACCAGAGCCCGGTGCGTGTGCCCGCTGATCACCACCCGGAAGCCGGCGGCGGCGGGGTCCAGATCGAGGGCCGCCAGGTCGTGCAGCACGTACGCGAGGGGACCCGCCGGCGGATCGGCGGGCTCACCCACCGCCGTACCGAGATCGACGACGTCCGTCCAGGGGAGCGGTCCGGTCGCGCTTCCGTCCGTGTTGCCACGCACCGCGCGCACCGGCGCCAGTTCGCCCAGCTCCTCGAGGATGCGCGCGTGCCCGACGTCGCCCGCATGGATGATGAGCGCGCTCCCCTCCAGCGCCGCCACCGCCTCCGGGCGCAGCAACCCGTGCGTGTCCGAGATGACGCCGATCGTTCGCATGGCCCCTCCGTGGTCGCGGGTCGCGCGGGCCGCATGCGTGCAGCGGGGGCCCCGTCGACCGGCCTCCGATCCCCGGCACGATGCTCCATCTTGCAGGCAGCCGCCCCGCGCGGCACGTTCCGGCCGTTTCGTCTTTCCCGAAACCTACACCGCGGCCGCCCCGGGATGCGCGGCCGGGAGCCGACCATCGTGGAGCTTCCGTTCGTCACGCTCGACGTCTTCACCGACCGGATCTTCGGCGGCAACCCGCTCGCGGTCTTCCCGGACGCGGCCCACCTGCCGGCCGCCCTCATGCAGCGCCTCGCCCGCGAGATGGCCTACTCGGAGTCCGTCTTCCTCGGTCCGCCCGAGACCGCCGGCGCGACGGTCCGCGTGCGGATCTTCACACCGGGCAAGGAGGTGCCGTTCGCGGGCCATCCGACCGTCGGCACCGCGGTCTTCGTCGCGTCCCGCGACCACCACACCGAGCCGGCGGCAGGCTCGTCCACGACCGTCGTGCTCGAGGAGAACGTCGGCCTCGTCCCGGTCGTCGTGCAGCTCCGGGACGGCGACCCGGTGTCCGGGACGTTCACCACGGCGGTGACGCCCGAGATCCGGCCTTCGCCGCTGCCGCGCGAGACCCTCGCCCGGCTGATCGGACTGGACCCCGACGAGATCCGCGACGACGACCTGTCTCCCGCCATGGTCTCCTGCGGCCTCCCTTTCTACGTCCTCCCGGTGCGCTCGCTGGACGCGGCACGGCGCTCGCGCCTGGACCTCTCTCTCTGGGAGAGGCACGTCGCCCCGCTCTGGGCCGACCACGTCTACGTGGTCGCCATGGAGGCCGAGGGTCCGGGCGTGGACGTGCACGTCCGCATGTACGCCCCGGCGGTCGGCGTGCCGGAGGACCCGGCGACGGGCTCCGCCGCGGCGGCGCTCGGCGGGTGGCTGGCGGCCGCGGACGGGCGCGACGAGGGGTCCCTGCGCTGGATCGTCGAGCAGGGCATGGAGATCGGGCGGCCCAGCCGCCTGGTGGTCGAGGCCGACCGCTCCGCCGGACGCACGCTGGCCGTGCGCGTCGGAGGCTCCGCCGTCGTCGTGAGCCGGGGCGTCGTGCTCCTGCCCGACCGGGCCTCGGACGCGTAGACCGTGAGCCGGCGAGTGCGGGTCCTGTCCGGAGATCCACGATGAGCCCGGAGGCTCTCCTCCTGCTGGCCGACTTCCTCGGGCTCCTGATCGCGCTCGGATTCCTCGCTGTGACGGTGCTGCCGGGCGTGATCGGCCGGAGCCTGAACGGCGTGATCGATCGCCCCTCCGGACCCCCGTCGGACGCTGCGCAGGCGCTCCACGGGACCCTCGACGTGGTGGACCTGCACGCCGACACGCTGCTGTGGCGGCGCGACCTCCTCGCCCGCGGACGCTGGGGCCACGTCGACGTGCCGCGCCTCGTCGAGGGTCGCGTGCGCGTGCAGGGGTTCACGGCCGTCACCAAGGCCCCGCGGGGAATGAACATCGAGTCGAACCGCGGCGACTCCGACATGATCGCGCTCCTGGCCCTCCTGCAGGGGTGGCCTCCGCGCACGTGGTGGAGCCCCATGGAGCGCGCCCTCCACCAGGCGCGCAGGCTGCGCGCCGCGGCGGCGCGCTCGGGCGGTACGCTCACCGTCCTGCACACGCGTGCGGATCTCGAGGCCCACATGGCCCGCCGCGCCGCCGGCGAGCCGGTCGTCGCCGGCCTCCTCGGCATGGAGGGCGCTCACGCGCTCGAGGGCGACCTCGCCAACCTGGAGCGTGCCTTCGCGGCGGGCTTCCGTCTCGTCGGGCTGACACATTTCTTCGACAACCAGGTCGGGGGCTCGGCGCACGGCGTCGCGAAGGGAGGGCTCACCGACCTGGGACGGCGCGTCGTGGCCCGTATGGAGGAGCTCGGCATGCTCGTCGACCTGGCGCACGCGTCGGACGCGCTCATCGACGACGTCCTCTCCGTGGCGACCCGTCCGGTCGTCGTCTCCCACACCGGAGTGCGCGGCACGTGCGACAACCGCCGCAACCTGGACGACGCTCGCCTGCGCGCCGTGGCGGACGCGGGAGGGGTGGTGGGCATCGGGCTCTGGAAGACGGCGATCTGCGGGGCGCGCGCCGAGGACTGGGCGCGCTCGGTGCGGCACGCGCTGGACGTCGCCGGACCGGACCACGTGGCGCTGGGCTCGGATTGGGACGGCGCGGTGGGCACGATCGTCGACGCGGCCGGTACGGTGCGCCTTACGGAAGCACTCCTCGGGACGGGGCTCTCGAAGGCGGACATCCGCCGGGTCATGGGAGACAACGCCGTCCGGCTCCTGCGCGCGACGCTGCCGGAGACCGAAGCGGCAGCGGGCGCATGACGGCGGAGCGCGCTCCGCGCGCCGGCACCTACCCGGCCTCCGGCTCCAGAACGCGCTGGATCGCGCGCGTGACGAGCCCGCGGGGCGGCACGCCCTGGAGCGCTCCGTCCGGGTGGCGGTAGAGGCGGCAGCAGGAGGCCGCGGGCGCCCCCGCGCGCGTCCAGGGATGCGGGGCGGGCGCCACGTCGTCGCCGTTCACGAGGATCGTGGGTGAGCCGAGGCCGCTCGCGTACGCGGGGCAGCCCGGGTCCGCAGTGCTCCACTCGGTCCACACCGCGGCCACCCCCACCTCCCGGAGGACGGACGTCAGCAGATCTCGCGCCGCCGCCACGTGCGGGCAGCCCGGATCGTGGATCAGCTCGACGTGCAGGCGCAGGGCCGTCGGGACCTCCGGCTGGGAAGCTCCTGGGACGCGCGCCGCGTCGGCTCCGCGCTCCCGTGCTCCGCAACGTCTACCCCCGCCGGGATCGCAGGAGCCGCCAGCCTGCAACTGGACGGAGATCGGCCGCGTCCGTTACCATCTTCCCCCAGCGTCGCGAGAGGCGGCCCGGACTGTTCCCCGGAGGCTCATGAACAGCATCTGCGCCTGGTGTGGCAGAACGTTGGCCGACGCGCCCGACCCGGGCTCGGATGGCCGTTGGATCACGCACGGCATCTGCGACGAGTGCCGGGACACGTTGCTCGGCACGATGGGCATCCCCCTCGGAGAGTACCTGGACTCTCTGCCGGAGCCGATCCTGCTCGTCGACGGCAAGGCCCGCGTGCTCGACGCCAACGCGGCGCTGCGGAGCTCCACCCGCGAGCCCGGGGCCCTGCCTCCGGGGCGACTCCTCGGGGAGGTGTTCGAGTGCGTCCACTCCGCCGAGCCGGGCGGGTGCGGCCGCACGATCCACTGCTCGGGGTGCACGATCCGGCGCACGGTCACCGACACGTTCGAGACCGGAGAGGGACACCTGCGCGTCCCCGCCACGCTGACGCTGAGCGCCACGGGGGAGCCGGCGCCGGTGCAGCTCCTCATCACGACGGAGAAGGCCGGCGACCACGTCCTGCTGCGCGTCGACGAGGCCGCGGACCGGCCCTGACGTGGATCGCCTCGCCGCCCTGGACGACGTCGAGTCCCGCCTCGTGGCATGCCGGCGCTGTCCGCGGCTGGTCGCGTGGCGCGAGCGCGTGGCCCGCGAGAAGCGCGCCGCCTTCCGGGAGGAGACCTACTGGGGGCGGCCGGTGCCGGGCTTCGGCGATCCGCGCGCCCGGATCCTCGTCGTAGGTCTGGCCCCCGCGGCGCACGGAGCCAACCGCACCGGCCGCATGTTCACGGGGGACCGTTCGGGCGAGTGGCTCTTCGGCGCGCTCCACCGCGCCGGCCTCGGCAACCAGCCCGAGTCCTCCGCGCGGGACGACGGCCTGGAGCTCGCCGACGTCTTCATCACGGCGGCGGTGCGGTGCGCGCCACCCGCCAACAAGCCCACGCCCGCCGAGCGCGATGCGTGCCGCGCCTGGCTCGAGGCGGAGCTCGACGAGCTGGACCGCGTGCGGGTCGTGGTCACGCTGGGCGCCTTCGCGTACGCCCAGGTGCTTCGCGTGGCGGAGGCGCGCGGGCACGCCCCGCCCCGCCCGCGCCCCTCGTTCGGCCACGGCCGCGAGGTGCCGCTCGCGGGCGGTGCGACCGTCCTGGCCTCCTACCATCCCAGCCAGCAGAACACGTTCACGGGCACCCTCACCGCGGAGATGTTCGACCGCGTGTGGGAGCGTGCACGGGCGCTCGCGACCAGGTGACGCAGGCGGCGCTCCTTGGTAGAATGGCGGCATGAGCCTCCGCCGCGGGCGCGCCTCGCTTCTCGCTTCCTGTGTGCTCGCCCTCGTCGGGTCCTGCGCCCGCGGAGGCATGCGCCATCGCGTGCCCACGCTGCGGCTCACGCCGCAGGACAACCTGCAGTGGATCCTCGACACGCTGCGCGGCCCCGCCAGGGTCGTGCTGGCCGACGGGGACTACCAGATCGACTCCGTGCCGTTCACGGACTCGACGTGCACCGGCTGTGCCGACTCCGGCCGGGTCGTCTCGGCTACGCGCGGCCTCCTGGTGCGGGGGCGCGGGATCCGTCTGGTCGGCGGGTCCGCCGAAGGCGTCGTGATCCACACGCACGCCGGCTACGGGATCTACTTCGACGGCTGCGAGGGGTGCGGGCTCCGCGCCGTCACGATCACCGGCGGGATCCGTGACCGCGACCCGCACGCCACGGACGCCGGCGTCGTCGTGCGCCGCGGAGAGGTCGACCTGGAGGGGTGCGTCGTGCGCGACAATCTCGGTGACTCCGCCCTGGTGGACTCCCTCGCGGTGGGCGTGGCCGGAGTCGCCGTGCGCGACGGCGGGACGGCCAACGTGCAACTGTGCCGCATCGAGCACAATTCATGGGACGGCGTCGTGCTGTACGGTTCGGCGCACGGCCGCATCTTCGACAACGTCGTCAACGGCGTCGGCGCGGCGGCCTCCGGCTCCGGCGGCGAGGGGCGTGGCGTGGGCATCGCCCTCACGCGTGACGCCCGCGCGCTCGTGGAAGGAAACCTGGTCACACGCTATCGGACGGGAATCGGCGTGTTCTCGAACGCGCAGGCCGAGATCCGCGAGAACATCGTGGAGGACGTGCGCGGATGGGGGCTCGCCGACCGAGGTGGGGCCGGCGAGCGCCCGGTGGCGATCATGACGGGCAACGCCGTCTTCGCCACCGGCGCGTGCGGGGCACTCATCGACCGCGTCGACACGACGCCCGCGCCGCTCGATGCGCCGCCGCGTGAGAGCAACCTGGAGGGTCTGGCCGCGGCGGATCCAGGGCGCCTGGTAGGCAACCTGTTCGTCGCCACCGACCAGAACCCGCGCTACGACTCGGGCAAGCCGTACTGCACGCCGCGACCGATCGCGCGCGAGCACGTGCCGAAGAAGTTCATCATCGCCAACAATCTGCTTTACGCGGTGCGCCAGCCCGGACGCGCACCCGTGGAGGATACGCTCGACGCGGCAGCCTTTCGCGCGGCCGCGGACTCGACCATCCAGGAGTTGGAGACCCACCCGATGTTGAGGGCTTCCCGCTTTCTGGGTGCCTTCGGAGGAACCGGATCATGAGGATTGCCGTATCGTCGCTCGCCGTGCCGCTCGTCGCCGCGGCACTTCTGCTTCCATCGCTCTCTCCCGCACCGGTGGCAGGCGAGGTCCGGGGCGGAGCCACGCCGCCGGACACCGCGTTTCCGGTCGTGCCGCGCTTCACTTATCCGCACTCGCGGATCTCGCTCTCGTATGCCGTGCGCCCGGGCATGTTCCTCGGGGTGCTCGGACCGAGGAGCCAGTGGCTGGGCACCGAGACGGGGTCCGCGGAGCTCTGGGTCGATCCGCTCAAGATCGCCTCGGGCTTCCAGCTCCAGTTCAAGATCCCGGAGTACCGCGAGCCGCTCACGGGCGACGACGTGGCGCGCCGCATCGAGGTGGGCCCCGCCGGCGCGACGATCACCTACAGCCACGCCTCCTTCACCGTGAAGGAGCACATCATCGCCCCGCGCGGCGAGCCCGGCCTCCTGGTGCTGCTCGACGTGCACACGTTCCAGCCCCTCACGATCCTCGTGCAGTTCCACCCGGTGCTGCAGTACATGTGGCCGGCCGCGTTCGGCGGCCAGTTCGTGTACTGGGACGCGAGCCGGCGCGCGTTCGTGCTCAGCGAGAGCCTGGAGGAGCACAACGCCGTCATCGGGACGTCGTGGCCGGCCGAGGGCGAGACGCTGCCCGCGCATCATCTGGCCAACGCACCGGTCACGATGACGATCCACGTGGACACGGCGCGCATCCACCACGAGTTCATCCCGATCGCGATCGCGGCGGGCACCGAGCCGATGGACTCCGTCTTCGCGGTCTACCACCGGCTGCTCACGCACGCCAAGGAGCTCGTGCACGACAAGGCCGCGTGGGCGGACTCCGTGCTCGCGACGACGACCTCGATCGACACGCCGGACGACTCGATGAACCTCGCGTTCCGTTGGGCCGAGGCGAACCTGGAAGACCAGCTCGTCTGCAACCCGAGCCTCGGCTGCGGCCTGGTCGCGGGATGGGGCCCCAGCGGAAACAGCTTCCGCCCGGGCTTCGGATGGTTCTTCGGCGGCGACGCGGCCATCAACTCGCTCGCGATGGACGCGAGCGGACAGTGGGGTCTGGTGGCCGAGGGGCTCCGCTTCACCGCCAAGTACCAGCGCGCGGACGGAAAGATGCCCCACGAGATCAGCCAGGGTGCGGCGCACATCCCCTGGTTCACCAAGTTCCCGTATCCGTACTACCACGCGGATACGACCCCGTACTGGATGGTCGCGCTCTGGGAGTACTGGCGGGCGACCGGGGACGACGCGACGGTGCGCGCGCTCTGGCCGGAGTACATGAAGGCGTGGAACTGGTGCCTCTCGGTCCAGAAGGACGGTACCGGTCTCATCGAGAACACGCTCGGCGGTCTCGGCGCGATCGAGGTGGGCGGCCTGAGCAAGAACATCCAGGAGGACATCTACCTGGCCGGCGTGTGGGTCAAAGCGCTGCAGGGAACGCAGCAGCTCGCGGCGCACTTCGGCGACCCCGGGCTCGCCCGGCACGCAGCCGCCATCCGCGACACGGCGATGGCCACCTTGAACGACCGGTTCTGGCTGCCGAAGCTCGACCAGTACGCCTTCGGCATCCTCGAGGGAGGCGGCACCAACGACAACCTCACGGCCTGGCCGGGCACCGCACTCGCGTTCGGGCTGCTCGATCCGAAACGCGCCGAGGGAACGCTGCGCAAGCTCGCGACCGATTCGATCTCCGCGGATTGGGGCGTGCGCGTCCTCTCGACCGGAAGCCCGCTGTACGATCCGCTCCACTACAACAACGGAGCCGTGTGGCCGTTCATGACCGGCTTCGTCGCGTGGGGCGAGTACCGCTATCGCAGACCGTGGTCGGCGTTCAACCTCGTGGACGCGATCGAGCAGCTCTGCTTCAACTGGAGCCGCGGGCGCTTCCCCGAGAACCTCTCGGGTGCCTACTTCGAGCCGATGGACGCCACCGTGCCCGACCAGTACTTCGCGGCGTCCATGATGATCACGCCGGTGCTGCGTGGCATGCTCGGCTGGGAGCCGGACGCCTCCGAGCACCGCGCGGCGCTCGCGCCGCAGCTTCCGCCGGCCTGGGACACGGTGCGCGTGCATCGACTGCGCGTGGGCGCCACGAGCCTGGACCTGGAGCTCGTGCAGGCCTCGGGGCGCACGAGCGCGCGGATCGTGTCGCAGGGTCCGCCCGTCGACGTGGACCTGACGCTGAGCGTGCCGCTCGGCGCTCGCGACGTGCGGGTGGCGGGTGGCGCCATGGTGGTGTCGCGCGGAACGAGCGGCACCGGCGGGGCCGTCACGTGGGGCCTGCACGACGGTCAGGTGACGCGCAGGGTGCACGTCGAGGCCGGACGTCCCGTGACGGTCGGGGTCTCCTGGACCGGCGGGCTGTCCGTGGAGCCGCCCACGGTGCACCTCGTGCCCGGGCAGTCGAGCAGGGGCGTACGCGTCCTGGAGCTCACGAAGGAGGAGGGCGGCTGGGCGCTCCAGCTCGGAGGCCAGGCGGGACGCGCGTACACGCTCGACCTCTACGGAGAGCGGCCGCGGGTCGCGAGGGTCACCGGAGCCGATGCCACGGTGGGCGAGGGGCAGAAGAGCGACGTCGGCATGCGCTGGCCGCTCACCGTCCGGTTCCCGGCCGGGGAGGGACGCATGGACACGACGGTGCACCTGCGTCCGGCGTCGGGCGGGTGAGCGGAGGTGGGAGGCGGGAGCGCTTGCCTCGGGCGACGCTGGTGGAACGTCGCCGAGCGAGGGGCGAGCGCTCCCGCCTCCCACCGCTCAGTAGCGCGTCACGTGCAGGGAGGCGGAACCGGTCGCGGAGGCCCGCACGACCAGCGCCGCCCGCGTCGCCTCGATCCCCGTGATGCGTAGGTGGTCGACCGTGCCGTCCAGACGGACGCCGGGTGAGAGCTCCTGGTCGAGCCCTCGCCCGACGATCTCCCGGATGCGGCTCACGTCGGCCGCGGTCGGCCAGTGGGCGCTCCGTCTCAGAAGGTCTCGCAACGGCCCGCTCGCGAGCCACGACTCGGCACGCAGGACGAGGTCCTCCGTGTGGACGTCGAAGTCGAGATCCGGGATCGTGACCTGGCCGAGGGAGTCGACGCGCGGGGTCCCGGTCAGGTAGAGGGTGCCCGCCGCATCCCCCCCGACCTTCACCTCGAGCGCGATCTTGCCGCCGCCGATCCCGAAGACGCGGAGCGAGTCGAGCCGCACGGTGCGGCTCAACTCCCGGACGCTGTCGCCTCCCAGCTCACGCTGCAGGAGCCGCGAAGCCTCGGGGTAGCTGGCGCGCCCCTCCACCGTGACGTCGAGCCCTGGCGACACGCGCCCGGTGTCCAGCGGCGGGAGGGGGACGAGGGTCACCGGCGGCATGGGCCCGGCCACGACGGTAGGACGGGCCCGGAGCGCCAGCGTCACCTCGACCGAGTCGCCGAGGCCGCGGATCGGGCCCCGGCTCACGGCCTCCGGGTGCACCACCAGCCAGAGCGAGTCGCCCAGGGGCACAGGTCGCTGCAGGGCCTGCCACGTGCGGCGTGCCGTCGCGCGCACGTCCACGCGAGCCAGGGCGGAATCCAGCGCGCCGGCGCGCGCCTCCAGGAACGCCCGCGCCTCGCGCACGACCTCGCTCGTGACGTCGAGCCCCACCGAGCTGACGCGGCAGCGGTCCCGGGCGGACCGCGTGGCGGGCCCGAGCCCGGAGAGGTGCGCGCGCGTATGCAGCGACCAGTCCGGCTCCAGGAGCAAGCGACCGCGTACGGTCAGGCTCAGGCGGGGATCGTGGTCGCCTCCGTTCCCGCAGGAGGCGACCATGGGCGGCAGGAACGGAGTGACGTACCACGCCTTCAGCGCATAGGCTGCCGTTGCACGCACGACCGCCTCGTCGCCGACGAGGGAGACGCGGAACGGGCTGCGCCGGAGCGAGAGCGCGATGCTCAGCCCCTGCACGCCCCGCACGGGCCTGCGATCGGCGAGGCTCCCGAACCGCGCCGGCACCATCCGATCGATCCGGGCCGCGAGAGGCGCCAGGTCCACGGTGATCGGCACGGCGGCCGTCGACACCGGGAGGGGTGCCGGGACCGCCACGTCCGGGCCGGTCGCCGGGGCGGCGGGCGCGAGGACGGGCACCTGCCGCGGCCTCAGGAC
>JBJKSF010000043.1:0-2503 GCA_046704285.1 Longimicrobiales bacterium | reverse complement strand
TAACCCCTCACCTGCCGATCCAATACGTGGCCTTGACCTGGAAGACGTTGACGGGCCGGTTGCCGAGGACCGCCGAGCGGGCACCGGCCAGGTCGAACGTGCCCTCCGGACTCCAGCCCGCGCGCTGCTGGGTCCACACGAAGTAGAGGGTGGAGCCCGGCCGGTACTCCCAGCGCAGCACGGCGGTCCCGCGCAGCGACCCGCTGGTGAAGTCGGGGTTGTCGAACGTGAACGGCAGCGCGGGGCCCGACCCGTCCGGGTCCACACGGTACGTGGCCGACGCCGCGTCGTAGGCGATCGTGCCCACGTCGCGCCCGTAGACGAGCTTCCTGAGCGCGCGCGGACGGGCGAACTCGCGGAACGAGGCGTAGTCGCCGCTCGCGATGAACGGCTGGGCGTAGAGCTGCAGGGTGAGGTTCGGCGTGAACGTCCAGTTGACGCGCGTGTCGAGCGAGACCGTGCGGGTGCGGATGAACCCGAACACGTAGCGGGTGCCGTAGAACGCGGTGGCCGTCGGGTCCGGAACCGACGTCACGTACTGGGCCGCCGTCTCGTCGTAGATGAACGTGGGCGAGAGCGAGACGAAGACGTTCGTGGCGGGCTTGAGCGCGACGCCCGGGCCCACCCCGATCGAGCGGGCCGAGGACCCGATGCCCGTCGTGCCCTGCACCTCGAAGTCGAAGACGGCCGAGCGGCGCGCGTCGGTGGAGACCTCGACGCTCGCCATGTCCCAGCCGCTGCGCTTCACCACCGGCCCTCCCCGGGTGAGCCGGTCGTCCAGGGACGGGAAGTTGCGCATGGCCATCACCCTGAGGTTCCAGTAGTTGGGCAGCTCCATGCCATAGTAGGACTGCAGCTGCGCCCACGTGCGGTCCCCGTCGTAGTCGTAGCGCGTCGCGCCGCCGGCGATCACGACAACGTTGCGGTACCAGCGCGTCGGCCGGGTCCACTGGGCGCCGACGTTGCCGTTGAACCACGCGTAGTCCGCCTCGCTGAGGTAGGAGAGGTCGTTGACCTCGAAGCCGGGGCTGCGGAGGTTCGTCATCGCCTCCCACAGGAACGTGCCGTTGTCCTTGGCCACGCGCGTGAAGAAGCCGTAGCCGCGCAGCGCGGTGGCCGTCGTGTCGTAGCGGGCGGCGAAGAGCCCGTCGCTCGTGACCCCGCGGTCGGGGCGCTGGAAGTAATGCGCGCTCGACCGCTCGGTGGCCGCGATCGCCTGGCGTGAGCCTGCGACACTGGAGACCAGCACGCTCCCCATCCAGGAGTATTCGCGCCGCTTCCACGTGTGCCGCCAGTCGAGCCCCACGGCCTCGGCGTGGCTGCGCAGCCGGTCTCCCACCACGCTGTCTCCCATCTGGCGCTCCACCGACGTCACGATCCCGCCGAAGGTCGTGGCCCCCTCGCGGAATTCCTTCTTCACGCGTCCGACGAAGTAGTTCGTGAGCGGCTCGACCACCTGGGCGGACTCGGGCCCGCCGGCGGCGAGCCGATAGTGCGCCGTCTCCCGGCTGGTGAGCGCGTCCAGCACGCCCACCGTGTAGCCGCCCTGCGTGCGCCCGGTGATCTTGGCAGCCCCCAGGATCGTCGTGTTCTCCGGCACGTCCGCGAACGTCGCCTCGTCCTGGACATAGCCGGCCAGCTGCGGCGGCCGGCCGATGCGGCGCGAATAGAAGGCGCTGAGGCTCTGGGTGTTGCTGCAGAAGAAGCAGCTCAGGCCGCCGAAGCTGAACGCGCTCGCGCCGGCGATGAAGAACGGCCGTTTCTCGGCGTAATAGGTCTCGAACGCGGTCAGGTTGAGCGAGGCCGGATCCACCTCGACCTGCCCGAAGTCCGGGTTGAGGGTCGCGTCCAGCGTCAGGTTCGAGGTGAGCAGCACCTTGAGGTCGGCACCCGCGCTCAGGCGCATGTCGTGTCCGGCGTGGTATGGATCGCCCGGCTCCGCGTGCTGGAACGTGCCTCCCGTCACCGCGTAGGGCAGCACCTCGAGCTGCCGCGGCCGGCTCCCGATGCGCAGCCCCTCGAGCGTGCCGAAGAACGCCGGCCCGCCCGGCTCGTTCTGGCGCCGGAACGACCACATGTCGCGCTCGTTGCTGCGGTCGATGTAGCGCCACACCTGCAGCCCCCACGTCTGGACCGAGTCGCGCGAGAAGCGGAGCTGGCTGTAGGGGATGCGGATCTCCGCCGTCCAGCCCGCCGAATCCACCCGGGTGGCCACCTGCCAGACGGGATCCCACGACGGGTCGCCGTTGTGCTGGTCGCCCTTCACGCCGGCGGGATTCACCTCGAAGAGCACGTCGTCCAGGTGGTTGTGGTAGGGATCGAGGTCGATGATCAGCTTGTCGCTGGTAAGCGAGTTGAAGGAGCCGTTGTCGCCGCTCGCGTCCAGGAGCTGGTCACGTCGGGCGAGTGGCGCGGCGACGCCTCCCGGCTGCTCCATGCGCGCGCCGATGTAGAGCGCGTCGCCGTCGTAGAGGACCCACACCTCCGTGCGCAGCGACGCCGG
>JBJKSF010000042.1:0-8613 GCA_046704285.1 Longimicrobiales bacterium | reverse complement strand
GCCCACGCCGGGTTCCACACCGCCGAAGCTCGCGCGAGGGCGGGCCACGCCAGGACCGGTGCGAGGCCCACCGCCACGCACGCCGCGGCGAGCAGGAGGAGCGGAGCGCGCATGGAGAGCCCGCACTCGTGCGCCGCGGCGGCCGCCGGGGAGCGGGGCGAGCCCAGGAAGACGACGCCGCACACCTTTACGAAGCAGGCCACCGCCAGGGCGCCCGTGACGGCCAGGAGCACCGCGGCCGGCAGCGCCACCCAGGCCACACTCGCGGGACCGGAGGCGGCACCGAAGAGGCCGAGGTACACCAGCCACTCGCTGACGAAGCCGTTCAGGGGAGGAAGGCCGGCGATGGCCGCCGCGCCCAACGTGAACGTCGCCGTGGTCCATGGCATGACACGCCACAGGCCGCCCAGGCGGCTCATCTCGCGGGTCCCGGTCGCGTCCACGACCGAGCCCGCCCCGAAGAACAGCAGGGACTTGAACAGGCCGTGGTTCCACACGTGCAGGAGCGCCCCCGCCAGGGCCAGGCGGGCCCAAAGGGGATCGCCGTGGGAGAAGCCGAGCATCGCGACGCCGAGCCCGATGAGGATGATGCCGATGTTCTCGACGCTGTGGTACGCGAGCAGCCGCTTCAGGTCGTGCTGGCCCAGCGCGAAGAGCACGCCCAGCACCGCGCTCGCGGAGCCCAGCACCGCCACCACCCAGCCGGCGCCCGCGGGGGCCGGGAGCCATCCGCAGAAGCGCACCAGGCCGTAGATCCCCATCTTGAGCGCCACGCCCGACATGATGGCCGAGACGTGGCTGGGGGAGTTGGCGTGGGCGGACGGGAGCCAGACGTGGAGCGGGAAGAACCCCGCCTTCACGCCGAAGCCGACCAGCGCGAGCCAGAGCAGAGGGGCGAGCTCGGGGCGGTCGCGCATGGGCCCGAGGTCCCAGCTCCCGGTGTGCGCCGCCAGCGCGGCGAAGAATACGGTGAGCAGAAGCGTCCCGCCGTGCGACGCGACCAGGTAGAGCCAGCCTGCCTTGCGGACCTCCACGCGATCTCGGTCCAGGGTGATGAGGAAGTAAGCCGAGACCGCGAAGAGCTCCCAAGCCATCAGGAAGTGCAGCCCGTCGGCGGCCAACAGGACCAGGCCCATCCCCAGGAGCAGCGCGTTCCACCAGACCCGCCCCCGGGGCGCGGAGGCAGGGTGCGCCCGGTCGCTCCAGTACTCGGCGGCGTAGACCGCTCCAAGGCCTCCGACCCCGGCCACCAGCACCAGGAAGAAGGCCGACAGCGCGTCGAGGCGGAGGTGCACCGGTACGCCCCCGACCGGTACCGAGCTCCTCCACTCCCACGAGGTCCCGGTGCCCAGCACGGTCACCGCCGCGGCGAGCGCGGCGACGGCGGCCAGAACCGTGCCGGCGCGCCAGAGGCGCGGACGCATCGCCAGCAGGCCGCCGAGCGCGAGGGCGACGGCGGCGATGGAGAGCAGCCACGCGACGGTCACGGCTCCCGTGACCTCCTCGTGTCCTCTTCGTGATCCATCCTGGCCACGGCGGCGAAGAGCTCCGCGTCCGTGGCGGCGCCGAACGCGACGTCGTGAAGCGGGCCCTCGTGAAGCCCGCGGCTCAGGCGCGCCAGGATGTCGAGGTGCGTGCGCGGTGTAGGCGCGAGGAAGAACCAGAGCCTCGTCACGGGAACCGGGTCGGGGGCGGAGTCCGCGTCCGGCAGCCGGTCCGTCAGATGAAGGACGGCGACGGTGCCCGACTCCGGGCCCAGGGCGGCCCCGTGTCGCACGTGCGGGAGCGCGAGCCCGAGCCCCACCGGAGCCCAGGCGATCCCCGTCCGCGATCGGACCCTGGCACGCAGCAGCGGTGCCACCACCGCGGTCACACCGGGCATCGCCAGAACGATCTCCTCCAGCACGCCGCGCACGTCGTCCGGCGCCACACCGCGGTGGACCCCGCCCCTGCGCAGCAGCGTCTCGATGCGAACGGTATCGTCGGTGCCGTGCCGCTTCAGGGAGAGGAAGCCAGAGCGAGTGGCCACGCCCCGGCCGGCGCCCCATGCGATCACCAGGGCTCGGTCGAAGACCCAGCGGCCCCGCTCACGGATGCCGGGGAAGTCGTCCTCGCGGATCCACTGCTCCACAGCGCGCTCGGACACCCCGAACGACTCGGCGACCTCCAGGAGGCTGAGGTACACGAACGGCCCTACGCCCCCCTCGCAGGCGGCTCGGCCGGGCCGCTCCCGGGGAGAGAGCGAGCGCACGACTGGAAGGCCGAAACACTCGCGAGCGAGACCGATGGCACCGAGCCCTGCCGGACTGAAGGAAAGCAGGCGCGAAATCTAGGAACGAGGCTGATGCGCTGGAAGTGGATCGCCCGTCCGCGGCCGTCGTGGCGTCGGGAGGCGACGCAGCGGGATCACCTTCGCCGGAGGATGCAGGACGCCGACCATAGGGAGGATCGCTCGCCGCCGCCTCGTGGTGTCGTGCAGGCGCGCTGCTCGTCGGACCGCCGTTCAGGGTCGCGAGCGGGCCTCCGACGTGGGTTCGGTCAGGATCCCGACGGCCTCGTCGAGCTCCCCGTTCATCAGCACGTCGAGCACGAGGCCGCCGCGAGCGGCCGGCACGTCGATGACGCGGACCACACCGGCGAAATCGGCGCAGTCCGGAAGCAGGTCGGGCAGACAGTTGCGAGCGCTTCGCAGGAATGCCTCGTCGAAGTGGTTGCCCGGCTCGTCCGGGTAGAGCGGCAGGTATCGGATGCCCGACTCGACCAGGTCCTGGAAGAAGTGCGTGCCGAACGAGAGATCCGGAACGTAGTTGCCCTTCTTGCGGGCGATCTCGATGATGACCGCGGCGTTGCTGATGTCCGCGTAGCCGACGCTCACACCGAGACGGATATCGCCCCGACTGCCCCAACGGCCGGGGCCCGCCAGGATGAAGCGCTTCTTGGGGAGGATTCGGTTGAGCCTCCCCACCACCCGGCCGACCTCCCGCAAGGCATCAGGGTCCGGAAGCTCGGCGTACGCGTCGGGATCCACGTAGACCACGTAGCTGACGGGCTCGGTTCTCCCGTTCGACACGTAGCGGTGGGCGGAAAAGAGCAGACGTTCGACCGGAACGTCGCGTGGGATCGGCGGAGGCGCGCCGAGGCCGCCGTAGCTCTGGGCCCGACATTGCAGCAGGTACAGATCGGTCCCGTCCGACGCGAACTCCACGTCGACCGGATACCCCAGGCGGTCCTTCAGCACCTTCATGAGGGTGGCCATGCGCGTCATGAAGGTCGTCTCCGCGACCAGGCCTTCGAAAGTGACGACGCACCGGCTGTCGCGGATCCGCTCCGTGAGGCTGCGTGGGCGCCTCAGCTCGTCTCCATCGACGACGGACACCATCCGCCGGATGGTCGGCAGGTCGTCACCGTGCTCGGCGAGCAACTGCGTCACGGGCACCGTCCGGAACTCGTTCGCTTCCAGGTCGATGAGGTCGACCATCTTGGGCGAGTAGCGGATGATCTCGTCCAGCGAGCGGTTGACACGCAGACCGGGTTGGCCCGGCGCCAGGAGGATGGGATAGTCGTCGCTCAAGCGATCGACGGCGCGGGTGCCCAGGCCCAGCACCAGGCGCATGAGCCCGTCCTCGCGCTTGATGCGCGGGGACCAGCGAAACTCGTTGTTGCTGAAGGCGACCCCGGAGAACGCCGGCAGGTAGTATCGGCCCACACGCTTCCCGACCACCTCCTGGATCATGATGCCCATCTCCTCGTGGACGTCGAGGAGATTGCGCTCCGCGCGGTACTCGATCGGGTCCGGGCCGAACATGGAGGCATACACTTCGGCGATGGCGTCCTGGAGCGCTTGCAGCCGCTCCTTCCTGCTCCCCTGGTTGGCGAGGAAGACGGATCGGTACTTGCCGGAGAAGGCCGCGCGTACGCGGTCCTCGAGCAGGCTGGAGCTGCGGACGATCAGCGGGGTGTCGCCCAGGTCGTCGAGCACCGCCGACAGTCCTTTCGCCAGCTCCGGCGGGAAGAACGAGCTCTTGAAGACCTGCATGACATTGGGGTACTGGTGGCGCACCTGCTCGATGTCCAGGTATTTCCGGTCGTAGACGTCGTCCAGGTTGTTGTAGCGCACGAAGGCCACGACCCCGTCCGACGTGATGTGCCACGTGCGCGGCACTTTGATGTCGCGCAGCACCGACTGCGACTCGGCCGTCGCCTGGACGATCTTGCGCGCCAGGAAGAGCCCTGCGCTCTTGCCGCCGACCTTGCCGTGGCTCTTCGGCGGATGGAGCACCCGCGCCGCGAGGTCGTGGAAGTCGTCGAGCGTCACGAGGCTCTTGGCCGCGTTGATGAACTCGATCTGATCGGTGAAGAAGCGCCGCAGCAGTGCGGCGCGCAGCATCATCTGCACGGAGGACGGGAGCTCGTCCTCTTCCATCCCGAGCACCTGGAACCGCTCGAGGGCGTCGATGATGTCCCCGAGCGAGGAGCTCTGCTCCTCCAGGGTCGTGACCAGGAAGCTCACCCTGTCCTGGCCCAGCCACATCTCGATGTAGCCGAGGATCTCGTCGGGACTGCAGTGATCGCCCGCGATCGCGAAGACACGGTCCGCCGAAATCGACTCGATCCCCGTGCGGCTGCGGCGCAGCCGATTGTCGTCTTCGTCCACCTCGCGGGCGGTCTCCCTGAAGAGACCCTCCATCTCCGCCACACCCTTCCAGCGCAGCAGGTTCAGCATCTTCATCGTGATCCGGCGAAGCAGATGCGGATCGGTGCGCTTCAGGAAGTCCAGGACGACCTGCCATTCGCCGCGTCCCGCCGCCGACGGCGTCGGGCCCGGCGCATGGGGCCGCGCCAGGGAGCGCTCGCGTTGCAGGAGGAACAGCCCGATGCGCTCGGCCAGCGCGACGAGCAGCTGGCGCTCCTCGCTGAGGAACGGCCCCTCCGCGGCCTGCGGCCTGCGCTCCGTGTAGTACACGCTCAGCTCGCCGACGACTTCTCCGTCCACGCGGATCTCCGCGCGCTGGAACCACGGTGACGGATCGAAGTCCGAAGGCCGATACATGCGTTCGCCGATCCGCAGTGCCGGGCGGCACACGCCGGGGTACTGCCACCCGTCCGGAATGGCGGCGAGGACTTTCGCGAACACTTCGTCCACGGGCGCGTCCACCCGTGTCAGTGCCTCCCCCACGCGATACAGGCAGCGCAGCTCCTTGGCGCGCTCCTGCAGCGAGCCCAGCAGCTCCTCCATCCCTCCGCTGGGGCTCATGCGGACGCCCCGCCCGACGGGGGTGCGGGCCAGCATACGAAGCCGCACCCGTGGCGGCCGTCGACCCGCACGACGAGCGGCTCCTCCAGCCTCAGGTGGCGCAGGTGGGTCGTCTCTCGCAGGGCCGGATGTGCCGCCAGTCGATCCCAACGGACGGGTGTCGGATCGGCGGAGCCCATGGCGAAATACACGACGCCCAGGCTGGAGACGTTGTGGAAGAAGTGCGACCCCTGGCTCGGATCGATGCGCACGTCGGGCAGCGCCGCCTCGACGATCACGCGCGCGCCGGCCACCTGTCCCCAGGTCACGGGGATGCCGAGCCACGGATCCGAGCTTCCCCACCGGCCGAACCCGAGGAGCAGGTAGGGGCGGCCCTCGTCCAGGAGGAGAGCGTTGAGCTGCCCCACCTCGCCCGCGATCTCCCGCGACTGCCGCAGATCGAAGGTGTCCGGATCCGCGTAGACGATGTCGCGCACGACACGGCTCTCCCCGTTGCCCATGACGCGCTGCGAAGCCATGAGCAGGTCCGCGCCGACGAGGGCCCCCTCGTCGACCGCGACCTCGTCACCCGGCGTGGACATGGCCCGGACCTGGACGAGCCCTACGAAGGGCTCTCCGTCCGTCGTCGAAGGTGCCGTGGCGGCGACTTCGATCTCCACCGGCATCTCGAGCTCCGCCTCGGCGACACGCAGGAGGTCCTGCAGGACTTCGTTCAGCGGCCACGCCCGAAGCCTCAGAACGGGCGCGAAATCGAGCACGCGTGGCCCGCGCCGACCCGTGCCGGGCGTCAGGCGGTCCGCCGTGGCATCGTAGGTGGACGCGAGGAGACGGAGCGTGCCGTCGTACTCGGCCTCGGCCAGGCCGACGTGGGCCAGGTACTCCGCTTCCGAGACCGGATCGTAGGCCGGCGGCTTCTCCATGTTCACGGCCCAGAACCGCGTCTGCGTCTCGTCGAGCATGGCGCGGACCGAGCCGAAGGGCGGCGGAGCGTTGGGGAACTTCGGACAATAGGACCAGCACACGCCGCCGTCGACGATCGTCTTGCCCAGGCCCAGCGCCAGCTGGACGACGCCGTCGGCGGGCGAGGCCGAGCCCGTGGGGTAGTAGTTGAACGAGCGACCGACGGCCGAGACGTCCGGATAGAAGCGACCGCCGTGGCGACGCCCGACGACCTCCTGTACGATCACCGCCATCTTTTCCGCACGGTCGTCCGCACCGATGACGCGCCGGTAGGTCCTGGCGCCCGAGAAGAACGTCGACGCGTAGACCAGCTTCACGGCCTCCGCGAGCTCGCGGAACCGGGTCTCGGGATCCGGCGCGAGGTTCGGCACCATCTTCGTCTCGTAGATGCCGGCGAAGGGGTGGGCGAGAGCGTCCTCCAGCAGGCTCGACGAGCGCACGGCCAGGGGCGTGTGCGCATCCTCCACCAGGGCGCGTAGATCCCCCACGATGTCCGCCGGGAGATCCGCCTTCTGGAAGTCGTGCGCCAGGCGAGCGTCGGGCAGCCCCGACAGGGCCGCCGCGTACAGGTCGCCTCCGGCCATGAACGCGTCGAACACGTCGGTGGCGAGGACGGTCATCCGGGGAATCGTGACCCGTGCGCCGGAGAACCCCCCCGCGGCGGCGCGCTCCTCCACGGCGTTCCGGATGCGGACGAGCCCGGACGCCTTGCCGCCCATCTCGCCCGTGCCGATCCGTGAAGCCACCTCGGCAGACGTGAAGAAGCCGCGCCCGAACGCGGCGACCGGAGGTCCGGGCGCTGCCTCCCTCGTCCGCATGCGACTGCGGGCTCCGTCCAGGGCGACTTCCCCTGTCACACCCATCCGCGGTCGCGGCACGCCTGGGCCACGCGGTCCACCGCGATGACGTAGGCCGCGTCTCGCATGGACAGCCCTTTCGAGCGAGCCAGGTCGCTGACCGCGATGAAGGCCTCGGTCATCTTGCGATCGAGTCGCCCGAGCACCTCGTCGCGCGTCCAGTAGTAGTTCATGTTGCTCTGGACCTGCTCGAAGTAACTGCACGTCACGCCGCCCGCGTTGGCCAGCAGGTCCGGGATGACGAACACGTCTCTCCTGCCCAGCGCCTCGTCTCCCTCCCGAGACGTCGGACCGTTGGCACCCTCCGCGATGATTCGCACGCGATCGGGGATGAGCCGGACGGTCTCGGCGTTGATCTGGTTTTCGAGGGCCGCCGGGATCAGGATGTCCACTTCCTGGGCCAGCCAGTCGTCTCCGGGCAGCACGTCGTAGCCGAGCTCGCGTGCCCTGTCCTGGTCGATGCCTCCGAAAGCGTCGGTAATCCCTCGGAGCTCCTCCAGCGAGACACCGCCGTCCTTCCGGTACGCGAGGCTCCTCTGCGTCCTCTGGTCCCAGCACGATACGCACGTCACGGAGCCGCCGATCTGCGTGTAGAGCTCGATGGCGTACTGGGCGACGTTCCCGAACCCCTGGACCGCCGCGCGAGTGTCCTGCACCCGGATGCCCAGCTCCTTGAGTGCCTCGCGGATCGTGAAGACCACTCCGTAGCCCGTGGCTTCCTTGCGCCCCAGCGAGCCGGCCATCCCGACCGGCTTGCCGGTGATGAAGCCCGGCAGACGCCCGCCGTGGATGGTCTCGTACTCGTCCAGCATCCAGAGCATGTGCTGCGGCGTGGTCATCACGTCCGGGGCCGGCACGTCACGCACCGGCCCGACGTCCCGCGCGACCTGGCGAACCCAGCCGCGACATATGCGCTCCTGCTCGTTGAGCGTGAGGTCGTGGGGATCGCAGATCACGCCGCCCTTCGCGCCGCCCAGCGGGATGTCCACGACGGCGCACTTCCACGTCATCCACATGGCGAGCGCGCGCACCGTGTCCAGGCTCTCCTGCGGGTGGAAGCGGATTCCTCCCTTGGAGGGCCCGCGCGCGTCGTTGTGCTGCACGCGGAAGCCGCGAAAGACACGCACGGCTCCATCGTCCATGCGGATCGGGATGGCGAAAGAGTATTCGCGGAGTGGATCCCTCAGGAGCTTGCGAACGCTGTCCTCCATGTCGAGGAGGTCGGCGATGCGGTCAAACTGCGCCTGAGCGGCTTCGAACGAATTATAGGCCCGCGGTGACTTGGTCATCGAAGCAGAGGTCCCTGGAATTGAGCGTTGGAGGAATGACTTCCACGACACCCTGTCCAGCAACCGTTCCGCCACTATGAATGGTAGTCGGTGGATGAGCGAAAATCACCGGCTTGACGCGCCGCACGACCGTCGAACTCGAAGCGCGCCCGCCCGCCTGTGGCTCCCCCTCCCACCGGCTTCGTCGGCCGTGGACTCCCGGAACCGGGGTCGGGCCGACCCGGCTTCCGGGAGGGCCACGAAGATGGGCGGC
>JBJKSF010000041.1:0-4512 GCA_046704285.1 Longimicrobiales bacterium | reverse complement strand
GGGAGGTCCTGGAAGGAGGCCGCCTCGCGACGCTGCTCCCGCGCCCGGCGGGACCGCGCGCGTGGGCCGCGGCGCTCCTCGACGCGTGCGGCCGCGAGCCCTGGCCGGCGGAGGAGCGCGCCCGCATCGCCTGTCGCTACTCGGTCTCCCGTTTGGTGGACGACCTCGCCGCGTTGTATCATGGAGCCCTCCCGCCGACCTGATCCCATGCCCATGACCCCGTCCGCGAGACACTGTGGAGCGCTCCGACGATCTCACGAGGATCCGCCGAGGGCTTCAGTCCGCCGCCCAAGCGCTGAAGCCGTTCACCCCCGGGCAGGTCGAGTTCGAGAGGAAGGAGGCGCGCGGCGACCCGGTGACGGAGGCCGACCGGGCCGTGGACCGCGCGCTGCGCGAGGCGCTCCCCGAGCCGGGCGAGGGGTGGCTCTCGGAGGAGTCGGCGGACGACCGCTCGCGGCTGCAGGCCCGCCGGGTGTGGGTCGTCGACCCGATCGACGGCACGCGCGAGTTCGTCGAAGGGATCCCGGAGTGGTGCGTCTCGATCGGTCTGATCGAGGACGGCGAGCCGGTGGCGGGCGGGATCCTGAACCCGGCGACCGGCGAGGTCGTCGTGGGCGCGCGCGAGACGGGCGTGACCTACAACGGAGCGGCCGCGCGCGTGGTGGATCCCGGTGACCTCGTGGGTGTCGACGTGCTGGCGAGCCGCTCCGAGGTGAGGCGCGGCGAGTGGAAGCGCTTCGAGCAGGCGCCGTTCCGCGTGCGGCCCTGCGGCTCCGTCGCCTACAAGCTGGCACTGGTCGCCGCCGGCAGGGTCGACGTCACGTTCACGCTGGTGCCCAAGCACGAGTGGGACGTCGCGGCGGGCGTGGCGCTCGTGCTCGCCGCGGGGGGGGTGGTGACGGAGGCCGACGGACGTCCCGTGCGCTTCAACCAGGAGCCGCCCAGCATGCCGAGCCTCGTGGCCGGCGGGCCCCGCACGGTGGCCGCGCTGCTGGCCGGCTGGCTGAAGGGATGATCGCTCCCGGCGCGGGCGAGATCGCATGATGAGCCCCGTCCTGCTCATCGCCGTCGTCGCCGCGCTGGCTCTCGTCCTGACCGCGCTGCTGACCCCCGCCGTGCGCGGAGCGGCGATCGCGGGCGGCATGGTGCGCCAGGTCCAGGCGGACCGCTGGCACCGGCGCCCCACGCCGGCGATCGGCGGGGTGGCCATCTACCTCGGGCTCGGGCTCGCGCTGGGCGTCGGCTACCTGCTCGGGCCCGTCACGGTCGAGGGGCTCACGTACCACGCCCCGCACGCGGTCCTTCCGTGGTCGGTCTGGGAAGGGCTGGTGATGGGCGCCACGGTCGCGTTCCTGGTCGGCCTGGTCGACGACTTCGTGCGGCTCCCTCCGATCGCCAAGCTGATCGGCCAGCTCGCCGCCGCGTCCGTGCTGCTCCTGAGCGGCATCGGCGTGTGGCTCACCGGTTGGTATCCGGCCGACGCCGTGATCTCTCTGTTCTGGTTCGTCGCGATCACGAACGCGATGAACCTGCTCGACAACATGGACGGCCTGGCGGCGGGCATCGCGGCGATCGCGGGGGGCTACCTGACGCTGCTGTTCTGGCTCGACGGGTCGATGGGCATGGCCCTGCTGGCCCTCGGGCTCACGGCGGCGCTCATCGGGTTCCTGGCGCACAACTATCCCCCGGCCCGCATCTTCATGGGCGACTCGGGCTCGCTCTTCCTCGGCCTGTTCCTGGCCGGGCTCGCGCTGGCGCCCGCGCCCGGGGCGTCGCGCTCGCTCGCCGCCGTCCTGGCCGCCCCGGTCCTGATCCTGGGCGTGCCCATCCTCGACACCACGCTCGTGACGGTCGGCCGGTTCCTGGAGGGCCGGCCCGTCAGCCAGGGAGGCAAGGACCACACCTCGCACCGGTTCGTCGACCTGGGCATGCCGGAGAAGCGCGCGCTCTGGCTGCTCTGGGGGATCGCGCTCGTGGGGGGAGGCGTGGGCGTGCTGCTGCGCTCGGCGGAGCGGGGCACTGCGCTGCTGTTCGGCGGGATCCTCGTGGGCGTGCTCACGCTCGTGGGCGCCTACCTCCTGTCGGTGCGGCTGCGCGCCCTGGAGGACCGCGGCGTGCAGGGGCTCTCGCTCTACCGGTTCGTGGTCGCGAGCCAGGAGCGCTATCCCGTCTTCGCGCTCCTGCTCGACGGCGTCTGGTTCGTGCTCGCCTACTACGCCGCGTACCTGATCCGGTGGGATCCCTCGGAGCTGCCCGCGCAGCTCCCGTACCTCGAGCGCACGGTGGCCATCTGGGTGGGGGTCAAGCTCGTCGCGTTCGTCGTGAGCGGCACGTACAGCTCGCGGTGGCCGACGTTCGGGCTCTACGACGCGACGCGGGTGCTGCGCTCCAACGTGATCGCGACGCTGCTCGCCGCCGGCACGCTGTTCGTGATCGAGCGCGTCGGCCTGTCACGCGGGGTGGTGGCGATCGACTTCCTGGTGTGCTCGATCCTCACCGTGGGAGGTCGGCTCTCGTTCCGACTGCTGGAGGGCGCGACGCAGCGGTGGTCGGAGACGGGCACGCCCGCGGTGATCCTGGCCACGCTGGAGGAGGCGGAGCTGGCCGTCCGCCAGATCCAGCGCCAGCACGAGCCGCGGCTGCGTCCGGTGGCCGTGGCGTCGCCCACGAGCGCGGTGTCGCGCAGCCGGCTGGGCCAGCTGCCCCTGTTCGGGGGCCAGGCGGCGCTGCGCCACGCGCTCGGCGAGGCGGGCGCGACGACGGTCGTCCTGGTGGACAACGGCAACGGGCACAGCTCGGAAGACGAGGCACTGAGGAGCCACCTCGCCACGGAGGGCGCGGTGGACGTCTTCGTGCTCGAGGTCCGGCTGCACAGGCAGGAGGCGGTGGAAGGCTAGGGACGGCGGGACGGGCCGGCCGCCGCTCAGCCCCGGAACACGTCCCCGAGGGCGATCTCGAGGCGCTCTCCGCCGAAGTGCCACACGAGCGTATCGCCGACCACGTCCGGCCGAGGCGCGCCCTGCTTCCATACGTCCACCGTCCGCCCGTCGGGATCGACGATCCAGTACTCGGCGACGCCGAAGTGCCGATAGCGCTCGAGCTTGAGGCCACGGTCGCGGGCCCGGGTCGAAGGGGAGAGGACCTCGACCACGAGATCGGGAGGGCCCTCGACGCCACGGTCCGTGAGGACGGCCTGCCGGTGGCTCGCGACGAACACCAGGTCGGGCTCAAGGTAGTCGCCTTCGGCGAAGAGCACGTCGATGGGTCCAGGCAAGACCACACCCAGCGCATGATCGTCGACGAAGGAAGTCAGGAGGGTCGTGAGCTTGCCCACCATCCGCTGGTGTCGTGGCGTCGGCGCCGGCGTCACGAAGAGCTCCCCGGCGATGATCTCGTGTCGCGTGCCGCCCTCGCTCGGCAGGCGCGCGAACTCGGCGTACGTCCAGCGGGTCGCCGTCGTGCGGTGGGCTTCCATGGCATCGTCCTCCTCGCGTCAACCTAGAGCGGCGCGGGTCCGGACTCAACGATGCAGGGGCACCTGGGGCGGAGCGATGGCGGGACGGGCCTCCTCGTCGAGCACGAGGATCAGGGCTCCGGCTCCCCGCCCGCCGGCACGGACTCGCGCTTCATCCGGTCCGGTGAGCCGACCGGAAGATCGAGCCCGGCGAGCGCGCGCACGGCCTGGAGCCGCTCCGCGCTGCCGCCGAGCCCGTGCCAGCGCTCGCACGCCGTGCGCACGAGCTCACCGGGGCTCGTGTGACGCTGCTCGGCCAACCGGGTCAGCCGGCGAGACGCTCGTTGCCGCGCGCTCTCAGGCCAACACCTCGACCCGGAGCCGGCTCACCACGCGGAAGTGCCGCTCGTCGGTAGGGCCCACGAGGACGCCTGCATCCAGGGCCAGCGCCGTCGCCGCGACGATCAGGTCGTTGGACGGGATGAGCGTGCCCGCCCTGCGGAGCTCCGTGAACAGCTCGGCCCACCGCTCCGCCATGTCGCGGTCGAAGGGCACGACCGGGACCACCGCGGCGAGAGCGTCGAGCTTGGCCCGCCTCCGGGCAGCCCGCGAAGCACTGTCGGCCATGAGCGCGCCCGTGACCAACTCCCCGTAGACGACGGTCGGCAGGAACAGCGCCTCGCCCTCCGGGAAGCCGGCGGGGGGGAGCCAGTCCTTCGCCGAACGCTCCAGGCTTGCCAGAGCGCTCGTGTCGACTACGAGTCCCATGGTGAACTCGGCGGCCGGTCGGCCGAGGCCACGGCCGCGAGGTCGTCGGCGAACGACGGCTCGGGCTCTGCGGCCGCCCGCCATGCGCGCAGAGCCGCGCCCACCGTGGTCGGCGCTCCCGAGGGCAGGGGCTCGAGCCGGGCCACCGGCGTTCCGTTCCTCTCGATGACGAACCGTTCGCCGCGGTAGCGGATGCGCCCCAGGATGTCTCCCAGGCTGCGGACCAGCTCCGTGGCCGTGATACGCGTTTCCATGATGCAATAATGCGTATTCTACATAAGCCTGTACAG
>JBJKSF010000040.1:0-9363 GCA_046704285.1 Longimicrobiales bacterium | reverse complement strand
TCGCCGGCCGGCCCGGCGTCATGCATGGCCGTCCCCTCGGTACGGCCGCACGCCCCTGCGCCACGCGCTCAGGCCGCCGCCGGCGGGCCCGCTGGGCACCGATGCGCGGGGGGCCAGGTGGTGACGGCGGTCCTCCTCCTCGAGCAGGGCCACCGCCACGGCGACGGCTCGCTCGAGGTCTTCGGGCGGGGCGCCGTCGAGAAGATCCGGGTGTTCCTCCAGGTATCGGATGCTCAGGCGCCCTGCGCGGAAGTCGGGCTCGTCCATGACGCGCCGGTGGAACGGCGCGCTCGTCTCCACGCCGCCCACCACGAGCTCGTCGAGCGCGCGGGCCATGCGGGTGATCGCCGCATCGCGGGTGGGCGCGTGCACGATCAGCTTGGCCAGGAGCGGGTCGTAGTGGAGCGAGACCTGCGAGCCCTCCTGGATGCCGGCGTCCCAGCGCACGCCGGCTCCCGACGGTACCTCCAGGTGGGTCACCCCGCCCGTGGAGGGGAGGAAGCCGCGCAGGGGATCCTCGGACGTGATGCGGCACTCGATCGCGTGACCCGCGAGCCGCACGTCCTCCTGCGTGAAGCCCAGGGGCTCGCCCGCGGCCACGCGCAGCTGCCAGGCGACGAGGTCGAGCCCGGTCACCAGCTCGGTGACCGGGTGCTCCACCTGCAGCCGTGCGTTGACCTCGAGGAAGTAGAAGGAGCCCCGATCGTACAGGAACTCCACCGTGCCCGCCCCGACGTACCCTGACGCCTCTCCTGCGCGTACGGCCGCCGCACCCATCGCCTCCCGCTCTTCGGCGTCGAGAACCGCCGAGGGCGCCTCCTCGATCAGCTTCTGGTGGCGCCGCTGGATCGAGCACTCCCGCTCTCCGAGGTGCACGACGTTCCCGTGCGTGTCGCCCAGGATCTGGATCTCGACGTGCCTCGGGCGGTCGAGGAAGCGCTCCAGGTAGATCGAGCCGTCGCCGAAGGCCGCGGTGGCCTCGCGCCGCGCCGCCTCGAACGCCTTCACCAGCTCGCTCTCCTCGCGCACGACGCGCATGCCCTTGCCGCCCCCGCCGGCGGACGCCTTGAGCAGGACCGGGAACCCCAGGTCGCGCGCCGCCTCCAGCGCCGCGCGGGCGTCCGCGACCGGGTCGACCAGACCGGGCACGATCGGCACGCCGGCCGCCTGCATGCGCCGGCGGGCCTCCGTCTTGTCGCCCATCGCGGCGATCGTGTCCGCGGTGGGGCCGACGAAGATCAGCCCGGCGTCCGCGACGGCCCGTGCGAACGGCGCGCGCTCCGACAGGAAGCCGTAACCGGGATGGATCGCATCCACGCCGGCCCGCCGGGCCACCTCGACGATCCCGTCGATGCGCAGGTAGCTCTCCGCCGAGGGTGCGGGACCGATCAGGAACGCGGCGTCGGCCATCTGGACGTGCGGAGCGCACCGGTCCGGCTCCGAGAAGACGGCCACCGTGCGGATCCCGAGCTCCCGGGCGGTGCGGATGATGCGCACCGCGATCTCCCCGCGGTTTGCGATGAGAAGGGAGCGGATCACGTCATCGTCTCGAGCCGAATCGTCAGGGGCCCTCACGGACCGGGGACCCGGCCCCCGCGCGGAGCCCTCGCGCGGAGCGCGGAACGGAGCGGGACGGTCGGGGCGAGCGGCTCGAAGTTAGACCGGGCCCGGACGCGAGGAAAGTGCGGCCCGGTGACGCCGGGGCCCGCGCCCGGCCCGCCTCAGCCACCTCCCATGTGGCCCGACACCTCCACCGTCCTGCCTGCGCGCTCGATGTGGAACAGGATGGGCTCGTGAGGGCCGTAGCCGCGCAGGACGCGGCGCACCTGCTCCGGGGACGCCGCCTTCCGGGCCCCGATCTCGAGGATCACGTCGCCCGGCCGGAGTCCCAGGCGCGAGCCCTTGCGCACGTCGGTGACCAGCACGCCCCGACCCGTGTGGAAGTAGTCGGAGAGGCCCGGGTTGAGCGCGACGAGCTCCAACCCCCCCACGCAGTCGTCGCCGAAGACGGCCGCGGCGGGACCCGAGTCGCCGGGGCAGCGGTCGTCTTCCTTCCCTGGGTGGATCCGGACCACGTGCAGCTTCGGGAGGCTTCGTCCCTTCCCGGGGAGCATGCCCCCCCGACCGGTCGAGTCGGCCCGGAAGCCGAGTCCGCTGCCGGTGTCGGGCGCCTCCGCCATGATGCGCCCCGGCGACGGAGCCGGGTGGCACGTGCAGTCGGGGATCGCACGGCCGAGGCCGTCCACGCACCGGCACCGTGGGGCCGCGCCCGGCTTCTGCGCCCCGAGGAGCCCTGTGGCCAGCAGGGCGGCCACGGCCCCGAGACCCGTCGCCTTCCAGAGGCTGCCAGGCGCCGGGCTCCGTCTCGTCGTCTTCATCGTCCCGTATCCGTTGGAATGGCGCTCCGGGTGAGGACGGAGCGGGCTCGATCGAGCCGCACGACGGATACGACGCGGGGCGACGGCCCGGGGTTGTACGGCTGACGGGGGGCTCCCGTGGGGGTCCGCCTCGGCCGCTGGGCTGTCGCGATGCAGCTCCGGCCGATCCTCCTCGGAGCTCCTCCGCACGGAGAGGCCCCGCCAAGGCTGCTCCGGCGGTGCGCCCCCTCGCCCTACAGCGGGATGTTCCCGTGCTTCTTCAGCGGGTTCTCGTCGCGCTTGTTGCGCAGCATGTCCAGCGCGGAGATGAGGCGTGGGCGCGTCTCGCGCGGATCGATCACGTCGTCCACGTATCCGCGCGCCGCCGCGATGTAGGGGTTCGCGAACCGCTCGCGATACTCGTTGATCCGAGCCTCCGTGGCGGCTTCGGGGTCGTCGGACCCGGCGATCTCCCGCTTGAAGAGCACTTCGACCGCGCCCTTGGGGCCCATCACCGCGATCTCCGCCTGCGGCCAGGCCAGGTTCACGTCGCCACGGACGTGCTTGGAGTTCATGACGTCGTAGGCGCCGCCATAGGCCTTGCGCGTGATCACGGTCATCTTGGGCACGGTGGCCTCGCTGAACGCATAGAGCAGCTTGGCCCCGTGGCGGATGATGCCGCCGTGCTCCTGCGCGACGCCCGGCAGGAATCCCGGAACGTCCTCCAGCACGACGAGCGGGACGTTGAACGCGTCGCAGAACCGGACGAACCGCGCGCCCTTGTCCGATGAGTCGATGTCCAGCACGCCTGCCAGCACGGCAGGCTGGTTCGCGACGATCCCGACGGCCTGGCCTCCGAGGTGGGCGAACCCGACGAGGATGTTCTGCGCGAAGCGCGCATGGACCTCGTAGAACCTGCCGTCATCGACGAGGCACTCGATGACCTCGTGCATGTCGTACGGGCGGTTGGGGTTGTCCGGGACGATCTCGAGCAGTTTCTCGTCCCGGCGGTCGTGTGGGTCGTCGCTCTCGCGGCCCGGGGGGAGCTCGCTGTTGTTCTGCGGGATGTACGTGAAGAGCTCCCGCACCGCCGCGAGACACTCGGGCTCGGAGTCGTACGCGAAATGCGCGACGCCGGAGCGCGAGGCGTGTACGTCCGCGCCTCCCAGCCCCTCCATGTCCACGTCTTCGTGCGTGACCGTCTTCACGACGTTCGGCCCGGTCACGAACATGAAGCTCGTTCCGCGCACCATGTAGACGAAGTCGGTGATGGCGGGCGAGTAGACGGCGCCCCCGGCGCACGGGCCCAGGACGACGCTGACCTGAGGCACCACCCCCGACGCCAGCGTGTTGCGGAGGAAGATGTCGGCGTAGCCCCCCAGGCTCACGACCCCTTCCTGGATGCGCGCCCCGCCCGAATCGTTCAGCCCCACGAGCGGCGCCCCGGCGCGGAGCGCCATCTCCTGGACCTTAACGATCTTCTCCGCGTGCGCCTCCGAGAGGGATCCGCCGAAGACCGTGAAGTCCTGCGAGAACACGTAGACGAGGCGCCCCTGGATCGTCCCATAGCCCGTGACGACCCCGTCGCCCAGCACCTTGCGGTCCTCCAGGCCGAAGTCGGTGGAGCGGTGCGTCACGAACCTGTCCATCTCCACGAACGAGCCCTCGTCCAGGAGCAGGTCCAGGCGCTCGCGCGCCGAGAGCTTCCCCTGCCGGTGCTGGGCATCCAGACGGGCGGCGCCCCCGCCCTCCTCGGAGGCCCTCCTCAGCTCCTCCAGGGTGTCGAGCTTCTCGTGGATGGACATCGGCCTGTCCCTCGCGATTCGTGTCGGTCCGGGGCCGGCGCCCACCGGCCTCCGGGGTCAGCGTACGGGCACGTAGGCCCCGTGGTCCAGTCGCACGACGCTGGTGCGGCGCACGAGCGCGCCGTGCTCGACGGACAGGATGCCGGTGGCGCCCGGAAAGTCTCGCAGGCGCGCGAGCGCCTCCTCGACCTGTCCCGGGGTGCGCGCACCCTGCTCGATCGCGCCGAGGATCAGTCGTGCCGCGTCGTATCCGAGGGCCGGGATCGGACTCACGAGCGAGCGGCGGAACTGCGCCTCGTACGCGGCGGTGAAACGGGCATAGGCCGGAGAGCCGGGGCCCGCGTCCACGGGTGCCGTGGCCACCACGCCGTCCGTGTAGTGCGGGTCGGTGTTGGCGAGCACTCGCGGATCCGTCCATCCGTCCGTTCCCAGCACCTGGATGGCGAGCGTGTCCAGGCCGTAGAAGAGCACCTCGGGAGCCACGTACTGGATGTCCTCCCGCGGAGCGGGGATGAAGACGGCCACCGGAGTGAGCGAGTCGGCGTGCAGGGTGTCGTCGGGCCCGAGATGCAGCGCGGCGATCTCCCTCGCCCTCAAGGAGTCGGCGGCGCCCAGGATCTGCGGTCCGAAGGACGTCGCACCCACGTCGTAGGCGAAGTCGCCCACGACCGGAAGGCCCAGGGAGTCCGCGGCCGTCGTGAACGCGTCGGCCTCGGCGACCGACCCGGGCGAGCGCGAGTGGATGATCGCCACGCGCTGGATCCCCGCCCCCACCGCGTACTGCGCGATCTTCACCGCCGCCCCGGGATCGCCGCTCTCCAGCGAGTAGACTCCGGACGGCGCCCCGGCTCCGAGGCGGGCGGTCGGGGAGACGAGGGGGAACGGGCCGGTCCGGCTCTGGCTCGCTGCGAGGAGCATCGGGTCCTCGAGGAAGCCCAGCGCGCCGATCGCGCCCCCGCTCTGCAGATCCCGGACCGCGGCGGCCGCCCCCGCCGGATCTCCTTGATCGTCCCGGGTCTCCACCTGAACCTGGATCCCCTGGCCCTCGGCCTGCGCGACCGCGACCTCCACGCCCTCCTCGATGAGCGACCCGACCGCGTGGATCGCCGGGGGCCCGGTGACGGGCAGGACGAGGCCGAGGCGCAGCGTGCCGGCGGCCGGCCCCGGAGGTGTCTCTCCCCGGAGAACCGCCCGGGCCGCCGCAGCGTCGGGGCCCGTGGCTCCGGTGGCGAGCGCCTCCCGAGCCCAACGGCGGGCCTGCGCGTCCGCGCCGCCGGCCTCCAGCAGAACCACCGCGTAGCGCGCGCTCACCACCGGCGCCACGGGTGTGCCGGCCGGGAGGTGCGCGGCCACGCGCGCGAGCGCCTTCTCCCCCAGATCGGCCGCGACGGCGCGTCCCATGGTGACGGCTCGTAGAACCACCTCGGGCGGGCTGGCGGAGCCCACGTCCAGGAGGCTCTCCAGCGCCGCGCTGCCGTCGCCGAGGCTGTCCTTCGCCTCGGCTCGCAGCAGTGCCGCCTCTCCCTTCCGGGGGTCGCTCGGGCCGAGGAGGCCCAGGTAGCGCTGCGCGGCGCTGTCGGCCGCAGCGAAGGCTCCCATCGCGAGTGCTGCGCGGGACTCGAGCAGGAGCGCGGGCCCGGATGCGGCCGTCGACGGATACGACGCCACAACCTCGGCGGCCGTCCGGCGCGCCGCGCCCGGACGGCCTGTCCGCAAGGCCTCGCGCGCAGCCTGCAGGAGCGTATCCGCCGCGGCCTCCTGTGCCGGCGAGACGGATCCTCGGCGCACCACCGGCACCGGCGGTGGTGCCCTGTGCGCGGGCGACGCCGGTACCGGCACCGGCTTGCACCCCGCCAGCACGAGCGGCATCACCCCCAGGAGGATGCCGAGGCTCCTGAGCGCGGGGAGCGTCCGGGCGAAGGGGCCCTGCGCCTTCACGAGGTCACCGGAGGGGGCCACGACGAGCGGAGATCACCTGCTCAGCCCTCCCTGTCGGCGACCTCCTCCGCGGGAGCGACCTCCTCCGCAGGTGCGTCCTCGGTCCGGGCCGCGACGGGTTCCTCCGCTACCGCTTCGCCCTCGCCCTGATCCGCGTCCCCGACGTCCCCAGCGTCGCTGGCGTCGCTGGCGTCGCTGGCGTCGCCGTGCGGAGTGGTCGTGGCGGGCTCGACGGAGACCTCCGACCCGGAGTCGGAGGCGTCGCCGGGCGCGGCCTCCGCCGCGCGCACCGCCTCGATCTCCTCCCGGGACTTCCGCTTCGGCTTGCTCGTCACCTCGAGGACGATGCGCCGGTTCGCCGCGTCGGACTCCAGCACGCGCAGGTCCACCGGATCACCGGCCCCATAGTACTCGTCCAGCCGGTTGGGGTCCTCGATGCCGCAATGCGAGGCGGGCACGAAGCCCTCGATGTCGTCGCCGAGATCGACGACGAACCCTTTCTCCTGCACGCGCACGACCTTGCCCTCGCACTCCACGCCCGGAGCGAGCCGCTCCGAGATCTGGGGCCACGGGTCGTCGAGGAGCTGCTTGATCCCCAGCGAGATCCTCTTGTTCTCCGCGTCGACGTCCAGCACCAGGACCTCCACGTCCTGCCCCTTCTGGACCACCTCGGACGGGTGCTCGACGCGCTTGGTCCAGCTCATGTCGGAGACGTGCACCAGCCCGTCGATGCCCGGCTCGATCTCCACGAAAGCCCCGAACGACGTCAGGTTGCGCACGATGCCCGAGAGCTTCGTCCCCGTGGGATACTTCACCGGGAGCGCGAGCCACGGGTCCTCCTCGATCTGCTTCATGCCGAGCGAGATCTTCTCGTCCTCGGGGTCCACCTTCAGGACCACCGCCTCGATCTCCTCGCCGATCGACACGACCTTGGACGGATGGCGGACGTTGCGGGTCCAGCTCATCTCGGAGATGTGGACCAGGCCCTCCACCCCCTTCTCGAGCTCCACGAACGCCCCGTAGTTGGTGATCGAGACCACCTTGCCGCGCACGCGCGAGCCGACGGGATACTTCTTGTCGATGTCCGTCCACGGGTACGGGAGGAGCTGCTTCAGGCCCAGGGAGATGCGCTCGCGGTTCCAGTCGATGTCCAGGACCTTCACGTCGAGCGCCTGCCCGATCTCCACGACCTCCGTGGGATTGCCGACGCGGCCCCACGACATGTCCGTGATGTGCAGCAGCCCGTCGAGCCCACCGAGGTCGATGAAGGCGCCGAAGTCCGTGATGTTCTTCACCACGCCCTCGCGCACCTGGCCGACCAGAAGCTCCTTCACGAGCGTCTCGCGCTTCTTCTCGCGCTCGGCCTCCAGGATCACCCGCCGTGACACCACGATGTTGCGGCGGCGCTTGTTCAGCTTGATGATCTTGAACTTGTACGACTCGCCGATGAGGTCCTCGATGTTCGGCACGCGCCGCAGCGCGATCTGGGAGCCCGGCAGGAACGCGTCGACTCCCATGAGGTCCACCGTCACGCCGCCCTTGATCTTGCGGACCAGCGTTCCCTTCACGGGGCGATCCGCGTCGTAGGCCTCGCGGATCTTCTCCCACACGCGCAGGAAGTCCGCCTTCTTCTTGGAGAGGACGACCACGCCGTCGTCGTCCTCGAGGCTCTCGAGCAGAACCTCGACCTCTTCACCCGGCTGCGGCGGCTCCTTGAACTCGTCCAGCGGCACCGAGCCCTCGCTCTTGAACCCGAACTCGAGGATCACCGAGGCGTCCGTCACGCGCAGCACCTTGGCCTGCACGATCTCGCCCTCGCGGATCTCCTGGAAGTCCTCGGAGAACTGCGAGAGCATCGCCTCGAAGTCCTCCCGGGAGGTCGTCAGCGGCTCCTCCCCGTACGGGTCGTGGAACAGCTCCGGCGAGATCCCTTCGCTCCGCGCCCGCTCCGGCGTGTCCTCTTCGTCGTCGTACGCGTCGGAAACGACCTCGCCCGTCAGGGCGTCGATGGCCACGCCGGTTTCGTCGTCGGCGTCTTCGTCGGGCTCCACGCGCGGCGCGGGTTCGGGTTCCGCCGCAGGGGTGGCGTCGCGGATCTCGGGTGCATCGGGGGTGGGGGTCTGATTCTCGGTCATGGCTGGCTACCGCCGCGGATGCGCGGGCACTGCCGGACTCCGGGATAGGAGGATCCGGGCCTGGGTGAACGTAGGAGCGGCCGGGGGTGCGCTTGGGGCGCCGCCCTCCCGGGCCTCTCGGCGGACTCTGCTCGTGCCCCCCTCGGGAGCGCGAGCAGGAAAAGCTACCGGGGGCTCAGATGCGCGTCAACCGCCGGACCTGGGCGACGACGGCCTCCACCTGCTCCTCGAACGACAGACGCGTCGTGTCGAGCACGAAGGCGTCCGGAGGCTGGCGGAGCGGGGAGAGCGTGCGCTCGGAGTCCGCCCGGTCGCGGCGCTCGATCCGCTCCGCTTCCGCCTCGATCTCGCGCGGGTCCGGCTCGGCGCCCGTGCGCTCGCGCACGCGCCGTCTGGCGCGCTCCGTGAGCTCGGCCACGAGGTAGACCTTCACGTCGGCGTCGGGGAAGACGACGGTCCCCATGTCCCGCCCGTCCGCGACCAGCCCTCCGGTTCGCCCGGCCTCGCGCTGCAGGCCGAGCAGGCACGCACGCGCCGCGGGGAGGCTCGCCAGGAACGATGTCTGCGCCGTCACGGGCTCCGTGCGCAGCTCGGGGCCCAGGGGCCGCTCCCCGAGGCGCACCTCGTAGTCGGGGCTCCCCTGCCTCACCTTCACGCCGAGTCCGGCCAGGGTCACCTCGTCCACGGCCGCCCAACGCGCCGGCGGCGTGCCGGACTCGAGGAGCGCGTACGCGAGCGCACGGTAGAGCGCGCCGGAATCCAGGTGCCGGAAGCCGACGCGGCGCGCGACCGCTCGCGCCGTCGTCGTCTTGCCCGATCCGGCCGGACCGTCCACCGTGACGATCGGCCGGCGTCCAGGGGACGGTGCGGGCCTGCCGCTCACCCTGTCACACGGCGCAGGAGCGCCCAGAAGCCCGGGAAGCTCACGCTGGCCGCTTCCGGCTCGTCGATCTCGACTTCGTTGCCCGGCGCCGCGCCCAACACGCCGAACGCCATCGCGATGCGGTGATCGCCGAGCGCGCGCACCCTGCCGGCCAGGGGCCGGTCCGAGCCGCGCACGATCATGCCGTCCGGGAGCTCCTCCGCGTCGGCGCCCAGGCTCCTCAGGTTCTCGACCACCGCCGTGAT
>JBJKSF010000039.1:0-20123 GCA_046704285.1 Longimicrobiales bacterium | reverse complement strand
GAGCGCGCCTCCGCGCGCCGCGGCAAGACCGAGGACGTCGGCGAGAGGGAGGCGGGCGACGGCGACCGCCTCCTCGCATCCGCGCTCGCGACCCTCGCGGCGCGGGGCCTCGGCACGCTGCGTCCGCGCGGGAGGAGCGGGGTGCTTCGTCTTCTGCGCGCGGGCGTCGCGGGGGCCGGGGGCGCGCTCCTGGTCGAGCTCGTGCGGCCGCTCCTCGACGCGGAGGGGAGGTCGCCGGCCCTGGACGGCGACCTCGGCGAGCACCTGCTCCTCGGGGCCGGACAGGGAATCCTCTACGGGGCTGCGGTCGAGCCGCTCGTCCCCGGCCCTCCCCTCCTCAAGGGCGCGCTCTACGGCACCGCCGAGTACGCGGCCGATCCCATGGGTGGCCTCTCCCGCCTGCTGGGCGCCCGCGCCCCGCTCGGCCGGGTGCCCGCACTCGCGCGGCTCCTCGAAGAGCTGGCACCCCGGAATCGCAGCTACCTTGAGCACGTGACGTTCGCCGTCGCGGTCGCCGTGCTCTACGGGTCGAGCCGTTCGAGCAGCGGGATCCTGGAGGACGGCACCGACGGGACGTAGCCGGCCTTTCCTCCCGAAGACCGCAGATAGGACGAGGGGCAGCTCTCGATGCGGACGGCTCCTCCCTGCGCGGCCGTGTCGGGCGGAGCTCGCCGGTCGGGCGGCAGGATCCCGAACAGGCGCGTGCCCACGCCCGATCCCTGCCCGAACTTCGCCAGCGCGCAGTACGCGCCCGGACGGTGCTCGATGGCCGAGCCGACGTACTGGAGGGCCAGCCCCCCCACCTGGTCCAGCAGCTCGTAGCGGGCGCCGACGCTGTCGGCGAGGGCGAGATGTGCCGCCGACGCCGTCTCGAACGGGAACGTGCGGCTCGGCAGGCCGCTGAGGACGTAGAAGATGCGGGGCTTGCGGGTGAGCACCACGGAGCCCGCCGGCAGGTTGGAGGCGGACCATGCGGCCGCTTCCTCGAACTCCTCGTAGCCCGACCCCCAGCAGGCGAACGGCCCGTCCGCCCGGACGATGCTGCCGCACTGAGAGGCTTCCCGCACCGACCCGAGCCAGCTCCCCAGCGCCGGCAGGACGAGGACGAGGAGCGCGGCCACCGCGGCCGTGATCGCGGCGGGCCTTCCCAGCCGACCCGCGGCGTCCCACAAGGTCTGGAGCGCGTAGACGAAGAGCACGGGCAGCAGCGGCAGCGCGAAGCGGTCCCCCGACCAGACCTGAGGCCACAGGAGGATCACCCCCGCGTACAGAGGCAGGAAGAGCTCCGCCGCGCCGATGCGGCGCCGCGCCCGGCGCACCCACCCCACCAGCCCCAGGCCCACCAGCGCGATCCCGAGCGCGGCCCGTGCGGCTCCCTGCCCCTGCCCCACCACCCCTCCGGGGAGGTAGCTGCCCACGTAGCCCTCGAGGTTGCCGCCGACCCGTGCCAGGAGCCCGCCGATCCCCACGCGCCCCAGCGTCGGGTCGTACGGGTTGACCATCCAGAACTCCGACGCGTACTCGATCCGGCCGACCAGCTCCGCCCTCAGCCACCAGAGCGCGGCCGGGACCCCGAGGCCGATCGCCACGAAGAGGAGCGCGCGCCAGCGCCTCCTGAGCGCGAGCCAGCCGAGGATGGCCAGGACCAGCGGCACGCCCGCCGAGCGCGTGAAGTAGGCCAGGCCCGCGGCCGCGGCGCCCAGCACCAGCCACCGCGCGCCCCCGCCCTCCTCGTCCGCTCGGTCGAGCGCCCACAGGCTCGCCATGGTGAACATGAGGAACGTCGGGTCCGAGAGGATCCAGTGGCTGTAGAAGACCACGGACGACGAGATCGCCAGCGCCGCGGCCACCCCCGCCGCCCTCGCCGCCCCCAGGCGCCGCTCGGCCCACAGGTAGCTGAAGCCGACCGCGGCGATGGTGGACAGGGCGGCCACGGTCTTGAGGGCGGTCCACGTGCGGGCGCCCAGCGCGATGAGGACGGCCAGCAGCAGCGGGAAGACCGGGGGGTACTTCGTGTGCGGGTGCCGGGTCGGATCGTAGAGGCTCGTGTAGCTGTGGTGCGCGACGAGCGAGTAGGCCAGCGTCACGTAGCCGGCGTTGTCGCCGCCGGGGTGCGGCGCGGGATTGAAGGCGCCGACCACCACGGTCGTGGACACGACGAGGACGACCGCGAGCAGGATCCACCGCAGCCGGGCAGAGGGCACGGTTGGTGCCGGCGCGGGCTGCCGTTCGGCACGCTGGTCGCCGGCGGTGCGCCGGGCGTCGCGGGCACGCACGGGAGTGGTCGGCTCTTCGGCCGCCCCCGGCTTCGCGCGCCTGCGCTCCGGCCTCGGCTTGCCGCTCACGCGGACTCCCGCTCCAGGTCCCCGAGGACGTTGGAGACGACGCCGCCCGCCTCGTCGAGGAGACGACGCGCCTCGGGGGCGTCCACTCCCAGCCGGCCCATCACCAGCGCGGTCTTCACGTGCCCGCCCGCGCGGTCCAGCAGCTCGCCGGCCGCCGCACGGTCCAGCGCCAGCCCTTCCTGCAGGATCCGCTCCCCGCGGTCGCGCAGCTTCGCGCACGTCACCTGGAGGTCCACCATGAGGTTCCCGTACACCTTGCCCAGGCGCACCATCGCGCCCGTGGTGATCGTGTTGAGCACGAGCTTCGTGGCGGTGCCCGCCTTCATGCGGGTCGAGCCCGTGATGACCTCCGGCCCGACGAGGGGCGCGACGACCACGTCGTAGCGCGCGACCAGATCGGGCGAAGGGTAGGTGCACAGGAGGAACCCGGTGCGGGCGCCGCGCTCGCGCGCGCGCCCGAGCGCTCCGTGCACGTAGGGCGTCGTCCCCGACGCCGCGATCCCCAGCACGAAATCCTTCGGCCCCACGGCGAGGGCGTCGACGGCGGCGGCGCCATCCTCCGGCCGGTCCTCCGCTCCCTCCTGGGAGCGCACCAGCGCCTCGTAGCCCCCGGCGATGACGCCCTTCACCATCTCCGGGTCCGTGCCGTAGGTCGGCGGCATCTCGGCCGCGTCGAGGACGCCGAGCCGGCCCGACGTGCCGGCACCGACGTAGACGAGCCTGCCCCCCGCGCGAAACGCCGCCTCCGCGAGCTCGACCGCCCGGGCGATCGCCTCACGCTCCTCGCCCACCGCGGCCGCCACCATGCGGTCCTCGGCGTTGACGAGATCGACGATGCCGAGCGCGTCGAGCTGGTCGATGCGCACGGAGCGGGGATTGCGCTGCTCGGTGAGGCGTGGATCCTGCATGCGCTTGTGGGGCTTTCAAGAGACTCCGTAGGGTCGAGCGACCAACGTTACCCGAGGCGATGGGAGGCGGCAACGACGGTGACGGAGCTCCTGCAGCGCGCGCGGGCCATGCGCGGGGACCTCGTGGCCCTGCGCCGGGACCTGCACCGGCATCCCGAGCTGGGCTTCCGCGAGACCCGCACGGCGGCCCTGGCGGCCGACGCCGTGCGGGCGGTCGGCTTCGAGGTGCGTACGGGCGTCGGGATCACGGGCGTGGTGGCCGAGCTCGCGCACGGCGACGGTCCGGTGGTCGCGGTGCGCGCCGACATGGACGCGCTCCCCATCCAGGAGAAGGCGGATCACGACTACGCGTCCGAGGTCCCCGGCGTCATGCACGCATGCGGCCACGACGCGCACACGAGCGGGCTCGTCGGCGCGGCTCGTCTGCTGGCGGAGATGAAGCGCGACGGCCGGCTCCCCGCAGGCACGGTCCGGCTGCTCTTCCAGCCCTCCGAGGAGTCCTCGGACGCCGAGGGCCTGAGCGGCGCCCAGCGCATGATCGCGGACGGCGCCATGGAGGGCGTGGACGCGGTGCTCGGTCTGCACGTCGGCGCGCACCTCCCCAGCGGCAAGGTCTTCCTGGGCGAGGGCGCGGTCATGGCCGGGTCCGAGGAGACCCGGGTGGACGTGCGCGGCAGGGCGGCCCACGCCGCGTATCCGGAGGCCGGGGTGGACGCCGTGGTGCTGGCGGCGCAGGGCGTGCTCGCCGCCCAGCAGGCCGTCGCGCGCCGCATCAACCCCATGGAGAGCGGCGTCGTCACGTTCGGGACCGTCCACGGCGGGAGCGCGCTCAACGCCCTGGCCGACCGGGTCGTCCTCGAGGGGACGCTGCGCTACTTCGACCCCGACGTGCGCCGGCGCCTGGTGGAGGCCGTCGAGGGCTCGTTCGGGATGCTGGAGCGGCTCGGCGCCCGCGTGTCCGTGAGGATCGGCCCGGGCTACCCGCCCGTCGTGAACGACCCCGCCGCGGTCGCCGTCGTCCGCGAGGCGATCCGCGACGTGGCGGGCGAGGACGCGCTCCTGCCCGCACACCCGTCGATGGCGGCCGAGGACTTCGCCTACCTGGCGCGCACGGCGCCGGGCGCGTTCTTCTGGGTCGGCGCGGCGCTCGCGGAGCCCAGGGAGCACCACTCCCCGCGCTTCGACGTCGACGAGGACGTGCTGCCGCTGTGCGCCGCGCTGCTGGCGGGGGGCGCCGCCGCGCTCCTGCGCCGCCCGCCGGCCACGCCCACCCACCTCCCTTCCCGCTGAGCGGAGCCGAAGCCGCGATGAGCCCCCTTCGCTCGATGCTCCCGTACTTCAGGCCCTACCGGCGCGGGTTCGCCCTCGGCATGGCGTGCGTGGTGCTGGCCAACCTCTTCCAGAGCGCCGGCCCCTGGCTCATCAAGATGGCCATCGACGGCCTCGGGCGCCCGGACGTCACGGCCGCGCGCATCGGCGTGCTGGGCCTGCTGATCGTCGCGGCCACGTTCCTCGGCGGCGCGGCGCGCTACGGCATGCGCGAGCTCCTGAACGGGATCAGCCGCCGGATCGAGGTCGACCTGCGCAACGACCTCTTCCGGCATCTCCTCGCGCTGGATCCCGCGTTCTACGGCTCCTGGCGCACGGGCGACCTCATGAGCCACGCGACGAACGACACCCTCGCCGTCCGGCAGGCGGTCGGTCCCGCGATCATGTACGCCGTCAACACCACGGTCGGGTTCGTCTTCGCGCTCGCGCTCATGGTCTGGATCAGCCCGCGCCTCACGCTCTACGCGATGGTGCCGATGGTGGTCCTGCCCCCGATCGTGCTGGGCTTCGGCAAGGTGATCCACCGCCGCTTCGAGGCGATCCAGGAGCAGTTCTCGACGCTCTCCACCATGGTGCAGGAGAACCTCACCGGCGTGCGCATCGTGAGGGCGTACGTCCAGGAAGCCGAGCAGGCCCGCCAGTTCGACGCCCTCAACCAGGAATACCGCGGGCGCAACATGCGGCTCGCGGTCTCGGCGGGCGCGTTCTATCCGCTCCTCATGCTGATCGCCGGCGGAGCCATGGTCATCGTGCTGTGGATGGGCTCGCTGGAGGTGATCAGCGGGCGCATCACCGTCGGCGAGTTCGTCGCGTTCGGCTTCTATCTCGCGCTGCTCATCTGGCCGATGATCGCCCTCGGGTGGGTCGTGAACCTCTTCCAGAGGGGCGCGGCCTCGATGGCCCGGCTCAACAAGATCCTCGGCACGGTGCCGAGCCTGCCCGCACCACCGGAGGGCCGGCGCGCGCTCGACGGGATGCGCGGCGAGGTGGAGTTCCGCGACGTCTCGTTCGCCTACCCGGGCACGGAGCGGCTCGTGCTCGACGGGGTGAGCTTCGTCGCGCCGCCCGGACAGACCGTGGCGGTCGTGGGCCCCACGGGATCCGGGAAGAGCACGCTCGTCGCGCTGCTGGCCCGGCTCTACGATCCCACGTCCGGCGAAGTCCTGGTGGACGGGGTCCCGCTGACGCAGGTGGATCCCACGGAGATGCGCAGGCACGTCGGCATGGTGCCCCAGGACTCGTTCCTGTTCTCCGACACGATCCGGGCGAACATCGGCCTGGGCCTGGACGGCGCCGACGGGCTCCCGTACGAGCAGGAAGAGGCCCTCGATCGGGTGGTGGGCGCGGCGCGCGTGGCCCAGCTCCACGATCAGATCGAGGAGTTCCCGGACCGCTACGAGACGCTGCTGGGCGAGCGCGGCATCAACCTCTCGGGCGGACAGAAGCAGCGCGCGACGCTCGCGCGCGCGCTCGCGCGCGATCCCGCGATCCTCGTGCTCGACGACGCGCTGAGCGCCGTGGACACGCACACGGAGGCGCGCATCCTCGAGGACCTGCGCACCGTGATGGCCGGGCGCACGTCGTTCATCATCAGCCACCGCGTGTCCGCGGTGATGAACGCGGACCAGATCCTCGTCCTCGACGACGGGCGCATCGTCGAGCGGGGCACGCACCCCGAGCTGATCGCCGCGAACGGGACGTACGCACGGTTGCTCAAGCGGCAGATGCTCGAGGAGCGGCTGGCCTCGGGGGCCGGAGAGGCGGCTCCGGCCCCGGTGGGTCCGGGCCCCCTGTAATCCACGCGACGCAGGAGCGTATCTTCGAATTGGGCCGTCGCCGCGCGCCGGCCCGGGCTCCCGCGTCGGGCCCTCCCATCGGCCGTGCCCGGAGTAGCGCCATGGGAACGCACCCAGCCACGAGGACGACAGTCAGCGTCGCGGTCGCCGCCGCACTGCTGATCGCGGGATCCGGCCGCCTCTCGGCCCAGTACGTCCACGGGGTCGTGCTCGACCAGTCGACGCAGGCCCCCGTCGAGTCGGCCGACGTGGAGATCCTCGGCACGAAGGGCAAGGTCTCCGGCCAGGTCCTCAGCCGCGAGCGGACGGACAAGGGCGGGAAGTTCGGGATGATGATCCGGAAGGTCGGCGCGTACGCCGTGAAGGTCGACGCACCGGGCTACCTGCCCTACACGACGCACCTCTTCACGATGGACACGTATCAGGATACCAGGATCGAGGTGAGCCTGGCGCCGGCCCGGGCCCCGGCCCCGGCGAAGGGCGCGAGCGTCACGATGGGGGCGCTGCGGCGCCGACTCGAGAAGGTGGGCTTCTACGGACGCGAGAAGAAGGGGCTCGGGCACTTCCTGACGCCGGAGCAGCTCGCGGGGACGACGGTCGGTCGGATCACGGACGACTTCTACGACGTCCCCGGTGTGGAGGTCCAGCACGTCCGTCACGGCGGCGGGGAGGCGTGGGACATCACCCTGGCCGGCGCGAAGACCGAGCACCGCGGCGGGCTCTGCTATCCGACCATCTACCTGGACGGCGACATGATCCGGAAGGGCGGGAGCGGCCCCACCGTCGAAGCGAACGCGGGTCTCTGGACCGAGCTCGTGCGGCCGTCCCAGGTGGCGGCGGCCGAGGTCTACGCGGATTCCGCCGGCTTGCCGGCCTTCGCTTCCGGCTCGGAGAGCCCGTGCGGGACCGTCCTCATCTGGACCAGGACGCCTTGAACGTCGCCCGCGCACGGCGTGAGCGGTTGCGCGGTGCGAGGGTGAGTGGCACATCAGTGTCGTGGCCGTGGGTCACGCGCGGCCGGAGCTGGAGGAGCGCCATGGGAATGCGATCGCCACCGGCGAGAAGCGCACGCGGCGTCGCGCTCGTCGCTGCCCTGTTCTTCGCGTGTGCGGCGCCGCTCTCGGCGCAGAGCGTGAAGGGCCTCGTGGTCGACAGCTCGTCGCACGAGCCCGTGAAGGGTGCGGACGTGGTGCTCCTCGTCGCGAAGGGCCAAGTGGCAGAGGTCGTGAGTCGGGAGCTGACCGACTCGACCGGCCGGTTCGCCCTCAGGGTTCCGAAGCTCGGCGCGTACGCCGTGGAGGTGGAAGCGCTCGGATACACGACCTACGAGTCCCACTTCTTCACGCTGGGCACCTCGCAGGAGGCGTCGCTCCAGGTGAGCCTCGAGGCGGCGCCCGTCGCGCTCAAGGGACTCAGCGTCACGGCGACGGCCCTGCACCGGGAGCTCGAGAAGGTGGGCTTCTACCGGCGCGAGGAGCTGGGATTCGGCTCCTTCCTGACCGCGAAGCAGATCGAGCGTCGCGTCGTCGACCAGGTCACCGACGTGTTCTACGGGATGCCGGGCGTGCGTGTAGTATGCGATCCGTTCGATCCCACGGCCTGTGACCTCACGATTCCGGCTCTGAGCGACAAATACTGGACACCCGCCGGCATCCAGACCTGCTACCCGAGCATCTACGTGGACCGTGTGCTGACCGCTCAGGGCGGCAATCATCTCGGTGTCCGCCACTGGGAGCAACTCATGAGCCCGTACGACATTGCAGGTATCGAGGTCTATCCGAATCCCTCAGGCTTGCCGGCGTTCGCTTCCGGCTCGGACAGCCCGTGCGGGACCGTCGTCATCTGGACCAAGACACACTGACCGGCCCTTCCATGTCCATGCGCACATCCTTCCTCTTCGTAGTCACCGCGGCGCTCGCGCTCCTGGGCGCGGCGCCGGCGGCCGCGCAGACGCCCGTCCACCAGCGCGTCATCGGCGAGATCGTGGACCGGGCCACGCTGACCCCGATCCAGGGGGCGTTCGTCCAACTCGTGGACAGCACGGGCAAGGTCCAGGCGGCCGTGCTCAGCGACCCGGCGGGCCGCTTCCTCCTCGAGGCGCCGCTTCCGGGCCGGTACACGCTCCGGGCCGAGCGCATCGGCTACGCGAACGCCGTCTCCCACACGCTCGTGGTCTCGGCGGGCCAGACGCTCCCGTTTCGCTTCGCCGTCGCGGTGCGCGCGATCAGCCTGGAGGGGCTCAAGGTCACGGCCTCGCAGGGCCGCTGCCGCCTCTCCCGGCAGGCGGGGACCGCGACGAACGAGATCTGGGACGAGGCCCGCAAGGCCCTCCAGGTGGTCGTGTGGCTCCAGAGGCAGCGCGGCGTGCCGTTCCAGGACGTGGTCTGGAACCGCACGCTGAACCTCGTCACACGCAGGGTCGAGGAAGGGGACCGGCGCGTCACCTCGGGATTCGGCAAGAAGTCCTTCTGGAGCGCGACCGGAGAGGACCTGGAGCAGGGCGGATTCGTGCGCCCGGCACCCGGCCACAAGTTCACGTACTACGGGCTCGACGCCCAGGCGCTGCTCTCGGACGCGTTCCTGCAGGGCCACTGCATCCACGCCGTCGAGCCGCGCGGCGGCCGGGACAAGGGGCTCGTCGGTCTAAGCTTCAAGCCGGCCGATCCCCACGGCCTGCCCGACATCGAGGGCACCCTGTGGCTCGACCGCAGGACGTCGGAGCTGCGCTACCTGGAGTTCGAGTACACCCGCCAGCCCTTCTCCATCGACGGGTTGCCCGAGAGCTACTTCGGCGGGCGGGTCGACTTCGAGCGGCTGGCCAACGGCGCCTGGGTGGTCAGCAAGTGGTGGCTGCGCATGCCGTCCTGGGGCAAGCCGCTCCCGCCGTCCGAATCGCTGGTGCCGCTCCTGTCCCGGTCCCCCGTCCAACGCGCGCTGCAGGACGGGCTCCGGATCCGCGAGAAGGGGGGTGAGGTCACCTTCACGCCGCGCATCGCGCCCTCGACCGACAGCGGCACGGCGGAGGTCACCGGCACCGTGTACGACAGCGCGGACGGCGGGCCGGTCCAGGGTGCGATCGTCTTCCTCGCGGACGACTACACGACCGCCACGACGACGGACGCGATGGGGCGCTTCGACCTGCCGGGCCTTCCGGCCGGCCATCACGTGATCGCGTTCTTCGGGGCGCTCACGGACTCGCTCGACCTCCCGGTGATCACCCACCCGGTCGTCCTGCGAGCGCACCGGAGCACCGACGTGATGCTGGCCGTGCCCCGCTCCGACGGATGCCCGTCGACGCTGGGGACGGGCACGATCGTGGGCTTCGTGCAGAGCGTCGCGAACGGAGCGCCGCTGGCCGCGGTGCCGGTGCGGGCCGAGTGGCACGCCCCGGGCGAGTCCGCCGTGTCGATCAGCGCCACCGACACGACCGACGCGCGCGGGCGCTACCTCGTGTGCGGCGTCCCCGTGGGCGGGACCGTGAGGTTGAGCGTGCCGCACGGGGCCACGACGAGGGTCCGGGTCGGCTCGTCCCTCTGGACCCATCAGGACCTGCTGACCTCCGGGTCGTGAGGCACGCCGGGCCGCATCGGAGCCGGGAACGGGCGTCGCCTCTCCGGACCGCCCACCACCCGCGCTCGAAAGCCTACGTGTGGTTGATGATGAACGCCGGCTCGAACCTCGTCAGCCAGCCCGTGAGCAGCGTGAACGAGCCCGTGAGCAGAAGCAGACCGAGGAGGATGATCAGCCCGCCGGACAGGATCTCCACGAGGCGCATGTACTTGCGGAAGCGCTTGAACGCCTGCAGGAACCAGTCGAGCACGAGCGCCGAGATCAGGAACGGGATCGCGAGGCCGATCGAGTACACGGTGAGCAGCCCCACGCCCGCCCACATCGTCTTCTGGGAGAACCCGTAGGTGAGGATCGCGCCGAGCACCGGACCGATGCAGGGCGTCCAGCCCGCGGCGAACGCCGCGCCCACGCCGATCGTGCCCAGGTAGCCGGCCGGCTTGTCGTTGAGCTGCATCCGCTTCTCGCGCAGGAGCGGGGTCAGCTTGAGCACGCCCGTCAGGTGGAGGCCCAGCACGATGATGACGAGCCCCCCGACGCGCGCGATCCAGACCTGGTACTCCTTGAAGAACTGCCCGAGGAACGACGCCGACGCGCCCAGCAGGATGAACACCAACGAGAAGCCCGCCACGAAGAGCAGCGAGTGGATGAGGGTGGTCCTGCGGTCCACACCCTCCTGGAGGTCCTCGAGGCTCATCCCGGTTACGAACGTCAGGTAGCTCGGAACCAGGGGAAGCACACAGGGCGACAGGAAGGACAGGATGCCCGCGGTCAGGGCGATCAGGATTCCGACGTTGCTCACGATGCAGTCCCACTCCCGGTGTCGTCGGAGGCGCCGGGCGCCTCCTCCGAACGTTCTTCGATTCTGGCCCTGCGCGCGTGCATGTAGGCACGCACGCCGACCACCACCCCGAACCACGCGGCCACGACCGCCACCCCCCACCCGACCACCTCCGGCAGGAGCGCGGCGACGACCGCGACCGCCAGGATCGCGACCGCGAGCGTCCCGAGCACGGTCCGGTCCTCCCGTCCGAGCGGGCGGTCTCCGGCCAGCGCATCGCCCAGGGACGCCCCGGCACGAACCAGGGGCGCCATGCGCATGCGCCTCCCGCTCCCGAGGGTCCGGAGCTGCTGCCCGAGCCGTTGGGGCACGGTTCCCTCGGGATCCAGCGAAGCCCTCGGAGTCTCCGTCACCTCCCCGGGTCCTTGGCCCACCTCGAGCCGCCGCGGGAGGGTGATCTCCACGGACGACGCCATGTCCGCGAGGAACAGCCCCTCCAGCTGCGACGCCAGGCTCTCGTCCAGAACGCCTACGTCCAGCTCCCAGTTCCCGATCAGGCTCGCGGAGTTGAGGTTGCTCGACCCCACGCGGCACCACAGGCCGTCCACCACCGAGGTCTTCGCGTGGATCATCGGCCCCTGCCACTCGAAGATGCGCACGCCGCTCTCGAGCAGGAAGCGGTAGCCTCCCCGGGACAGGCTCCCCACCCACGGCCAGTTGTTGTTGGCGGGCACGAGGATGCGGACGTCCACGCCCTGCTGCGCCGCGGCGGCGAGCGCCTCCGAGATCGGCCTGGGCGCCACGAAGTAGGCGTCCGTGATCCAGATGCGGCGGCGCGCACGCACGGCGGCCAGATGCAGCGTCCGATAGACGCGCCCGCGTCCGGGCTCGCCCTCGATGAGCCACACCGGCGTGGGGCCGACCTGAGGCGGGTCGGGGAGCGACCGGGTCAGGAACGACGGCTCGCCCATCTGCGCCCAGATGCGCTCGAACGCGCGCGCGGCCGCCTTCGCCGCCGGGCCCCGGATCTCCGCTCCGGTGTCGCGCCAGGGAGCCTCCCGTCCGGCGCCCGCCCATTCGTCCCCGACGCAGAAGCCACCCACGAACGCGACCTCGCCGTCCACGACGACCAGCTTGCGGTGATCCCTCTGGAGGACGCCGAACGGATCCCTGACGCTGGGTCGGTTGAACGCGCGCACGCGCACGCCGGCCTGGCGGAGCGGCTTCCAGTACCGCCGCGGCGTCGCCCAGCAACCGATCCAATCGTGGACGACGCACACCGGCACGCCCTGGCGCGCCTTGGCGACGAGCGCCTCGCGGAAGGCGCGCCCCACGCGGTCGTCGCGCACCACGTAGTTCTCGAAGTACACGAAGTGACGGGCACCGTCGATGGCGTCGAGCCAGGCGTCGAACGTGCTCGACCCCTCGAACTGCAGCCGGAGCCGATTGCCCGGGATCGTGGGCGAGCCCGTGGCCCGCTCCACCTCGTGATGCGGGAACGCCTCCGCGGCACCCGGCGCGGCGTGACCCAGCTCACCGCGCCGCCTCGACAGCGGCACGTGCTCAGGCAGGGACTCGCGGGTTTCGAGCATCGAGCCTCCCGGGCAGGTCTACGGGGCCCGCGGCCGGCCGGAAGCGCGCGCGCCTAAGTGCGCCTCAGCCGCACGCGACCGCCGCGCTGAGCACCGTCACCCAGTATCCGTCCTCCGGCGCCTCGGCGACCACCGTGTGGTTCATCGTGTTCACGACGTGGCCCGACAGGCGCCAGTGCTCCTTGCGCTCGTCCCAGGCCTGGTCGGGATCGAACGGCGCGCCCAGCACCGTGGCGAGCATCTGGGCCGCCAGGTCCTCGGCGTAATCTCCCATCACCTTCTCGGACTGGCCGAAGGCGTGGTGCTCGGAGATGTAGCCGTACTGCGACCGGTCGGCCGGCATCGCCACCCCCACGGTGGCGCCGACGCGGCGGCTCGGCTCGTTGGTGGAGGCCTCGGAGAGCACGCAGAACACGACCTGGCCCGGCCGGAGCAGCTTCAGGCCCTCCTCGCGCTCGACGATCTCGCAATACGGCGGAAATATGGAGGATATCCGCACGATGTTGTGCTGGGCGATATGTGCGTCCCGGAGCGCCATCTCGAAGCTCGTGAGCTTCTCCCGATGGATTCCGACACCTTTCGTGAAGAACATCTTCTGGGGCACGTACTGACTGCCCTGCGGCATGGAGCACCTCCCGGTCGCGAGAGGATTCGTGGATCCGGCGGGGCGGACCCGAGGCGCGCGAAACTAGACGGTTTCGATGGGGCAGGTCAACCCTGTCTCGGGGACGTCCGCCCCCGCCTCGCGGCACTCGCGGCACAGACCGTAGATCTCCAGCCGATGCCGCACGGGAACGAACCCCTCCTCCACCCGGATGCGGGCCTCCACGGCCTGCACCTCGGCGCTCCTGAACTCGATGACCTTTCCGCACTCCAGGCAGATGAGGTGCTCGTGGACCGGCTGCTGGGAGAGCCGGTGCTCGTAGCGCTTGAAGCCCTCCCCGAAGTCGTGCTCCTCCACGAGCCGGCTGCGGACCAGGAGGTCGAGCGTTCGATAGATGGTCGCCTTGCCGATGCGCTCGCCGCGCTCCCTGAGCTCGTGCTCGATGTCGTCGACCGAGAGGTGCTCGCTCGCCGTGAACACGACCTCGGCGACGGCCTCGCGCTGCTGCGTCACGGGCAGTCCTCGCTCCCGCAGATAGCGCCCGAAGAGCCTCACGAAGGGGATCGTGCTCAGAGTGCTCCTCACGCCTGTCCCGCCTCCATGTCGAGGAGGGCCGGATCGAACTCCGACATCAGCGTCCCGAACGAGCCCTCCGATCCCTCGATGCGCACTTCCCGCGCATCCTCCCTCTCGCCGCTCCGTCTCACCGCCCCCGCCATCACGCGGGGCAGGAGCTCCGGCGGCGCGTCGCCCTCCGGCGTGAACACGGGCTCCACCGACAGAGAGCGTCCGGTGCGCTCCGCCCGGTACGCGACCGTGAAGAGCGAGCGCCTCTCGTCTCCGTCCAGAAACACGCTCACCACCACGAGGCCCTGCTCCCGGCGTCCCCGACGTCGCGGAGGGAAGATCCACAGCCGATCCACGCCCGCGGCGCCGAACCGGTCCTTGACGGCGAGCAGCGTCCGCGGGAGGGCCTCCGGCACCCCCGGATCCGCGTCACCGTCTTCAGTACGTGCCGACGTCATGCGGGTTCCCGCCCCGCTGCCTCGAGCGCGGCCGCCCGGACGGCACCCACGACCCTTCGCACGGCCTCCTCCATGGGTCCCGCGACCAGCGCGCCGGACGCCCTGATGTGCCCGCCGCCACCGAAGCGGTGGGCGAGCTCGTTCACGTCCACGGGTCCGTTGGAGCGGAGCGAGATCTTGACGTCGCCCGTCGCCGTGGGACGGAACAGGAGCCCCACCTGCGCGCCCGCCACGCCGCGGGGCACGTCCACCATCCCCTCCAGATCGTCGGGCGTGGCGCCTACGGCCTCCATGGCGTCGCCGGAGACGATCATCCAGGCGACGCCCGCCTCCTCGTCGAAGCGCAGCGTCGAGAGGGCCCGCTCCAGCAGCCGGTACTTGCGCAGCGGAGAAGCCCCGTAGGCCCGGGCGAACATGGCCTCGGGGTCGACGCCCCGCTCGATGAGGTCCGCGACCACACGGTGGCTGCGGGGCGTCGCGTTGGTGAAGCGGAACGAGCCGGTGTCGGTCAGGATCGCGATGTAGATGCCCTCCAGGGCCGCGCGCGTCCAGGGCCCGTCCGTGGCGACGAGCACGTCGTACACCAGCTCTCCCGTGGCGCACGCCTCGGGGTCCCGGATGGAGATGCCCCCGATCGGCTGGTCGCTCGGCTGATGGTGATCGATGACGACCGTCGTCAGGTCCCGGATGAGCGAGCGCACGCGACCGATGCGGGGCACCTCTCCGGTATCGAGCACCACCGCCAGGTCGGCCTGCGCGCACGCGTCACGCGCGTCCGCCGAGCTCGCGTCCAGGATCCAGTCCCCACTCTCGACCAGGCACCGGAAGGAGTCGGGGAACGGGGTCGGGTTGACGATCCACGCCTCGCTTCCGTTGGCCCGCATCCACGAGAGCACGGCGGCCTCGGAGCCGGCGCCGTCGCCGTCGGCGTTGATGTGGGTGGTGAGCACGGCGCGCCGTGCCGCAAGAAGAGCGTCCCTCACCGCTTTGACCGCTGGCACCCGCGCAGCAGGCGTCCGGTAGCTCAACAACGACTCCTAATCCCTCGGGGAACGCGATCGCGGGCAGCGACGGGAACGACCGACAGGTCGTGGTCCCAAGATACCAGACCCGAGGGGAGGCCCGCTACCGGAGTCGCGCCGGCACGGATTCCTCCACGGAAGCGCCTCACGCACCCGGCTCGCGCGACCCTCCCGGAAGCCGCCTGCGCAGCTTGGCCCAGGTCGAGGCCAGGTGCACGAGCCGGGACGCGGTCCTGCCCCGAACCCGGGCCGAGGCCATCGCCTCCAGGAACGCCTCGGCCCGGTTGGGGTGCCGCCGCACCTCGACCCACGTGCCCCCGAGCTCCCGCAGCGTGTGCGCGTCGGAGCCCGCCCCGCGCAGGCACCCGTGCCGCTCGGCGAGGCTTCCGGCCAGCTCGTTGAGGCGGCCCGCGTGGAGGCGGCCGTTGAAGACCTCGACCACGTCCACCAGCGCGGCCAGCTCCTCGGCGTGGCGGCCGCCGCCTCCCTTCCCTCCCGCGTACGGATGCGGCAGGTACGGAACGCCGCCCTGCGCGCGGATGCGCTCCACGGTCTCACGGGCGGGCGTCCCCTTCGGGATCTCCTCCCGCAGGTAGAGGCCGATGACGTCGATCCCCTCGGCGGTCCGCACCTCCTCTCCCGGGATGACTTCGTCGGGATGGGCGGCGGCCATGTCCAGAGCGACGCGCAGACGGTTGTGGTCGGTGATCGCGATGCGGCCGAGTCCGCTCGCGCGGGCACGCTCCAGGACGCGGCGCGGCTCCGAGAGGCAGTCCCAGGAGCCGGCCGTGTGCAGATGCAGGTCCATGCGCAGGACGGCGGCGCCGTCCGTCCGCTCGCGCAGCCCGTCCAGGGCCTGCAGCGCGCGCGCCTCCAGATCCGCGGGCGAGCCCCCGTTGTCGATCACCACGTCGGCCAGGCCCCGCTTTTCGGCCGGGTCCATCTGGGCGGCCATCATGAGGCGCGCCTCCGGAGCCGACAGGCTCCGCGAGCCCTCGATCCGACGGAGCCGCGCCTCCTCCGGAGCGTCGACCAGGACCACCACGTCGAAGTCGCCCGCCCGGCCGGTCTCGAAGAGGAGCGGAATCTCGGTCACGGCGAGCTCGGCCCCCTCCCGGCGCCGCTCGCCGAGCCACGCAGCCTCGAGTGCGCGGATGCGTGGATGGAGGATCGCCTCCAGGCGACGGCGGGCTTCGTCGTCCGAGAAGACGCGCTCGCGCAGACGCGCGCGGTCCAGCGTGCCGTCCGCGGCCAGGACGTCCTCGCCGAAGGCGGCGCGGATCTCGTCGAGACCGGGCGTGCCCGGCTCCACCGCGCGCCGCGCGAGCTCGTCCGCGCTCACGACGGGGATCCCCGCCCTCCGCCAGATCTCCGCGACGGTGCTCTTGCCCGCCGCGACGTTGCCCGTCAGCGCGACGCTCAGCACGGCCGGCGCCCCGCTCGAGGAGGCTCGTTCAGGGCGCGCCGGCCCCGGGGCGCACAGCCGTCACCATGAAGTCGTCGGCCGTCCCGGGCTCGCGGTCCGGCCCGGAGGAGACGATCGCGATCGAGTCCGGCCACACCCGCAGCCTGTAGACGGTGCCCCATGCGTCGGTCTTCCACTGCTCCAGGGTGTAGTGGTAGTCCAGCCATTGCAGCCAGTCGGCGCTGTCCGGAAGCCTGCCCGTGCGGCGGTCGTCCGCGATGACGTCCTGCGCGATCTGGCGCATACGCTGCTTCGTGTTCCACTCGATCACGGGGACCCACACCGGCCGGGTCTCCCGGACGACCCACCGCCTCGAATCCGGAAGGTAGTAGACGGCGACGATGCCGAGGATCACGAGGAGGACGAGTTTAGTCACCCGGCCTCCTCCTCATGCGGCGCCGCATGTCCGCCGCCCACACGAGGTAGCGCTCGATCTCGTCGTCGGTGGGTGCGGCGTCCGGGTCCCCGTACGCCGTCTCCATGCGCCAGCGCAGATAGGAGCGCGCCGGCAGCGGGAGGAACGGAGGCCGCCGGTACCACCTCCGATCCCGGAACGCCCAGGCCGCCCCCAGGACGTGCGGGAGCAGTCGAGGCCGGCGCAGCGCCAGGCCCACCATTCGCCAGTACAGGGGCACCGTCCTTCCTGGAGCTCGGAGGCGGGATGCGGAAGGTCACCCTCTGCAATCTAGGAGCAGGCCAGATGGGGAACAACGACGGTGAGGCGGCCTACGTCACGTGTCGGCTCCCGCCAGGGTCGACCGAAGACGGCGACTCCCTCCCCTACCCTCCATGCCCAACCGCCTCGCCCAGGAAACCAGTCCCTACCTGCTCCAGCACGCCGGCAACCCGGTGGACTGGTATCCGTGGGGCGAGGAGGCCTTCGAGCGCGCCCGCCGCGAGGACCGGCCGGTCCTGCTGTCCATCGGATACTCGTCCTGCCACTGGTGCCACGTCATGGAGCGCGAGTCGTTCGAGGACGTCCGGGTGGCGACGCTCATGAACGAGGGCTTCGTGTGCGTGAAGGTGGACAGGGAGGAGCGGCCGGACGTCGACCAGATCTACATGCGCGCGGCCCAGGCCATGACCGGCCGCGGAGGTTGGCCTCTCACCGTCTTCCTCACGCCCGCCGGAGCCCCCTACTGGGCCGGGACGTACTTCCCTCCGACGCCGAGGGGCGGGCTGCCGTCGTTCCGCCGGGTCCTCGACGCGGCCCTCGACGCGTACCGCACGCGCCGGGACGACGTGGGGCGCGCCGCCGACGCGGTGCTGCAGGCCCTGCAGGAAGCGAGCGCGCCGCGCGGCGCGGAGGCAGGCGGGGAGCCCGGGACCGAGGTGCTGGATCGGGCCGCGGCGGCGCTCGTGCGCCACTACGACGCGCGCCACGGAGGGTTCGGCGACGCCCCCAAGTTCCCCCAGCCCGTGACCCTGGAGCTGCTCCTGCGCCACCACGTGCGGACCGGGGAGGCGCGCGCCCTCGAGATGGTCGTCCGCACGCTGCGCGCGATGGCGGCAGGGGGCATCCACGACCACGTGGGCGGCGGGTTCCACCGCTACTCCGTGGACGCCGGCTGGCTCGTGCCCCACTTCGAGAAGATGCTGTACGACAACGCGCTCCTCGCCGGCGTGTACACGGACGCCTTCCGCATCACGGGCGCGGCGGACCTGCGCGCCGTGGCGGTGGACGTCCTGGAGTACGTGGTGGCGGACCTGGGGGCCCCGGAGGGCGCGTTCTACGCCGCGCGGGACGCGGACTCCGAAGGCGAGGAGGGCCGATTCTACGTGTGGACCCGCGCCGAGATCGACGCGGTGCTCGAGCCCGCGGAGGCCGAGCTCGTGGCGCGCTGCTTCGACGTCCGCTCCCCCGGAAGCTTCGAGGGGGCGAACGTGCTCCACCTCGCCCGCGACCTCGAGGCCGCGGCCTCCGCGGAGGGGATGGACGCGCCGGAGCTCGCCGCCCGCCTGTCCGCGGCCCGTGCCGCGCTGGCCGAGGCCCGCGCCCGCCGCGTCGCTCCGCTGCGCGACGAGAAGATCCTGCTCTCCTGGAACGGCCTCGCGCTGCGCGCCCTGGCGGAGGCGGGGGGAGCGTTGGGCCGCCGGACCTGGGTGGAGCGGGCCGCCGCAGGCGCCGACTTCCTGCTGCACGAGCTGCGGCCCGACGGGCGGCTCCTGCACACGTGGAAGGACGGCATCGCCAAGGTGCCCGCCTTCCTCGACGACCACGCGGCCCTCGGGCACGCCCTCCTGTCGCTGCACCAGGCCACGCTCGATCCGCGCTGGCTGGACGAGGCCGGGCGTATCTGCGAGGAGATGGTCGCCGGCTTCTGGTCGGAGAAGGAAGGCGTGTTCTACGACACTGCCGAGACGGGCGAGCGGCTGCTCGTCCGCCCGCGCGATCCGATGGACAACGCGACGCCCTCCGGAACGTCCCTGGCCGTCGAGCTCCTGCTGCGTGCGGGCCATCTGTTCGGAGAGGCGCGCTACGAGGAGATCGCCCGGCGCGCCGTCGCGTCGGAGGCGCCGTTCCTGAAAGAGCTCGCCCCCGCGTTCGGACGCCTCCTCTCCGCGCTCGACCGTTCCCTGGCGGCCCCGGTCGAGATCGCGATCGTGGGCCCGCGCGCCGACCCGCGCACGCAGGACCTCCTGCGGGCCGCGCTGGCGCCGTTCCTGCGGAACCGCACGACCGTGGGGAGGGAGCCGGGCGACGACGTGCACGGCGTGCCGGTCCTGGAGGGCCGGGAGGCGCGCGGAGGCACGCCGACCGCATGGGTCTGCCAGGCATACGCGTGTCGGGAGCCCACCACCGACGCGGAGACGCTGGCCCGGCAGCTCGAGGAGGCCGGACGCTCCTGAGGCGCGTCCGCCGAGGAGGCCGGGCGGCACATCGACACGGCGAGCCGGCCCCGGGCAGGCGTCGGCCGCCCGGCCCGCCCGGTCCTGCCCCGCCGACCCGGTGGTCGGCCGCGACACGCCGGAGCTATTATGTTTTGCCCTGTCCCTCGAACCTGCCCACAGGACGCCATGGCGACGAAAGAACAGCCCGTCACGCGAGCCTCCGCCCTCGGAGAGCTGTCCCCCGAGCAGATCCTCGGCCTGTATCGCACCATGGTGACCTCCCGCCGCGTCGACGACCGGGAGATCAGCCTCAAGCGGCAGAACAAGATCTTCTTCCAGATCTCGGGGGCCGGCCACGAGGCCATCGGCGCCGCGGTGGCGGCGCGCTGCAAGCCCGGTCACGACTGGTTCTACTTCTACTACCGTGACCGCGCGTTCGCGCTGGGCCTCGGCCAGACCCCGCTCGACATGCTCCTCCAGGCCGTGGCGGCGGCGGACGACAAAGCGTCGGGCGGCCGCCAGATGCCCGCACACTTCGGCGACGGGGACCTGAACATCGTCGCGACGTCCTCGCCTACGGGCACGCAGTTCCTCCAGGCAGTGGGCAGCGCGGAGGCGGGCCTGAGGGTCTCCAGGTCCGCGGAGCTGCGCGAGCGCATCGAGCGCTTCGAGGAGGACGAGATCGTCGTCGTCACCTGCGGCGACGGCACGACGTCGGAAGGAGAGTTCTGGGAGGCGCTCAACACGGCGTGCAACCTGGAGCTTCCCGTCGTCTTTCTCGTGGAGGACAACGGCTACGCGATCTCCGTCCCCGTCGAGGTCCAGACGGCCGGCGGCAGCATCTCGAAGCTCGTGCG
>JBJKSF010000038.1:0-11538 GCA_046704285.1 Longimicrobiales bacterium | reverse complement strand
CCGAAGGGATCCGTGCCCACCCCGAGCTGGGGCGTCCCGAGGTAGTCGAGCGCCAGGGCGGGCTTGTACGCCTTCGAGTCCTTGATCGGATAGGCTCCCGGCTTCGGCAGCCCGATCTGCCCGTCCGCCAGGTAGGTCTGGATCCAGCTGGAGTGCTGCAGGTGTATCGGAGGCAGCATGCGGCCCGGCTGATCGTGCGCGTCCTTCACGATCGTCACCGGCGTGCCCTTGCCCTGCGGGTTCATCGCGTAGATGTCGAACCGCATGGAGTCGAACACCGTATAGAGGAGGCGGCCTGAGTTCGACGCCACGCTGATGGCCGGCGACGTGTACGTGATGCCCGAGACGCCCGTGACGAGGTTCGTGATCCGCACGACCGAGTCGGTCGCGAGGTTCACGTTGTACACGTTGCTGAAGCCGTCCTGGTCGGAGACGAAGTACACGCTCTTGCCGTCCGGGGCGTACTGCGGGTTGATCTGGTTGACGTCACCGAAGACCGGCAGCACGTGGACCTGGTGCGTGGCCACGTTGATGAACGACAGCTGGTACTTGCTGAACGTGAGGCTGTCGAAGTTGGTCTCGGGCCCGCGGTCCGACGAGAACACGATCGTCTTGCCGTCCGGCGACCAGTCCGGCATGAAGTCGGCGTACTTGTCGTTCGTCAGCCGGATGAGCTCGCCCGAGTGGAGGTTCCAGATGTACAGGTCGCTGATGCCGCCCTCGACCCCCGTGAAGGCGATCTCACTGCCGTCGGGAGACCAGGCGGGGTTGGTCATGGCACCGATGTTCGGGAAGCTCTTGCTCTGGACGAGCCCGCCGTTGTCCACGCGCACGATCTGCAGCTCGTCCCTTCCCTGGGCCTCCGCCACGTAGCAGAAGTACTTCCCGTCGGGCGACCACGTGCCGGACGAGTCGATCCAGCGCAGCGCGTCGATGTGGGGGTCCGCGTTCGAGCTGCGCAGCTTCCGGATGATCTGCCCGGTCTGGGCGTTCGCCAGGTAGAGGTCGTGCGTCAGGACGTCCTTGTCCGCGATGAACGCCACGTAGCGACCGTCCGGACTCACCGAGGGCGAGACGTTGTAGGTCACCCCTCCGCCGGTCTGCGGCCCGATGAGCGGCTTACCCAGCTCCTCCGGCGTCTCCCGTCCCTTCATCAGCGGCTCGTAGTCCTTGGCCACCTGCTCCTTCCAGCGCTTGGAGAGCGTGTCCGGCGGCATCCCGAGCACCATCTCGATCGCCCTCCCCGGCCCCATCTGGAGCGACCGGCGGTAGAACTGCACGATCGCGTTGTCGCCCCAGATCCCCCCGATGTAGGCCATCAGGGCCTGCCCGTAGCGGTACGGGAAGTAGTTCTGCGGGTCGGTGGTCAGCTGCTTGATCGTCGGGAAGTCCTTGTGCAGGAGCGCGTCCCGCAGCCACATGGCAGTCAGCGGGTTGTTGCGGCCCATGGAGAGGAACTCGGCCATGCCCTCGACCTCCCAGAGGGGCAGGGCGCTCATCTCCTGGATACCCCTGGGCTGCTGCTCGGCGATGTTGTACTGGAAGGCGTGCACGAGCTCGTGTCCGATCACGTGGTTGTCGTCCCAATACGAGCCGTCGAACGGCAGGACTACACGGTTCTTGAGGGGCTCCGTGACGCCTCCCACGCTCGCGGAGATGAAGCCCGAGACCGCGTTCGTCTGCTCGTAGTCGGGGTGGTCGGCGTACAGGATGATCGGCTTGCGCTTCTCGAACTCGTGCTGGAAGAGGCGGGAGTAGCGCGCGTACCAGCGCTCGGCCATGCGCGCTCCGTCCGCGACGGCCTCGGCTTCCTCGGGGTAGTAGTAGATGTCGAAGTGAGGCGTCTGCAGGACCCTGAAGTCGAAGGTCGTGTACTGGACCTTGTTCCGCCCGAATTCGCTCTGGGCAGAGCCGGGAGCGGGCAGCAGGGCCGACAACGCGAGGGCGAACGCGACCCCGACCGCCGTGCTCGCGCACCTGCTTCCATCCGCCGAGACCGCCTTCGCAAATCGCATCGTACGTTACCTGGAGATGGGGAGAGTGCCACCGCCCGCCGCCGTCGCGACCTGGGCTCGGTCTCGCCGGGTTGACCCTATATACCGAGGTCCCGATACCGAGGTCCCTGTCCCAAGAGTTCGTCGGCCCCCCGGGAGACCCGGGGACGCATCCCGAACGCGGGTAGGCCCTGCATGCGGTCGCGCTGCGGACAGAGGTGGCTCACCTCGAGATCCGCGGGAGGAAGAGAGATGGCACGGAAGCGCGTAGCCGCAGGAAGAATGCCGCTCCCGCCCCGGAGCACCGCCGGGCGCGTAGGCGTGACGCCTCGGCCCGCGGCGGTCGGGGCGCTCGCGGTCCTTGCGTTCCTCGTAGGGTGTGCGGGCGCCGGGGCGGACCGCCCGCCCCGGGCCGGAGATCCTGTTCCCGCCTACCAGGCGACGACGCTGCAGGGCGATACGCTCGAGCTCTCCTCCCTCCGCGGGAAGCCGTTCCTGCTCAACTTCTGGGCGACCTGGTGCACACCGTGCCAGGAGGAGACGCCGTTCCTCGAGTCGGTGTTCCGCCGCAGATCCTCCCAGGGGCTCCGCATCGTCGGCGTCTCCATGGACAACGGCAGCGCGCTCGACAAGATTCGCGCCTTCATGAAGAAGTACGGCGTTACCTACACGGTGCTCCGCGACCCCACGATGAACGCCATGCAGACCTTCGGCATTCCGGGCCTTCCGGCCACATTCCTCGTCAACCGCCACGGCGTGATCCAATGGATGCGCTTCGGGGCGATCGGACCGAGCGACAAGGACTTCCAGGCGGCCTTGGACGACGTGCTGAAATGACGGAGCCGCTCTCGCCGGACAGCGTCGAGACCCCGGTCGGCTACGTCGATCTGAGCCGCGTACGTCGGAACGCGCGCCGCGTCGCCCGCTACGCCTCGGAGCATGGGCTCTCCTGGCGCCCGCACATCAAGACCCACAAGTCCATCGAGATCGCCCGCATCCAGTTGGAGGAGGGCGCCCGAGGACTGACCGTGGCCACGCCGCGCGAGGCCGAGGTCATGGCGCGGGTGACGCCCGACATCCTGCTGGCCTACCCGCCGGTCGGCGCGGCCAGGCTGCGGCGGATCGTCGCGCTCCCCGGGTCCCTGGACCTGAAGGTCGCGTTGGACTCGATCGAGGCGCTCGACGCCCTCGCCGCGGCCTCCGCCGCGGCCGCCCGGACCACGGGCGTCCTGGTGGAGCAGGACGTCGGGCTCAGGCGCGTCGGGGTCGCTACCGCGGAGGACGTCGTGGCCCTCGCGCGTCGAGCGGCGGACACGAAGGGCGTGTCGTTCCGGGGCGTGCTCTTCTACCCGGGTCACGTGCGCGGCGCGTTCGCGGCGCAGGCCCCGGAGCTCGCGCGCGTCGCGGACGGGCTGCGACGGACGCTCGACGCGCTGGACGCTGCGGGCCTGAGGCCCGAGATCGTCTCGGGCGGCTCCACGCCGACGCTCTGGCACAGCCACGAGATCGAAGGCCTCACGGAGATCCGCGCGGGCTCGTGCATCTTCTACGACCGGGAGGCGATGGCGGTGGGCGTGGCCACGGCGGACGAGGTGGCCTATACGGTCCTCACCACCGTCGTCAGCACGGCGGTGCCGGGCCAGGCAGTGGTCGACGCCGGATCCAAGGCACTGGCGAGGGAGGCGCGCGGGGGCGACGGCGGCTACGGCGTCCTGCTCGACCGCCCGGAGGTCGTGGTCTCGTCGCTGTCCGAGGAGCACGGAGTGCTCGACCTGTCGGGCTCCGCCTGGCGCCCCCGCATCGGTGAGCGCGTGCGCATCGTCCCGAACCACGTATGCGTGTCGGTGAACCTGCAGGACGAGCTCCTCGCCCGATCCGACGGTGCCCACCGGATCGTACCCCTGGAGGCCAGAGGGAGGGCGCCGTGGACGGGCTGAGTCTCGCGGAGATCTCGGAGTTGGTCGGCCGCTTCGCCGGCATGAGGGTCCTGGTCGTGGGCGACCTGATGCTGGACCGCTACATCGCGGGGACGGTGGAGCGCATCTCCCCTGAGGCGCCGGTCCCCGTCGTGCGGGTCGAGCGCGAGTCGTCCGCCGTCGGCGGCGCCGGTAACGTCGCGGCGAACGTCGCGGCGCTCGGCGCGACGTGCCGCGTGGTGGGATGCGTGGGCCGCGACACCCACGGCGAGCTGCTCGAGTCGGAGCTGGAGGCCCTGGGTGTGGACGCCGGCGGGCTGGTCTACACCGAACGGCGTCCCACGACCGTGAAGACGAGGATCCTGGCCCGCCGCCAGCAGGTCGTCCGGTTCGACCACGAGGTCGAGGCGGACGTCGAGGACGAGATCGCCGCCGAGCTGGCCCGGACCGTGCAGGAGCTCGGCGCCGTGAGCGACGTCCTGGTGATGGAGGACTACAACAAGGGCGTGCTGGTGGGCCCGGTGATCCGCTCCGTGATGGACGTCGCGAGGCAGCAGCGGGCCGCCACGGTCGTGGACCCGAAGCGCCGCAACTTCCATGCGTTCGCAGGTGCCACCGTGTTCAAGCCGAACGCGAAGGAGCTGGCCGACGCGCTCGGCGAGTTCCTGCACCCGGACGACCCGGCGTGGATGGAGCGCACCCGGGTGCGCCTGAAATGCGACAACCTCCTCCTCACCCTGGGTGAGGAGGGTATGGCACTGCAGACCATGGACGGGGCCTATGCGCGGGTTCCGACGGCGGCGCGTTCGGTGTACGACGTGTCGGGCGCCGGCGACACCGTGACGGCCGTGGTCGCCGTGGCCCTGGCAGCGGGTGCGTCGCCCTGCCAGGCAGCGATCCTGGCCAACCACGCCGCGGCCGTGGAGGTGGGCAAGGCGGGCGTCGCCACCGTGACCCCCGCGGAGATCATCGAGCATTCCAGGGATTTCCTCGAAGGAGCGAAGCAACCATGAGCGACCTGAAGCTCATCCACACCGACCATGCCCCCGCGGCGATCGGTCCGTACTCCCAGGCGGTCGTGTCCGGCGAGTGGATCTATTGCTCCGGGCAGATCGCGCTCGTTCCCGAAGCCGGCGAGATGATCGATGGGGACGCCGCGCGTCAGGCCGATCAGGTCCTGAAGAACCTGACGCGTGTCCTCGAGGAGGCCGGCTCGTCCCTCGCGGGGGTCGTGAAGACCACGATCTTCCTGGCGGACATGGGCGACTTCGCCGCGGTGAACGAGGTGTACGGGAAGCATTTCGGGAGCCATCGCCCGGCGAGGGCCACGGTGGCCGTGGCTGCGCTCCCCAGGAACGCGGCCGTGGAGATCGAGTGCGTGGCACGGCGGGCTTCTCCCGCCAACTGAAGCGCGCGGCGCAGGAGGTGACGGTGGACACTCGGAAGATCGCGGGGCGTCGACATTGGGTGCTCGTGCTCGCGGTCCTCGTCTCGGGATGCGGGCTCAACAGAGGCGGGGGCGTCAATCCCTTCGCGGCCCCGGGCGCGCCCGGGGCCCAGAGCTTCGAGCTCATCGCGGACAACCAGATGAGCCAGGACGTGACGGTGTACTACGCGGCGAAGGGGAAGAGGCACCGCATCGGGGTGGTATCCGCCTACACCACGACCGACCTCTACGTCCCCGTGCCGAGCACCGGTGCGATACGCTTCCGGGTCGTGCCGGAGGAAGGTCTCTACGACGAGACCGGCGACGTACTCGTAGGGACGGACAACCAGGTGTACCTCTACGTCAGCTCGAACGGGACCGGCGCGTCCGTGCAGGTACAGGTGCAATGAGGTGGGGGAGGGCGGACGGGTCGCGCTGCGAGCCCACCCGGTGACCGTGCTCGCGGGGTACGAGGGGGTGGAGGGGGCCTGGTGGCCCCAGCGGTCTTCAAAACCGTCTAGCCCGGCCAACACCCGGGCGGGTGGGTTCGATTCCCACACGCTCCCGCCACTCCGCGTCGCCCCGCGTCGCAGGCCTCACGGAGACGCGGGCGAGCGGCCCACCGCGACACACGCGCGGCGCCGGTCCACCGGGCCGCCTCCGCGCCGAGCGACGGGAGCGGCGCTCCGAGCCGCTGTGTGCGTCGGGCTCGCGTGCATGGCGACAGGACCGCTCGGCGCCCAGCAGCGTCCGGTAGCCCGGAAGGAGCGGGCGGACTCGACGGCCCGGCACGCGGTCGGCGTCACCCCGAAGGGCGCGTTCATCCGCTCGCTGATCCTGCCCGGGTGGGGCCACGCATCGATTGGCGCCTGGGGGCGCGGTGCGTTCTACTTCGCGGCCGAGACGTCCACGGCATGGGCGCTGATCAGCACCCGAGAGCGCCTCCTCGCGGCCCGCGACCGCGTGCACTTCCGGGAAGTCGTGATCCGCCAGGATCTCGCCGCGCAGGGGATCACGGCTCGCGACAGCATCCGCGCGCACTTCAGCGCCGACCCGCGCCTCAGGAACCTGCGGGCGCTCGTGACGACCCGCGCGAGCCAGCAGCAGGATTGGCTCGCACTCCAGGTCTTCCTGGTCTTCCTGGGCGGTGCGGACGCGTACGTCTCGGCCCATCTGGCCCACTTCCCCAAGCCCATCACGGTCAAGGCCACGCCGGCCGCGACCCCGGGCAGAATGGACCTCACGGTGTCCGTGCCGGTGCCGTACCACTGAGAGCGCCGCCGGCTCCTTCAGTCGCCCCACTCGACGAGGCGAGGCTCGTGTCCCTCCTCCAGCTCCAGGTAGGAGCGGTGGTAGACCCAATCGCCCGCGTTCACGTACCAGCGGTTCGGCGCCACCGCGCGCATCACAGGAACGTGCGTGTGGCCCAGGACGACGAGATCGAGGTCGGGTCGCTCTTCGAGCTTCCGCACGGCCCACTCCTCCAGCACGCGGGCTCGCCTCTCGTCCGCCTCGGCCGGAGCGCCCCATCGCACGGTGGTCTGCGACACCCGCCCCGCCACCCTCTCCCCCACGTCCGGCGAAAGCTGGCGGAACGCCCACCTCGTGACGCGTCCGCGGAGAACGCCGCGCAGGAGCCGGTACCCGAGATCGCCTCTGCCCAGACCGTCCCCGTGGGCGAGAAAGGTACGCCGCCCACCGATGTCGCGGACGACGGGGCCGTGCAGGAGCTCGAGGCCGATCCTGTCGCGCAGGAAGGAGCCGCCCCACCAGTCGTGGTTTCCCCCCATGAGGGTCACGGGCAGTCCGCCCTGCACGAGCGACGCGAGGATCTCCAGAGCCCGCTCGTAGCCTCGCGGAACCCCCCGGCGGTACTCGAACCAGAAGTCGAAGAGATCGCCGTTGAGGATCAGCCACGACGCCCGCTCGGGGACGCGGCCGAGCCAGCTCAGGAAGGCACGCTCCTGCTCCGGCGCAATGGCACCCAGGTGGATGTCGGACGCGATGAGCACGGGCTTGAAAGGCGGCATGGCGCCGCAAGCTAGGGGCGCCCGGCACCGGCTTCAAGAAGGCGTCGCCCGAACGGCCGGTCACGGCCGGGGTATGACGGCACACCGCGCTCCGATAGCTTATCGCACCATGCTCAAGTCCCACTCGCCGTGCTCGCTCGGCCGCGTGCGGCGCCCCGGGGAGATCGTCGCACTCGTCGCGCTCGGCGTGCTGGCGGGCTCCTGCACCAACCATCGACCGGTGGTCGTCGCACCGATCCCCGACCCCGCGCGGACGGCGCTCGCGTTGGAGGATCACACCCGGATCCTGCATCCGACGCGGATCATCTTCGGCTGGAGGCTCAACGACGCGGGCGTCCACGTACACGGGAGGGGGGTGGCGCGGCTCGAGAGCCCGTACCGAGCGCGTCTCGACCTGTTCCTGAACAACGGCGAGAGCGTCGTGAGCGCGGCCCTCGTGGGCCAGGATCTGCGCATTCCCGCCGGCGTCCGACGGGACATCCTGCCTCCGCCCGACCTCATGTGGGCCGTGCTCGGCGTGTTCCGGCCCGAGGCGGACATGACGCTTCTGGGCGCCGACCGGCTCCGGGGAGGAGGCATCCAGCTCCGGTACCGGTCTCCGGACGGACGCCAGCTACGCTACCAGGTCGACGGCGGGCGCGTGGTCGCGCTGGAGCTCCTGCAGGGCAACCACACCACCCAGCGCGTCCGCCTGACCCTGTCGGGCGGAAGTCGCTATCCCGCACGAGCCGACTACCGGAACCTCGCGACCTTCCGGGAGCTGAAGTTGACGCGGGAGTCCGTCGAGCAGGTGGAGCCCTATTCTCCCGACATCTGGGACCCCGTCCGCTGAGGTGACGATGTGGAAGAAGCTCGCCGCGCCGCTCGCAGTGATGCTGATCTCGGCCTGCAACTACTCGTTCCGTGCGGGTAGCTTCCCGCCGCCGGACGTCAAGACCATCGCCATCGAGCCCTTCGACAACAAGACCGACCAGTTCGAGGTCGCGGGGGAGCTGTACACCCAGATGCTCAAGCAGCTTCCCGGCGCGCTCGGCCTGCGCACGGCGGGCGCCGGCGTCGCGAACGCGGTCGTCAAGGGAACCATCGAGAGCTACCAGGTCCAGGCGCCGAACTACCAGGCGGGAGGCACGGGGCAGGCCCCGAGCGTCATCCAGCGTCAGGTCACGATCACCGCGGACGTGGAGATCATCGACAAGGTGAAGAACGTCGTCCTCTGGCAAGGCTCGGTCTCCGCGCAGGGCGAGTTCCTGCAAGCGTCCCAGAACGAGGACGTGGGCAGAGCCAACGCGATCAACCTCCTCGTCAAGAAGATCGTGGACGGAGCGCAGTCCAATTGGTGAGGCGGACCACCCTCGGGCTGGTGGCGGCTCGAGGGCTCGACGCGGAGGCGGCTGACGCACTGGAGTGCCTGCGCCGTGCGGGCACCGCCGTCGAGCGCGTGTCGGAAAGAGATCTGTCGCCCGGAGAGGTCCAGGAAGCGGTCCTGGCCGGCTCGGCGGACCTCGGCCTCGTCGGTTCGCCTGCAGCCCCCTCCGACGTCCAGCCCGCGGCCGTGCTCGCGCGAGCCCGGGCGCACGACGTGATGCTGGGAGGCCGTGACACGGCGGCGACGCTCGCGGGGTTGGCGCGCGGGGACCGCGTCGGACTCACGGGCCTGCGTCGGCTCGGGCTGCTCCGTGCCCATCGCCCGGATCTGTGTGCGGTCCCTTCGACCAACGGGCACACGCCGCTGTCCGCGCTGGAATCGGGGGAGGTCGACGCGTGGGTACTGGGCGCGGCGGAGTCGCACCGCCTGGGCCTCGCGGAGCGGATCACGGAGTTCCTGGACCCGAGATCGTGGGTGCCCTCTCCGGGACAGGGTGCGGTTCTGGTGCTCACCCGGACTGGAGACGAGGTCGCCCGCGTCGCCGCGTCCGGGCTGGACCACCTCCCGAGCCACCGCACCTGGACGTGCGAGATCGCGCTGGCCCGAGCGCTCGGAGCGGGGCCCGACGGCCCGCTGGGCGCCGTGGCCATGGCGTTCGGACGATGGATCCGTGTGTGGGGCATGGCCGCCAGCCCCGACGGATCGCGCGTGGTGCGCGCCGACCTCACCGGATCCATCGATGCGCCCGTCGACCTCGGGGAAGCACTGGCCGAGCTGCTCTCGAAGCGCGACGCGGGAGAGATCCTCCAGGAGAGAGACTCATGACGCCTCGCGCGCCCGAATCCAAGATCCTCACCCGTGCCGAGATGCTGGAGCGCTACGGACGGCCCAGGCGGCAGCGGCTCGTCTTCACCAACGGATGCTTCGAGATCCTGCATCGGGGCCATGTCCTCTACCTGGACGCGGCCCGACGCCTGGGCGAGGCGCTCGTGGTCGGCGTGAACACGGACGCCTCCGCCCGCCTCCTGGCCAAAGGCCCGGCACGCCCCTATGTCGCGGAGCGCGATCGCGCCCTGCTCGTGGCGGCGCTGGAGTGTGTGGACGGGGTGTGTCTGTTCGATGAGGAGACCCCGCGCGCCCTCGTCAGCGAGCTCCTGCCCGACGTCCTCGTGAAGGGTGGCGACTATCGGCTGGAGGACGTGGCCGGCCGAGAGGAAGTGGAGGCGGCGGGCGGCAGGGTCGCCCTGGTGCCTCTGGTCGAGGGGTACTCGACGACTGACCTCCTGACCAGCATCCGGGAGGAGCGCTGATGCCCGCGCGAAGCGGGGAGCGGCGGGCGGAGGAGCTTCGCCCGGTCTCGCTGGAGGTCGGCGTCTCTCCCTACGCCGAAGGGTCGAGCCTGATCACCGTCGGGGGCACCAGGGTGCTGTGCACCGCCTCCGTGGAGGAGGGCGTGCCGGCGTGGCGCAAGGAGAGCGGGTCCGGATGGGTCACGGCGGAGTATGCGATGCTGCCGCGCTCCACGCACACGCGCACGCGCAGGGAGCGGACAGGGGCGGGCGGGCGCACCCAGGAGATCCAGCGCCTGGTGGGAAGGTCGCTGCGCTCCGTGACGGACCTGGACGGGATGGGCACGTTCACGGTCACGGTGGATTGCGACGTCCTGCAGGCGGACGGCGGCACGAGGACGGCCTCGATCACGGGCGCATGCGTGGCGCTGGTACAGGCGGGCGACTGGATGGTGAGGGAGGGGATCGCGGTCAGGAACCCGGTGCGCCAGCGGGTCGTGGCGGTCAGCGTGGGGGTCGTGGACGGGGAGGCGCGCCTGGACCTCGACTACGCGGAGGACTCCTGCGCTCAGGTGGACATGAACGTGGTGGGCACGCAGGACGGCCGGCTGGTCGAGGTGCAGGGCACGGCGGAGGGCGCCCCGTTCGAGCGAGCCCGAATGGATCGGCTGCTCGACCTCGCGCTCTCGGGTCTGGGGGAGCTGCTGGCCGTTCAGGGCGCGGCGCTGCGGGGGGTCTCGTGAAGCTGCTCGTGGCTACGAGAAGCGCGGACAAGATGCGCGAGATCCGGAGGATCTTGAGCGGTATCCCCGACCTGTCGCTCGTCGACCTCGATGAGGCCGGCGTGCCCTACGAGCCGGAGGAGGCCGGTCTCGAGCCCTTCGAGACGTTCGAGGAGAACGCCCGCTCCAAGGCCGAGCACTTCAACCGGAGGACCGGGCTTCCGACCGTCGCCGACGACTCCGGGATCGAGGTGGATGCACTCGATGGCAGGCCCGGCGTCCACTCCAGGCGCTTCGCCCCCGGAGACGAGCGGAGGGGCCCCGAGCGCGACCGTGCCAACAACGAGCACCTCCTGTCTCTCCTGGAAGGGCGCCCCGAGGAGGAACGAGGCGCTCGCTACGTCTGCGTGGCCGTGCTGGTCGATGCGGCGCGTCCCACGCTCATCACGAGAGGGGAGGCCGCAGGCAGGATCGTCCGCACGCCGCGCGGCCGCAGCGGGTTCGGGTACGACCCGCTCTTCCTCGACGTCGAGACCGGGCGGACGTTCGCCGAGCTGTCCCCCGATGAGAAGAACGACAGGAGCCACAGGGGACGGGCCTTCCGCGCGCTGGCCGAGGCCCTGCGCGCACGCAGGGCCTCGCGGGAGGACACTGCATGAACGATCCCAGATTCCAGCCTCGGGAGGTCGGCCCGACCGACGATGCCACGCGGCTGCGCATCGCCTGGCAGGACGGAGGAGTGACCGAGTACACCCCTCGTCGCCTGCGTCTCGCCTGTCCCTGCGCGCGCTGCGT
>JBJKSF010000037.1:0-2797 GCA_046704285.1 Longimicrobiales bacterium | reverse complement strand
GGCCAGGAGCGCCCGGGCCTCCGGCGTGCGGAACGTCGTGCGGGCGAGCGCCACCGCGGGGCGCAGGGCCCGCATCCCGAAACGAGCCATCAGCAGCGGGTCCCGGGGAGGGCGCAGTGGCGTGTCGAGCACCTGGTCGCGGAACGTCGGCCATGCGCGCACGAAGGCCCCCACCAGACCCTCGTAGGCCGCGCCGTCGCTGCCCAGGCCGCGCGCGGTCGCCTCGAGAGAGCGCTCGAGGACGACGGCCCGCCCGCCGTCCAGCGGGTGGGCGAGAGGGGTCGTGGGGTGCGCCCATTCCAGCCCGTGCTGGCCGAGCGGGAGCGATCCGAAGAACGGCGATCCCGCGGCGAGCGGGTGGATCGCCGAGCCGAGGTCGTGGCGGAAGCCCGGGAGGGTGATCTCCTCCGTGCGGGCGGCGCCTCCGACCTCGGAGGCCGCTTCGCGCACCAGCACGGAGAGGCCGCCCCGCGCCAGCTCCACGGCGGCCGAGAGGCCGTTGGGCCCCGCCCCCACCACCACCGCGTCGTAGCGTGCGCTCGTCATGGACGCACGATAGAGGCGCGGCCCGAAGCGCGCGAGGAAGGGCCGCCGGGCACCGCCCCACGCACGGCGCCCCGGCGGCGCACGATTCCCGTACGGTGCCGGAGAACCCCGTGACCCCGGCCCGGGTACAGCCTGGGACGAGCGTGCGAGTGAGGATCGCCGGCCCGGGGGCTTCGCCCGACGGCCGGAGGAAAGTCCGAGCTCCACAGGGCAGGGTGCCGGGTAACGCCCGGGCGCCGAGAGGCGACGGAAAGTGCCACAGAGAGCAGACCGCCGATGGCCGCGGCTCGCCGCGCGCACAGGCAAGGGTGAAAGGGTGCGGTAAGAGCGCACCGGGCTCCTGGCGACAGGGGTCGCATGGTAAACCCCACCCGGAGCAAGGCCGAATAGGGGACGAGGGGTGGCCCGCCCCGTCCGAGTCCCGGGTAGGCCGCTCGAGGCCGCCGGCAACGGCGGTCCCAGATGAATGATCCTCTCCCGGCGCGCGAGCGCCGGGAACAGAACTCGGCTTATTCCGCGCGCTCACCACCGCGTCCGCCGCTCGTCTGACGGCGGACGCGGTGCCTTTTCGGGTCGGCCTTGGAGCGGAGGGGATCGTGAAGGGACACGTGATGCGGATCGCGGCGCTGCCGGCGCTGCTGCTGGGTCTGTCCGGTGCCCTCCGGGCGCAGGGAGGAGGCTGCGATCGGCCGTTGGCCCGACCGATCTCCTACCTGCGCCTGCCTGCGCATCCCTTCCAGGCGATCCCCACGTCCGACGGCTGCTGGATCTTCGTGGCCCTGCCGGCGAAGGGGGCGCCCGAGCCCGGGGCCAGGCCGAAAGGGAAGCGCCACCTGCTCGCGCCCGGCAGGATCGCCCTCGTGCACCGGACCGGCGGCGAGCTGAAGCTCGTGCGGACGCTCGCGATCGAGGGCAGCCCCTGGGGGATGGTGCTCACCCACGACGGCAAGCTCCTCGTGGTCGCCGACGACGACCGGATGGCGTTCATCGACGTTCCGGAGCTGATCTCGGGCGCGGCGCATCCCACCGTGCACTACGTGGTCGATGCGCCCCTGGGCCGCACCTACGCGAACGTCACGAAGGACGACCGCTACGCCTTCTTCAGCGACGAGACGGCCGGCACCATCACCGTCTTCGACCTCGCGAAGGCGCGCAGGAGCGGGTTCGGCCCCCAGGACATCGTCGGGAAGATCCCGGCGGGCATCTCTCCCGTCGCCCTCGTGTTCTCACCCGAGGAGCGGTACCTGTACGCGACGATCGAGGTGGCGCCGCGCAGGTGGCACTGGCCGGGCGTGTGCAGGGCCTGGCTGCCGAGCGTGACCCGGCGTCACCCGGAGGGGGCGATCCTCGTGATCGACGTGAAGCGGGCCGAGTCCGACCCCGCCCGCTCCGTCGTGGGGACGGTCCCGGCGGGCTGCAGTCCGGTGCGTCTGGTGACGTCTCCGACCGGGGACACGGCCTGGGTGACGGCGCGTCGCGACAACGCGGTGCTGGCCTTCGACACGAAGGACCTGTTGCGGGACACGACGCATGCGCTGATCGGGCGGGTGCCGGTCGGCACGGCGCCCGTGGGCATCGCCGTGGTGCAGGGCGGCAGGAAGGTCGTCGCCACGATCTCGAACCGCTTCGCCGCGGGGCCGGCCAGGCCCCAGTCCCTCGCGGTCATCGACGTGGCCAGGCTCGGCTCGGGGGCCGGCGCGATCTCGGACACCGTCCCGGCCGGCGGCTTTCCCCGGGAGCTGAGGCTTCTGCCCGACGGGCGCACGTTGCTCGTGACGAACTACGCGTCCGAGACGCTCGAGGCCGTGGACCTGCCCCGGGTGTTGGGGAGGTAGGGACGGGCGCGCGTGGATCGGTCGTTGCGCCCCGGATCGAGCGGGCCGGGCGGGAGGCGAAGGCGGCCGAGGTCCTCACCGCGGGGCACCTTGACCGCGCCCCCCAAACGGCGATCTTGAGCCTCCACGCGCCCGTAGCTCAGGTGGATAGAGCGCATGCCTCCGGAGCATGAGGTCACAGGTTCGAATCCTGTCGGGCGCACTTCTCAAAAACCGTTGCCCGCACCGTCAGTTAGCGGTGCGGGTTTGTTCGTTCTCGCCATCGATCTGGGTAACAGGAACAAGCCAGGGTAACGGCCTGAAGTACTGACTTGGGCGGGGCCCCGACGGTCTGGTACGGTGAGTCGACCGATCGAACCTTGCACAAACCCGCGCGTGGACGTACATTGGCTGTACAAAGGAGGCGGGGTGAGTAC
>JBJKSF010000036.1:0-6828 GCA_046704285.1 Longimicrobiales bacterium | reverse complement strand
TCCCGGTGCGCCTGGCCTACCCCCTCAGCGAGCAGTCGCTCAACAGCGCCAACCTGGCTACCGCCGTCGCGGACCAGGGTGGTGGCATGGGTTACACCACCCCCATGTGGTGGATGGGCAGCTGAGGTCCTCAGCACCCGGGAGCCTCCTGGCTCCCTCGCGGTAACGACGCCCCCCGGAGGCACCGCCTCCGGGGGGCGTCCCACTTCCTGGATCGGAGCCCGCTCAGGAGCGCTCGGACCGCGGCGAAGACAAGGCAACCGTCCACACGAAGCGATCCCACGCCATGCGCAGCTCCCCGTTGGCACCGGTGCCGGACAGGGAGATCGTGAAGTCCTGCTCGATGGGCTGTCCACGTTGGACCCGCATCGGCACGCGCGCGACGTCCCGGGTGGAGTCGTAGTCGGTGCCCCACTGACCGTGCTGCCCGTTGATGATCAGGGTGGCCCCGTTCGGCTCGGGGATGGTCCAGAGGGTGTACGTTCCCGCCGGGATCTTCGTCCCGCCGATGGTCAGCGGCCCATCCACCGTCAGCTCCGTGGCGGCGTTCGCTCCGGTGCGCCAGACCTGGTTGAACGGCACCACGTTTCCGAGAATCACCCGCCCGCGCTTCCGCGGGCTGTGGTATTGAATGGTGACGGTCGTCGAGCCGATCCGGGCCGTCGCGGAGGCCGGAGGCGAGAGCTCGCCCATGGAGTGGCCCTCGCGATCGCGGCGCACGAACGCCGCGACCTCCGAATCGATGTCGACGGGTCCGGCGCGAACGGAGCGCGTCTTCTCGGTGGTTCCCGATGCGTTGGCACTCTGGATCCTGCCGCGAGCGTCCACCGTCAGGTGGGTCCAGCCGATCCCGAAGTAGTCCACGTCGATGTCGGTGGGGCTTCGGCGAACCAGGTGCTTCATGCGAAGCTGACCGCTGGCCACATCGATCACCGGCACGTCCCGGACGACGTGCAGCGCGGGCGCGAGCGTGGCGGCGATGGCCTGGTACACCCCGAACGAGATGTACAGCCCGAAATCCGAGCCGAAGCCGGTCATCAACCCCGGCATCACCCTCGGGGAAACGGCCCGCTTGAACGTCAGCGCCGGGTAGCCCGACCGGTGGACACCGATCACGGCGGTGTCGCCCGTGACGGAGATCGTCGTGCGGACCCGCTGCCCGCTCTTCGACCCCGGCTCGGTGAGCTCGACCGTCGATCGCCTCAGACCGCCCTTGGGCCTGAATGCCACGTCATAGTGATAGACGACCGTGTGCGGCGCCCGCAGCACGATCTCACCTCGAAGCCGGGTCGGCGTGCGCACGTAGTGTTCGAGCGCGACCGTGTCCCGCCCGAGGGTGGTCACGAACCACGCTGTGTCTGCCACGGGCGCTTTCGGCGTCACGGCCGACATCAAGGCGACGAGCGATACGATGGAAGCGAGCATAGCGACGCTCCGGAAGAGGTATTACATGGCCAGCCAGCTCTTTCCACCAGATCGATGCCGCGGCCGCCTCGGATCAGCTCCACGAGCGCGACGGCGTGCAGGAGGGTCTCGTGGTTCGATGTGGCGGGTTGCGGTGCCCCACGCGTCCGGGACCAACGAGAGATACGTACTCCATGCCGTGACGCTTACGCAGGAGACCATCCGCCCCACGAGCGGCTCCGGCCTGCACTGATCAGGAAACGGAAACCTCGTTGACACGCGCCCCGGCGAGCGGTAGGATGGGGTCCCGTCTTGAGAATGAGTCTCAACACGCAACTTCATGCAGCGCACCGCTCCCATACAGCGCGACTCCCGGACAGGCGTCGTCGCCCGTGCCATCCTCACGCTCGCGACGCTCGGTGTCGCGGGCGTGCTCCTCTGGCAGGCGGTCGCGGCACACGGCTACCCGGATCCCCTGGCGCGGGGAGCTTCCGGCACGGCGGTCGTCGACATCGGGGTCCTGGTCTTCCGCGAGGGGCTCGAGTCCATCCTCGTCCTGGCCGCGATCACCGCGAGCATGGTCGGCGCCGCCGAGCGCTACCGGGTGCCCGTCGCCCTGGGCGCCATGGCGGGATTCGCCGCCTCGGTCGTCACGTGGAAGATCGCGGTCGGCGTCGTCCAGGCGCTCTCCCGGAGCATGTCCGCGCTGGACGTGCAAGCCCTCACGGGGCTCCTGGCGATCGTCGTCCTCCTGTTCGTGATGAACTGGTTCTTCCACCGGATCTACTGGACCGGCTGGATCTCCACACACACGCGCAGGAAGAAGGCGCTGCTGGACCGGGCGGAGACGCCCGGGGCCTCGCGCTGGCGCATCCTGGCCGGCCTCGTCCTCCTCGGCTTCACGTCGGTCTACCGCGAGGGCGTCGAGGTCGTGCTCTTCCTCCAGACCTACCGCATGAGGCTCGGTGCGCCGCCGGTCCTTCAGGGCGTGCTCGTCGGCCTCGCCCTCACCGGAGTCGTCGCGGTCCTCACCTTCCTGGCCCACCGGCGACTGCCCTACAAGAAGATGCTCGTGCTGACCGGCGTCCTGCTCGGCGTCGTACTCCTCGTCATGGCCGGCGAGCAGGCGCAGGAGATGCAGCTCGCCCACTGGCTGCCGACGACGCCCATCCCCGCCCTCCTGGGCACGATCCCGCGGTGGCTCCAGCTCTGGTTCGCCGTCTTCCCCACCGTCGAGACGCTGGCGGCCCAGATCCTGGCCGGAGGACTGGTGCTGGGCTCCTACGCGATCGTGCGCCATCAGATCGCGCGCACCGCCCGTCGCGCGGAGTCGGTCGCCGGCTGACACACCGATCGCGACCCCGTCGTCGATCGAGCGCCGTTCGCGCCTACTTGTGCGGAGCCCCACGACGGCGTAACCATCCCCGTCCCGATCTTCGCACGGTCCTCGGGCTGCGGACGAATCGCCGATGCACACGCACATCCATCTCGCCTGGATCGACTACGCGCTGCTCATCCTCTACTTCGCGTTCGTGCTCGGGATCGGGTGGGCGCTGAAGCGGTTCATGAAGACGAGCACCGACTTCTTCCTGTCCGGCCGCGCGATCCCGGCCTGGATCTGCGGGCTCGCCTTCATCTCGGCCAACCTGGGCGCCCAGGAGGTCATCGGCATGGGGGCCTCGGGCGCCAAGTACGGCCTCATGACCGCGCACTTCTACTGGCTCGGCGCGATTCCCGCCATGGTCTTCATCGGCATCTTCATGATGCCGTTCTACTACGGCTCGCGGGCGCGCTCCGTGCCCGAGTACCTGAAGATGCGCTTCGACGAGAAGACCCGAGGGCTCAACGCGATCTCGTTCGCGGTGATGACGGTGTTCTCGTCGGGGATCTCGATGTACGCGCTCGCCAAGCTGCTGCAGCTCATCCTGGGCTGGAACTTCCACGTGTCGGTGTGGGTGTCGGCGCTGATCGTGCTGGTCTACATCTTCCTGGGCGGCCTGACCTCCGCCATCTACAACGAGGTCCTCCAGTTCTTCCTGATCGTCCTCGGCTTCCTGCCCCTGACCTTCCTCGGGCTCGTCGACATGGGCGGCTGGAGCGGGCTGGTGGCCAAGCTCAAGCCCGTGGCGGTGAGCGCGGGCTTCGCGCCGGGCACGTGGACCCACACGTGGAAGTACGTGGGATCGGCATCGACCAACCCCATGGGCGTTCAGTGGTTCGGCCTCGTGATGGGCCTCGGCTTCGTGCTCTCGTTCGGCTACTGGTGCACGGACTTCCTGGTGGTCCAGCGCGCCATGGCCGCGCACGACGAGGCGGCGGCGCGCCGCACCCCGCTCATCGCGGCCGTGCCGAAGATGCTCTTTCCCGCCCTCGTCATCCTGCCCGGGATGATCGCGATCGCGCTGCACTTCCGCTCGGGCGGCCACTTCCTCCCGCTCGAGCCGAACGGCACGCCGAACTACAACCTCGCCGTGCCCATGATGCTCGCGCACTACTTCCCGTCGGGGATGCTGGGGCTCGGGCTCACGGCGCTGATGGCGTCGTTCATGTCGGGCATGGCCGGCAACGTGACCGCGTTCAACACCGTGTGGACGTACGACATCTACCAGAGCTACATCCGCCCGGGTCAGCCCGACGAGCACTACCTGTGGATGGGGCGGATGGCCACGATCTGGGGCATCCTGCTCAGCATCGGGGCGGCGTACGTCGCCAACAACTTCAACAACATCATGGACATGCTCCAGCTCGTGTTCGCGTTCGTGAACGCCCCCCTGTTCGCGACGTTCCTGCTGGGCATGTTCTGGCGGCGCGCCACGGGACACGGAGCGTTCTACGGGCTCCTGCTCGGCACGCTCGCGGCGGCGGTGCACCAGGGGCTCACCCTGCCCCTGGGAGACCCGATCGGCATCAAGGGCGGCTACCTGGGCGTGGTGCTGCACGTCTATCCGAGCGAGATGGCGCAGAACTTCTGGACGGCGATCTGGGCGTGGACGACCTGCTTCGTGTCCACGATCCTGATCTCGCTCGCCACCCGTCTCAAGAAGTCGGAGGCGGACCTGCGCGGACTGGTCTACTCGCTCACGCCGCGGCCCAAGGAAGAGGGCGTGCCCTGGCACAAGCAGCCGGCGCTGCTGGCCGGCGGCGTGCTGGCCGCCACCCTGGTGCTGAACGTCATCTTCTGGTAGGAGAGACCCATGGATCTCGACGTGAGACTGCCGATCGGATCGATGTTCACGATCGTCGGCATCCTGCTGGTCATCTACGGGCTCATCTCCAACCCGTCGATCTACAAGGCGTCCCTCGGCATCGACATCAACCTGTGGTGGGGGCTCGTGCTCGTCGTGTTCGGCGTGGTCATGCTCTGGATGGGCGTCCGCTCCGCCCGCTCGAAGCGGCGGGACGGCGTGCGAGCCGGCGAGCAGGACGACTGACCCGGGAACGGAGGCTTCGATGACGGACGTGAATCGCCGCACCTTCCTCGCCTCTCTTCCCGCGGCGGCCGGCGCGCTCGCACACGTGGCCAACGGCGGCGCGGCTCCGGAAGCGCCGATGCCCGCGCACGGCACGGGATCCGCCCACGGCGTCGCGTTTCCCCTGCGCACGTTCGACTACGCGGGCGTGAGCCTGCGGCCGAGCCACTGGCTCGAGCAGTACCGCACGAACCGCGAGTACTACTACAACGTGCCCAACGAGGACATCCTCCACGGCTACCGCGCCGCCGCCGGCCTTCCGGCTCCGGGTCGCGCGCTGGGAGGGTGGTCGCGTCCCACGAGCGGCATGGTGTTCGGCCAGTGGCTGTCCGGGATGAGCATGATGTACCGCGCCACCGGAGACGAGGCCATGCGCGACAAGGCCTTCTACCTGTTCACCGAGTGGGCCGGGACGCTCCCCACGGACGGGAACATGTCGTCGCGCCACTACATCTGGGACAAGCTCGTGTGCGGCCTCGTCGACCTGGCGCGCTACGGTGACCACCCCGAGACGCTCGACGTGCTCGAGCGGGGCGTCCGAGCGGCGAGGCGGACGCTGAGCCGCGAGAACCTCCCGTTCGACGCGAAGCGCCACAGCCAGGGCTACCCGACGGAGTGGTACACGCTCTCCGAGAACCTCTATCGGGCCTACTTGCTCACGGGAAACCCGATGTACGAGGAGTTCGCCGCCGTCTGGCACTATCCCTACTACTGGGGGATGTTCGAACGCACGTCCGCCCCGACCGGCGCGCACGGCTGCCATGCGTACAGCCACGTCAACACGCTCAGCAGCCTGTGCGCCACGTACGAGGTGACGGGAGACCCGACGTTGCTCACCGAGGCGAAGAACGCCTACGACTACCTGCAGAACACCCAGTGCTTCAGCACCGGCGGCTACGGGCCGGACGAGCGCTTCATGACGCCCAACGGGAGCCTGGGCCGCGCGCTCGACACCCGCTCCGACACCACGGAGATCGGATGCGGCTCGTGGGCGGGCTTCAAGCTGTCGCGCTACCTCATGTGCGCCACAGGGGAGGCCCGCTACGGCGACTGGGCCGAGCGGCTCGTCTACAACGGCGTCGGGATGATGCTTCCCCTGTCGGGGCGGGGTCGGAACTTCTACTACGCCGACTACCGCGTGGGCGGAGGCATGAGGGTGTACCTGTACGACACCTTCACGTGCTGCTCGGGCACGCTCATCCAGAACCTGGCCACCTACCACGACCTCATCTACCTCCAGGACGACCACGGGCTGTACGTGAACCTCTTCCTGCCCTCGGAGGTCACGTGGAGTGGCCCGGCCGGGGAGGTCAAGGTCGTGCAGGACACGCGCTACCCCGACGAGGAGACGACGACCCTGACCCTGCAGCTCGGCGCCCCCGCCGCCTTCCCGCTGCACTTCCGGGTCCCGGGCTGGACGAGCGGCGCCTCCGTGAAGGTGAACGGTGCCGCCGTGGACGTGCCCACCCGCCCGGGCACGTGGGCGACCGTCGAGCGCACGTGGAGCAAGGGCGACCGGGTCGAGATCCACATCCCGCTCACGTTGCGCATGGAGGCCGTGGACCGGTGGCACCCGGACCGAGTCGCGGTGATGCGCGGACCCACGACGCTCGTGCTGGAAGGGGGCTACCACGACCCGGAGTTCCGGCTCCCGGAGCACGACGCCGATCTCGAGACGTGGCTCGTGCCCGAGCCGTGGAGCGAGGACATCGGCTCCCTGATGCCGGTCGAGGACTCGAGTGTCCCACGCCCCACCATCTTCCGGGTGGCGCCGCCGGACGGGAGCAAGGTCATCCTGCGCTTCCGCCCGCTCTGGGACGTGGGCAAGGACTACCCCTACTTCGCGTACTTCGATCGCGACCGGCTCCCGCAGAGCCTGTGGTGATCCGGTGCGCGGCGGCGGGGGGGGGGGGCGCCCGCGCCCCCCCCCCCCCCCCACCCCCCACCATCTACT
>JBJKSF010000035.1:0-17743 GCA_046704285.1 Longimicrobiales bacterium | reverse complement strand
GGATCCTGAGGGGTATCGCGGTGGCCGGGAGCGGGGTGGGGGGAAAGGTCAACCTGACGGGCGTGGCGTTCGGGGGCGCCGGCGTGGGGGCCGAGGGGAACGTGCGGGGGATCATCTTCGGGGGCCTCGGCGCGGGCGCCGGGGGGGACCTGTCCGGCGTGGCGGTCGGGGGCGTGGGCGTGGGCGCCGGCGGGCAGATGACGGGGCTGGCGGTCGGAGGCATCGGGGTGGGCGCGGCACGCATCGTGGGCGTGGCGGTCGCGGGCCTGGGCGCCGGAGCGACGAGCATCACCGGACTGGCCGTCGGCGGCCTCGCGGCTTCCGGGACCGACGTGCGCGGCATGGTCGCCGCGCCGGCCTACGTCAGGATCCAGCGGGGAGGCGACCTGTACGGTGTGTCGGTAGGCGCCGTGAACAGGATCCTGGGGGAGCAGCACGGGCTCTCGATCGGGCTCCTGAACATCGCGGACCAGCTCCACGGCCTCCAGGTCGGCCTGATCAACATCGCGCGCAACAAGAGCTCGTTCCGCGTGATGCCCTTCGTCAACTGGAACCCCTGAGGTCGCTCAGCCGGGGTTGTCCATCCCGGTGGAAAGAGTCAGCTCGAAGGAGCGTGGCGGACCGGGGAAGCGCTCCTGCAAGTCGACGTACTGCTCCTGGAGCAGGTTGGAGACCTTCGCCTGCACGAGGACGTCGCCGATCTTGTACGCTGCGCGGACGCCGACGAGCGTCGTCGCCCCACGGGGGTCCGCCGGGAACTGCAGCACGCGTTGGACCCTCGAGCGGTACTGCAGGTCGACGTTCAGGAGGCCGCCCAGAAGCGACATCGTGCCCGTGGCCGTATGTGCCGAGCGGTAGGGGAGCGGCTGGTCGAGCGTGAGATCCCTGGTGTGCAGGTACATGTACGTCACGTCGAGGCCGAGCACGCTCGGGACCACGTCGAGCCGGGTCTCCACGTCCAGGCCCGTGATGTGCGCCTTCGCGACGTTCTGGAACTGGTACACGAAGAACTTGCCGGGAACGGGCCCCGGCTGGATGAGCCCGTCGTAGCGGCTCTGGAAGACCGCGCCGTCCAGCCAGAGACGGCCCAGGTCGGCGGTGGCTCCCACCTCTCCGGCCGTGACGGTCTCGGGGCGCAGGTCCGGATTCGGCACGACCTGCACGCCGTACTCGACGGTGGAGACGAACTGCTCGACCGGGCTGGGCGCCCGGAACGCCCGGCTCAGCGAGGCACGCAGGGTCACGGCCGGGCTCACGTCGTACACCAGGCCCAGCTTCGGGCTGAACTGCGTGTCCACGTGACCGGGGTCCACCGAGTGGTCGTCGAAGCGGAGGCCCAGCGACGCCCTGAAGCGCCGGGTCGCCCGGATCACGTCCTGCGCGTAGAGCGCGAAGTCCCGCGCCGTGGAGAGCCCGATGACGTCGGAGGTCACGTCGGTGTAGCTCGCGCTGCCTCCGAGCGTCAGGGATTGGCCGGCGGTGGGCTTGAGCGAGAGCTGCGCGGACGAGCCCGTGCGCGTAGCCCGGTGGTACTGGCGGTTGTCGTGGAAGTGGTTCTGGACCGCGTCGTAGTACACGTACGGATCGAAGCGCAGCGCCGTGGACGCGCGGGTGAGCGCGTTGATGGTCGCGCCGGCGTCGAACCAGCCCTGCTGATACCAGTCGCCGAGGTCGCCGGGCGGCACCTCGAAGCGCTGGCTGGCGGAGCGCCAGCCGAAGAACTGCCCGATATCCTCGCGCGCGCCGATGGCGTAGAACGAGGAGGGGGCCGCGCCGAACAGAGGGGCCTGGGACTCCACGCGGAAGAGCCAGCGCGACGTATGCCCGTTCTGCGTGAAGCCGTCGGTCACGTCGCGATCCCCGTAGAACCGCAGCCCCACGGAGTCGATCCGCATCGAGTGCTGGATCTCCAGGCCCTGGAAGTGCAGGATGCCGTCCGTGAAGCGGTACTGGGACGGCACGTCGTAGGCGCCCACGTGCGTGCGGATGATGGTATGCGGCTCCTGCGGGATGGGCGTGGACACCACGTTGACGACCCCGCCCAGGGCGTTGCTGCCGTACAGCGCGGAGTAGGGCCCCTTCACGACCTCGACGCGCTCGACGCCCAGCACGGGCAGGATGTCGAAGTCGAGCTCGCCCGTGTCGCCCGTGATCAGCGGGTGCCCGTCGATCATCAGCAGCACGCGGCTCCCGACGCCGCCCGACAGCCCGACCGCACCCCGGATGTCCAGCGTGCCGTCGATGTACGTGACACCCGACGCGTACGGCAGCACCTGGGTGAGGCTGGTGACGTCCCGCTGGGTGATCTGCTGCTGGGTGATGACCGACACGCTGGCCGGCGACTCCCGTATCTGCTGGGTCTCCCGGCTGGCCGTGACGACCACGCCCGGCAGCGCGACGGGCGACGTGGTGAGCGAGAAGTCCAGGGTGCGGGTCCGCCCCGCCGCGACGTCCACGTCCGCCTGCACGGCGGTCACGTATCCCATCGCGACGACGCGCACGGTGTAGCGGCCCGGCGGCAGCCCCGTGATCCGGTACGCTCCCCGGTTGTCGGTGAGCGTGTTCAGGAGCGTGCTGCCCACCAGGACGGTGGCCCCGACGACCGCGCTGTCGTCCTGCGTCGTCACGACCCCCTGGATCGCGCCCGACTCGGTCTGGGCCGCCAACGGACCCGCAGCCACGAGGGCGAGCAGGATGGCAGCGAGCCCGCACGTTCCCCGAGCTACCCGATCGGATCGATCCCGTCGCGTTGTGCCGATATGGCGCGACCCGCCTGCGCGGGCGCATCGCGGCTTCCACATCGCCCGCATCTTGCCATCCTCCGCTGCGTTACTGCTTCACCCAGACCGACGACACCTGCTGTCCGGCCGTGCTCACGTCCACCGAGAGCGTGTCGTTCAACAGCGTGTACGTTCCGACGGACTGCACGTTCTCGGTGTTGGAGGTCTGCGTCCATGTGTTGCCGGAGACCGTGTACGTGCCGGAGTCGTCGATGTTCTGGGCGGGCTGCCCGGGCACGTTGATCGCGATCGACACCGAGTATGTGGTGTCCGCCAGCGTGAACGTCCCCGTCGCCAGGGGAGGCGTGAGCGAGGGCTGCCCCTGGAAGGTGATGGAGGACAGCGTGTACGTGCCGACCAACGCCGCGTTCCCGTTCTTGGGCCCCGTGGAGCTCTTGCTGCAGCTCGCGAGGGCGAGCCCCATCATCGCGATCAGGGCGGCTACGGATGCGGCCCGGGTGCGTCCCATGGAGGTGCTCCTTGAGAAGGGTATCCTCGTGCCCCCAACACGATAGCAAACCGGCAGGGCGCACGCACGTGTCCGCCGGCCCCCGATCCCCCTACTCGAACATGTCGAACGCCGTCTCCATGTCCTCCTTCGAGTAGATGCGGAAGGCCATGAGCGTGTGCGTCCTCTCGATCCCTTTCACGGCAGCGAGCTGCTCGGTCACGACCCCGGCGATCTGGTCCCACCCCGGGACGCGCACGATCGCGACCAGATCCCAGTCGCCCGAGACGGAGTAGACCTCCGCGATGCCCTCGATGTCCGCGATCGCCTGCCCGACGGCCGGGATGTGATCGCGCTGCACGCGCATGAGGACGACGGCGGCTACCATGGCTCCTCCCGGAGTAGGCGGCGAGCGTCCGGCTTCCTTCGCCGCGGGCGCCGCACGGCCCGCGCCGAGGCGTTCACGCGCCCAAAAGCTAGCGAGGGCGGGCCTCGCCGCCCAACCCGGGAAGCGCGGGCAGCTCTCCCCGCACCAGGGCTCGGCAGCACGAGATCGTCACCCCTCCGTCCGCCCTGGCCGCGGGCACGAAGCCGCGTGCGGACCCGGAGACGAGCAGGGCCCGGACCTCTGCCTTGGACGCCGCGGGCGTGCCCCGGTCGAACCATTCGTCGAAGTCCAGCTCGAAGGGCTCCTCCGCGTAACGCACGTGCTCCAGGCCCGCGAGCGCGAAGAGCTCGACGAGCGCCCCGGGGCTCAGGCACCGGGTGTGGGTGCGGTCCCGCAGGCGCTCCACGTCCTGCTGCCATGTGCCTCGCACGGGGTCGGGATCGGCCACGTGATCCGAGGCGACGACGACGCCTCCCGGCCGGACCAGCTCCGCCTGCCGCGCGACGAACGCAGCAGCGTCGCTCACGTGATGGAGCACGGAGCGCGAGATCGCGGCGTCGAAGGCTCCCGCGACGCGGCCGTCCATCAACGACGCCCTCTCGAAGAGGGCGCGCGCGCCGAAGCGGGCGCAGCGGGCGCGGGCGCGGGCCACCATCTCGCCCGACAGGTCCACCCCCGTGACGTCGCAGCCGGCCTCGAGAAAGGCCTCGGCGACGAGCCCGGGACCGCACCCGCAGTCGAGTACGCGCCGGCCCGCCTCGAGGCCCGTGAACCTCACCAGCGCGCCGAGAGCCGTCCCGTCGGTCTGCACCGGCGCCCGCTCGAATCGCTCGGCCTGCCCGTCGAAGGCCTCGGCCAGATCCTGGTCGTGTGTGCTCATGGACCCTCAGGATCGCGCCGCGCACTCCGCTCCGTCCAGACCCGGGGCGCGCTGGCCCGGTCTCCCGCGGCGTCGGACCCGCGGCCTTGATCCACGTGCCGGCCCGCTATGAACTTGAGGGATCGGCTGGGCGCTCCACCTCCCTCCCGGTGGCGGCGGTACGAGCATCAGGAGCGGGGGAGATCCATGACCAGCGGAGAGCTGAGCCGGCGTCTCGTCTCGGAGACGATCGTCACCCTGGAGCCGGCCGAGTGGGCCGAAGTGGCCGGGGCGTTCGAGGAGGTGGAGCGTCATCCGACGCTCATCGCGGGAGACCTGCTGATCGTGCGAGGCGAGCCCGGCCTTCTCGCGGTCGAGGAGCCCTCGCCCCGGGAACGGGTAGTGCGGCGCCTGGCGGACGAGGCCGAGGCTCGTGCGTTCGTGAAGGAGAGGCTGGACACGTACGAGCGCATGTGGGACGGCTGCGGGTGCAAGGTGGAGTACTGGCGCTGAGCGCGTCGGCATCCGCGTGGATGCGGGCGCTCTTGCGCGCCAGTCCTGGGATTCGTCCGTGGGAACACGAGGAGGGAACGTGGACAAGCAGGTCCTGAGCGCGCTGAACAAGCAGATCCGGGCCGAGCTGCAATCGGCCTACCTCTACCTGGCCATGTCGGCCCACTTCTCGGAGCAGAGCCTGGACGGGTTCGCGAAGTGGATGAGGATCCAGGGGCGCGAGGAGGTCGACCACGCCATGAGGCTCTATGCCCACGTGCTCGAGACGGGCGGCCACGTCCGGCTCGAGGCGCTCGAAGCTCCGCCGGCCAAGTTCGGCAGCCCGCTCGACATCTTCCGTGCGGCGCTGGCCCACGAGAAGAAGGTCACGAAGATGATCCACGATCTCTTCGACCTGGCGCGGGCGAGGAACGAGCGCGCGACCGAGCTCGTGCTGCAGTGGTTCGTGACGGAGCAGGTCGAGGAGGAGGAGAGCGCGGGCAAGGCGGTGCACCAGCTCGAGCTCGCCGGGGACGGAACGGCGGCCCTCCTCATGCTCGATCACCGCTTCGGCGAGCGCACGGGGGACTGAGAAGCCGTCCGACGCTCCCGGTGGAGCGATCGTCGCGCCGGATGTCCGAAGCGCCTGCGAGCCCCGGTGGCGGCAGTGGGGGCGAGGAGGCCTCGCCGGCCCGCGTGTCCGCGCGGGGCGCGGCCCGTTGGGCCGAGCACCTGCACCCGTGGATCTACCGGAGCGACGTACGGGATCCGCCGGGCGACGCGGCAGGGGCAGTCGACGTCGTGGACGCGCGCGGCCGGGCGATCGGCACGGCCCTGTGGAGCCCGCACTCCACGATCTCGCTGCGCATGCTCACGCACGAGCCGAGGGCGATCGACGCGGCGTTCTGGGCGGAGCGCGTCGACGCGGCGTGCACGCTGCGGGAGCGGATGCGGCCGGACGCGACGGCGTACCGCCTGGTCCATGCCGAAGCGGACGGGCTGCCGTCGCTCGTGGTGGACCGGTACGGTGACTACCTGGCCGTCCAGTTCCTGTCGGCGGGCATCGAAGCCCATCGAACCGAGATCACCGCGGCGCTGCGCTCCCGGATGGATCCGGCAGGCATCCTCGCGCTGGACGACGTGCCGGTGCGGCGGCTGGAGCGGCTCGGCGGAGAGCCGACCGTGCTGTACGGCGAGGCTCCGGGCACCGTGGAGGTACGGGAGGCGGGCGTGCGCTGGATCGCTCCGCTGGGCGCCGGCCAGAAGACGGGGGCGTTCCTCGATCAACGCGAGAACCGCGTGCGCGCCGGCACGCTCGCACGGGGGCGAGCGCTCGACTGCTTCGCGTACCATGGATCCTTCGCGCTGCACCTGGCACGGGGCGGGGCGGAGGTGGTGGCCGTGGACTCGTCCGGCGAGGCCTTGGCGCGCGCCCGCGAGAACGCGCGCCTCAACGGGCTGGAGTCCCGGATCGAGTGCGTGGAGGCCAACGCGTTCGACCTCCTGCGCGCGTACGAGGACCGCGGGGAGCGCTTCGACGTGATCGTGCTGGACCCGCCCGCGTTCGCCCGGCGCAAGAGCAAGGTCGAGGCCGCCCTGCGCGGCTACAAGGAGATCAATCTGCGCGCGATGCGGCTTCTCGCGCCCGGCGGTCACCTGCTCACGTTCTCGTGCAGCTATCATGTCGGGCCGGAGCTGTTCCGCTCCATGCTGCTGGCCGCCGGCGCGGACGCGGGGCGGCCGCTGCGCTGGATCGAGTGGCGCGGGCAGTCCGCCGACCATCCCGAGGTCGTGCAGATTCCCGAGAGCGCCTACTTGAAGGGGGCGGTCCTCCAGGCGGTGTGAGGGCCGTGGGCCGCCTCCGCGGCGCGGCTCCGCGAGCCCGCCCGCGCCCGTGCAGTGCTGGGGCGAGCGACTTTCCGGACGCTCCCGTGTACGTGCACGCCGGCGCCGGCCCCGGACCGGTCGACGCATCCTGCAGCAGAGCGAGCGTGGGTCCCACCATGACGCGTCATCATCCGCGGTCCCGCGGAAGCCCGGCAGTCCGGGCGTTCCGCACGGTCGGAAGGTCCGCTTCCGGCCTTCTGGCGATCCTGCTGACTGTCGGCCTCGGCGCCTGCGGCAACTCCCGCGTGAGCACGGCGCGCGGCAGACGGCTCTTCGCGACGTGCACGGCCTGCCACGGCGCCGAGGGCCAGGGGAACCGCAAGATCGGCGCGCCCAACATCGCAGGCATGCCGGACTGGTACATCGTGCGCGAGCTGGAGAAGTTCCAGGTCGGCCAGCGCGGCTCCGAGCCGGCGGACACGGCGGGCCGGATGATGGCGGCCGTGGCCAAGACGATCCACGGGGACGACGACCTCCGGTCGATCGCCCACTACGTCTCGGGCCTTCCCCGCCAGGCCACCGCCCCGACCGTGCAGGGCGACGCCGCGAAGGGAAAGGTAGTCTACGAGTCGTGCTACACGTGCCACGCGGCGAACGGCGAGGGCCGGGTGAGCGTGACGTCCGGCAGCGTGCCCCCGCTGGCCGGGCTGGCCGACTGGTACATCGTGTCGCAGATCGAGGCGTTCAAGCACGGCTGGCGCGGCACGAACTCGACGGACTACGACGCCGAGAAGATGCGCGCGGTGGTGATCCCGCTCGACAGCGCGGACATCGCCAACGTCACTGCCTACATCCGGACGCTGAAGTAGAGGGCGGGGCCTCAGCCCGCGTACAGGTCCGCCCGGGTGGAGGGCAGCGGGAGCGTGCCGTCGGCGGCCGGCTTCCCCCACAGCGTCTGGACGAGCCCGATCGAGCCGGTCTCGAAGGCGTGCGCGCACCCGGCCATGTAGATCCGCCAGACGCGGTAGGTGGCGTCGCCTACGAGCCGCCGGGCCTCGTCCTGGTTCGTCTCCAGCCGCGCGACCCAGTGACGCAGGGTGCGGGCGTAGTGCTCGCGCAGGCTCTCCACGTCCCGTACTTCGAGGCCGATGCGCTCCCCCGGCGCGGTCACCTCGGTGACGCTCACGAGCTCGGAGTCCGGGAACACGTAGCGCTGGATGAACGACACGAAGGGGCGCAGCAGGATGTTGCCGGCGCGGCGAGCCGGACCGGGGGGGCCGTCGAGCGCGACGATGCCGTGGTTCAGGAAGAGACCGCCGGGCTTCAGGTGGCGCGCCGCCGCGCGGAAGTAGGTCCGCATCCGGCGTCGCCCGACGTGCTCGACCATCCCGACGCTCGCGATCTTGTCGAACCATTCGTCGGCGGGCAGGTCCCGATAGTCGCGCACCTCGATGCGGCATCGATCGGCGAGGCCGGCGGCCGCGATGCGCTCGCGTGCGACCCGGGCCTGGGGCTCGCTCAGCGTGATCCCCAGGGCCCGCACGCCATAGCGCTTCGCCGCGTGCGCGACCAGGGCGCCCCACCCGCATCCGATGTCGAGGAGGCGTTCGTCGGGCCGGAGGCGCAGCTTGCGGCAGATGTGGTCGAGCTTGGCCTCCTGCGCGCGGTCGAGGTCGTCCACACCATCCGCGAAATAGGCGCAGGAGTATACCATGCGCTCGTCGAGGAAGAGCCTGTAGAAGTCGTTGCCGACGTCGTAGTGGCCCCGCACCGCCGCCGCGTCGCGGCCCCGGGAATGGCGGGACCCTCGCGGGGTGCCCCTGGAGAACGGCCCGATGCCGCCGAGCTCGCGCGCTCCGGGCAGACGGGCCGCCCGGGCCATCAACCCGAGAAGCACGCCGGGCCGGCGTATACGCTGCGCTGCGTCCTCACCTACGGAAACGGCCGCCTCGACGTCCCCCTCGATGTCGATGTCGTCGCGGGCATACGCGGCGCCCATCGCGGCTTCGGTGGGAGGGAGGAGCATCTTGCGCAGCGCTCCCGGATGCCGGAGCACGAGGACGAACTCGGGCTCGTCGGGCGGGGCGTCCACCCTGCCGTCCCAGAAGCGGACCGCGAAGGAGCGGCCGGCGACGGGCCCGAAGAGATTCTCGAGGATCCGGCGGGAGCGGTGGAGCGCAGCCCCGCCGGTCGAGCCTGCATTCCCGGTCCCGTGCGGGTCCCCGGACGCCCCGGGAGGGCGCTGTGACGAGCCCCGCGGGCTCACGATCCGCCGGGGATGGGCGTTCGGTATCGAGCTTCGCGTCGAGGACGTGGTATCCTCCTCGTTCCGGTAGAGCCTGAGAGTTGAAGATCCCCATGGACCGGGCGGGGCGCCACCCCCCCTCCGTTCCAGGCCACACATTTGTAGGACGCGTGGACCCCCTCCCGGGTTCGATGGCGCTCGCCGCGGGGGCATGTCCGGACTCCGTTTTGACAGATCGCCGTGAGCCCCGGTAGCATCCTGCCTCCGCCGCACACACCCACCTCCTCGACTCGGGGGGAGCCATGAGATCCAGGAGCGCCGCCCTGCTCGCCGCGGGCCTCGCGGCCAGCCTGGTGAGCGCGCCCGCGCGGGCCGCCGCGCAGGCCCGGGACACGTTCGACGAGGGTCTGCTGAAGGCCATCCCGTTTCGCAACGTCGGTCCGTTCCGTGTAGGTGCGCGCATCGCCGCCATCGCCGTCCCCGCCTTCCCGCCCCGGGCTCACGAGAGCACGATCTACGTCGCTCCGTGGACCGGCGGCCTCTTCAAGACCACGAACAACGGCACCACCTGGACGCCGATCTTCGACGACCAGAGCGCCCGGCTCACGGTGGGGGCCGTCAGCCTGGCGCCGTCGAACCCGGACGTCGTCTGGGTCGGCACGGGCGACGCGTTCACCTCGCGCAGCTCCTATGCGGGCGACGGGGTCTACGAGTCGACCGACGCGGGCGCGACGTGGAGGCACATGGGCCTGGACGACACCCAGCACATCGCACGCATCGTCATCGACCCCGCGAACCCGGACGTCGTGTACGTGGCCGCGATGGGCCACCTTTACTCGAAGAACACCGAGCGCGGCGTCTTCAAGACGACCGACGGAGGCAGGACGTGGCGGAAGGTCCTGTACGTGAGCGACAGCGTCGGCGTGATCGACCTGGCGATGGACCCGAAGGACCCGGCCGTCCTCTATGCGGCCACGTACGACGAGCAGCGCCTGCCCTGGAGGTTCGTGGACGGCGGGCCCGCGAGCGGGATCTACAAGACCACGGACGCGGGCGAGCACTGGACGAAGCTGACGAACGGGCTGCCCGGCGGCCGCATCGGCAGGATCGGTCTGGCGATCTATCCGAAGGACCCGAGCGTCGTCTACGCGCTGATCGAGAACGCGAACCCTCGACCCCCGACGCAGGCCGAGATCGAGAGGGCGCGCCGCTTCGGGCGCCGTGCCCGGGAGCAGGAGGTCGGGGGCCAGGTGTACCGCACGACGGACGCGGGAGCCTCGTGGACGCGGATGTCGCCCGAGGGCCTCAACGTGAGCGGCAAGGGACCGTACTACTTCAGCCAGATCTTCGTCGATCCGAACGACGAGGAGCACATCTTCACCACGGGTGTCTCGCTGGGGAACTCGACGGACGGCGGCCGCAGCTGGCACGACCTCACGTGGCCGCCTCGGCGCCTGTTCAGCAAGATCTTCGGCGACGTGCGCACGCTCTGGATCGACCCCGGGAACTCCGACCGCATGATCCTGGGCAGCGACGGCGGCGTCTACGAGTCGTACGACGGGGGAAGGACCTCCGACCATTTCCCGAACCTCCCCATCGGCGAGGTCTACGAGGTCGCCGTCGACAACTCCGACCCCTTCGACATCTACGTGGGCATGCAGGACCACGAGAACTGGAAGGGGCCCTCGGAAGGGCCGCAGGGCTGGGTGGACACGTGGGACTGGACGGCCGTGGGCAACGGCGACGGGATCTTCACGGTGCCCGACCCGACGAACAGCCGGTGGATCTACACGACGGCCGAGTACGGGAACCAGGGCCGCATCGACCAGAAGCTGGGCATCCGCGTGAGCATCCGCCCGGTGCGCGCCGACACCACGGACGCGCCGTACCGGTTCATCTGGAGCACCCCGATCGTCATCTCACCGCACAACAGCCGGATCATCTACACGGGCGCGCAGGTGCTCCTCAAGTCGGTCGACCGCGGCGCGCACTGGCAGGCGATCAGCCCCGACCTGAGCAGGCACCCGAAGGGCGAGATCCTTCCGGAGTCGGAGGGGAGCATCCCCGGGGGGATCCCCTGGTTCGCCATCTCGGCGATCGCGGAGTCCCCGGTCACGCCCGGCCTCCTCTGGGTCGGGACGAGCGGCGGCAAGGTGTGGGTGACGCGGGACGACGGCGCGCACTGGACGGACCTCACCGCGAAGCTCACGGCGCTCGGTGCGAATCCCGACGCGTTCGTGAGCCGCATCTACGCGTCGCCGTTCGATCCGGGCACTGCCTTCGTGACCAAGAGCGGGTACAAGCTGGACGACTTCCGACCCTACATCTACAGGACGACCGACTACGGGCGGACCTGGACGTCGATCGCGGGTAACCTGCCCGACGAGCCCGTCAACGCGGTGTGGCAGGACCACGTGGACCCGGACCTGCTCTTCGTCGGCAACGACGGCGGCCTCTTCGTCACGATCGACGGGGGCGGGCACTGGGTGCGGATGACGAACGTGCCCAACGTCCCGGTGCGCGACCTGGTAGTCCAGCGGCGAACCAAGGACCTGGTGGCCGGCACGTACGGACGCGCCGTCTGGATCGCGAACATCGCGCCGCTCGAGGAGCTGAGCGACAGCGTCCTCGCCGAGGGCGTGCACTTCTTCGACGTGCAGTCTGCCGAAGAGCGGGTGCCCTGGCAGTTCGGCGCGAACGACTACCTCTTCGGCGCACGCCACATCGTGACGCCGAACGGGCCGGACGGCATGCGCATCCAGTACTACCTGAGGCGCGCGGCCCCCGACAGCGCGACGGTGACCGTCACCGACGCGTACGGAGAGGTGGTGGCGCGCCTGCGGGGCCCGGCGGAGGCGGGGATCAACACGGTCATCTGGAGCATGCACCGGCCCCGGCCGCACGGCGGCTCGGGCACGGGCGGCTTCCTCCGGGGCGATCCCGTCGACCGGCTCATGCCTCCGGGAGACTACACGGTCACGCTCGAGGTCGCCGGGAAGACGCGCACGCACCGGGCGCGCATCACGGGCACCCAGGGGTGGTCGATCGGGCCCCACCCGCACGTCATCCGGTGACTCGGGCGCCGGCCACGGGAGCGGCGCACGACGTCGACGGAGGGAGCCTGAGCGGCGTCAGCGCGGCGGGCCGCCCGCCGAGTACGCCGCGTCGTTCCAGCGGACCTCGTTCCTGAAGGTGCGCAGCTCGGTGGCGGCGTCGATGAGCAGGAGCTCGATGCCGGCCATCGCGGCGAAGTCCTCGAGGTGCTCGGGTGCGAGCGCGAGCGAGAGGCCCGTGTGGTGCGCGCCCCCCGCGTGGATCCACGCCGCGGCCGCGGTCTCCAGGTCGGGCTCGGGCTTCCACAGCGCGCGCGCGACCGGCAGCCGGGGCAGATCCTGGAGCGGCTCGATCACGTCCACCACGTTGGCCAGCATGCGGAAGCGGTCGCCCATGTCCACGACGGTCGCGTTCACCGCCTTCCCGGTCTCCGAGTCGAAGACCAGGCGGACCGGGTCGGCCTTGCCACCGATCCCGAGCGGGTGCACCTCGCACGACGGCCTGCCCGCCGCGATCGACGGGCAGATCTCCAGCATATGCGCGCCCAGCACGGCCGGGTTCGCCGGATCGAGGTGGTAGGTGTAGTCCTCCATGAACGTCGTGCCTCCCGGAAGCCCGCTCGCCATGACCTTCATGCTGCGCACGAGCGCCGCGGTCTTCCAGTCGCCCTCGGCCCCGAACCCGTAGCCGTCGGCCATGAGGCGCTGCACCGCGATCCCGGGAAGCTGCGCGAGCCCGTGCAGGTTCTCGAACGTGTCCGTGAAGGCGCGGAAGCCGCCCTCCTCCAGGAACGAGCGCAGGCCGAGCTCGATGCGGGCCGCCTCGCGCAGGGAGCCGTGGCTCGCCCCCCCCCTCTCCAGTCCCTTCGCGAGCGCATACTCGGACGCGTACTCCTCGCACAGCTCGTCGACATGCGCGTCGGTGACGGCCTCGACGTGCGCCGCGACGTCGCCCAGGCCGTATCCGTCGACCGAGTAGCCGAACCGGCGCTCGGCCTCGACCTTGTCTCCCTCCGTCACGGCGACCTGCCGCATGTTGTCGCCGATGCGGGCGATCTTCATCGACCGGCTGTCGTGCCATGCCGCGGCCGCGCGCAGCCACGCGGCGAGGTGCGCCCGGACCCCCGGGTCCTTCCAGTGCCCGACGACGACCTTCCGGGCCAGGCGCAGACGCGCGCAGATGTACCCGAACTCGCGGTCGCCGTGGGCCGACTGGTTCAGGTTCATGAAGTCCATGTCGATGGTGGACCAGGGGATGTCCCGATTGAACTGCGTGTGCAGGTGGCACAGCGGCTTGTGCAGCCTCGTCAGGCCGCCGATCCACATTTTCGCGGGGCTGAACGTGTGCATCCACGCGACCACGCCGACGCAGGCGGGTGCGGCGTCGGCCTCGCGCAGCATGGAGGTGATCTCTTCGGGCGTCTTGAGAACCCCTTTGAAGACGAGCTCGACGGGAAGCGTGCCGGAGCCGTTCAGGCCCGCGACCACGGCCCTGGAGTCCTCCTCCACCTGCTGCAGGGTCTCGGGGCCGTACAGGTGCTGGCTGCCGGTGACGAACCAGGCCTCGCGCGGTGCGGCGTCGATCATGGCATTCGATTCCGGGCGTGGGTCATGAGTGCCGGGAAGGCGACGGGCCGGAGAATCTCCCGGAGACGAGGGACGGTAGAACGCGGCGCCGGCGGGTGCAAGAACGCGCCGCCGCGCGAGGCCGACCGCTCGAGCGACGGCGTGCAGCCGGGCTCCGGGGGTCACGCCGGCGCGTGGGGCCGAGCGGCCGGGATCCCGCCAGGGACCTGCCCTGGCATGGAACCTGCCCGATCTGGGGTCCGCACATCCGGACTCAAGGTTGCTGGACTCAAGGAGGCTTCATGGGTGCTCGAACCGCTATGCGGGGTTTGTCCGTCGTCGCGGCGATTCTGCTCGTCGCAGGGTGCCAGAACAACACCGGCCCGGCCGGCGCCAGTGCCGCACGCAGGCTCTCTCTCTCCGTGGCCGCTTCGGGGAGCGACTCCACGGTCTCCACGACGCCGCTGGCCGTGTCGGATTCCGGCCAGGCGCTGATGCTCTCCGACACCACCGACACGCTCGTGCTGGACACCGTGCAGATCATCGTGCGCCGGATCGAGCTGGCCCAGGCCGACAGCTCGTGCGCGCCCCCCTACGAGGAGGACGGCAACGGCCACGTGGACATGGGGGTCTGGCCGGACACCGCGGGCGGGATGGCGACGGTCGGGTGGGGCGAGGACGGCTGCCAGAGGGTGAAGGTGGGACCCGTGCTGGTGAACGTGCCGCTCAACGGGAAGGTCCAGAAGGTCTTCGCGGCCCAGGTTCCCGCGGGGACGTACGACGGCGTCGAGCTGCGCATCCATGCCCCGGTCCCCGGTGACTCGGCGGATGCCGCGTTCCTGAGCACGCACGCCGAGTTCGACAGCGTGAGCGTGCGGGCGGTCGGGACGTTCGACGACTCCGCCTTCACGTACACCCATCGCATCGAAGCGCGTCAGGCGTACCACCTGAACCCGCCTCTGGCGGTGACGGACTCGACCCCGGCGCAGAACCTCACCCTGCGCGTGGACGTGGGTGCTTGGTTCGTACGGCGCGACGGCACGCTCATCGATCCCGACTCGGCCATGGACAACGGCTCGGGAACCGAGAACGAGTACCTCGAGCATCTGGTGGCCTGGAACATCTTCCGGTCGCTGCAGACGTTCCGGGACGACAACTTCGACGGGCACCGGGACCATCCCGACTTCTGACCCGGCGTCGGTCGGGTGACGCGGCCCGCGGCCGCCGCACGGAGTGCCTGGCGCACCCGTGCGACGGCCGCGGGCGATCGGTCGACGCTCCGCCCGTGCTGCGTCGCGGCGCGAGAGCACCCGGGACGCGGTGGGTGAAATCGGAGGCGTAACCTCCGTAGAGAGCGGGTGTATCACATCCGATCTCTACGGGAGCCCACCATGCTCGTGCGCACGCTTCTGGCCGTCACACCGGACGATCTCTCGCGCCGGGTGGAGGCGCTGCTCGACAACCGCGACGTCTCCGTCTTCCATGCTTCGACGGCCGAAGAGGTGTGGCGGGTCCTGAAGCGCGGAGACATCGACCTGCTCGTCGTCAGCGAGACCATGACGTCGCCCTCGCCGGAAGCGTGGGTGGGCGCGGTGCGCGCACTCCCCGAGGCGCCGGAGCTGGTGATCCTGGCGGAGCGGGAGGACCCCTCGCGGCGCGCGTCCCTGCTCGCGGCCGGGTGCCTCGCCGTGCTGTTGGTGCGGCTCGCGGACCGGGAGCTGCGCACGGCGCTGCAGGCTCTGCTGGCGCGCCTCACGCAGGATGTCTCGGCCCGCCTCGTGGCGCAGGGCACGGGGCGGCTCCACGGGTTCGAAGACATCGTGTCGCTCAGCCCCGCGATGGCCGAGGTGGTGGCCGTGGCGCGCCGGGTCGCGGGCGCCGACAGCTCGGTTCTCATCCTGGGCGAGACCGGCGTGGGCAAGGAGCGCCTGGCGCGGTGCCTGCACCACGAGAGTGCCCGCTCGGGCGGCCCGTTCGTGCCGGTGAGCTGCGGAGCCATCCCGGAGGGACTCCTCGAGAGCGAGTTGTTCGGGCACGAGCAGGGAGCGTTCACGGGCGCCGTGCGTGCCCGCCGCGGCCACTTCGAGATCGCGCATCGCGGGACGCTCTTCTTGGACGAGATCGGAGAGCTGCCCCTGCACCTTCAGGTGAAGCTGCTGAGGGTCCTGGAGGACCGCAGCATCCAGCGCCTGGGCAGCGAGCGGCCGGACCGCGTGGACGTCCGCATCGTCGCGGCGACCAACCGGGACCTGGAGCAGGAGGTGGAGGGCGGCCGCTTCCGTCCGGACCTGTTCTACCGCCTGGCGGTCGTGACGCTGGCGATCCCGCCGCTGCGCGAGCGCCGCGAGGACATCCCGGGGCTCGTGGACCAGTACCTCGCCCAGTTCCGGCGCACGCTGCGCAAGCCCGTGGAAGGGATCGAGCCCGAGGCCCTGCAGGCGCTGGTCGGGCACTCCTGGCCCGGCAACGTCCGAGAGCTCATCAACGTGCTGGAGCGGGCGATGCTCCTGACCCAGGGCCCGAGGATCGCTCTGCGGGACCTCCCGCGCTCCATCTCGGGATCTCCCGTGCGTGAGCCCGCGGGCCGCCGCGCCATCGAGGTGTCGCCGGCCGTCCTCGACCTTCCCATTCCGGAGGCGCGCCGGCGGGCGGTCGAGGCGTTCGAGCGCGTGTACCTGTCCCGCCTCCTGCGGGAGTCGGGCGGGCGCATCGGCGAGACGGCGCGCCGTGCGGGCATCAGCGAGCGCTCGCTGTACGACCTCATGCGCCGGTGCGGCATCCACAAGGAGGAGTTCCGCCCGGAGCGCTCCTGAAAATCGGATGTTGCGCCTCCGATTTCGGGGGCCTCGCCCTGGCTGCACCGCCTGCGCCCGCGGGTCGTGCGACCGCGCAAGTGATTTTGCAGGAAATACTTGGATTCCCTGAGGGTCGGATCGCGTTCCTCCGGCACGGCGGTTGCGAGAAGCGCTGGAGCTGCGCCCGAGCACGGCGTGACGGCGCGCTGGCCCGCGGCTCGCGGAGCCCACGACCAACCACCCGGTGGCGAGCCGGAAGAACCGGGACTTGAGGAGTCCGTTCCCCCATGATCGAGAATCGGAAGACCCTGCGGGGCTTCGTAGTGCTGGTGGCTGTCGCTTCGGTGTCGGCGTGCGCCAAGCCTCCGGCCGATGCCATCAACGCCGCCGAGCAGGCCAGGACCGCCGCGGTCACCGCCGACGCGGCCGAGTACGCGCCGGACGCGATGAACAACGTGAACCAGGCGAAGGCCGCCCTCGACGCCGAGCTCGCCGCGCAGAGCGGTCGCATGGCGCTGCGGCGCTCGTACAAGCACGCGGATGAGTTGGCGATCGCGTACAAGAAGGCGGCGGACGACGCCACCCAGCAGGCCAACGCCGCGAAGGAGGCGGCCAAGCAGGAGACCACGCAGCTCGTGTCCGACACGAGGGTCGAGCTGGACTCCGTGAGCGCGATGCTCGCCAAGGCTCCGGTGGGGAAGGGATCGCGCGCGGACCTGGCGGCCCTCAAGGCCGACCTCCAGACCGCCGGCACGAGCCTGACGCAGGCGCAGTCGTCGATCGACGCGGGTAAGTACCTCGACGCGAAGACGCAGGCGAGCACGGCCCGCGAGACGGTCGACAAGGTGAAGGCCGCCGTGGAGCAGGCGCGCGCGATGGTGCACCCCCGGCGGGGCCGCAGGATCTGAGGAGGGCAGGCCGGAGCGCTCGCGCCCCGGTCGGAGGAGAAGGACGCAGCCTTCCCGCGCCGCGCGCCCGGCTTCGTGCGGCGGCGATCGCGGGAAGTGGGGGAGTCCTCCTCCTGACCGGCCTCGTCGCGGTCGTAAACCTTCCCAGGGGTCGGGCTCGGGACCCTGACGGCGCCGCACGGGTGACCGTCAGGGCCCTCGACCGGGCCCGCGCGGCGGGTGCCGCGCGCCGCGCGCCGCTGACCCTGGCCTACGCGGACGACCTGTATGCCGGTGCGCTGCTCATGCGGCGACGCCAGGAGCTGCGCTTCACGCCCTTTCGCGACTTCCGCCCGGCGGATGCCGCCTTCCTGCGGGCTGCCGAGCGGGCGCGGAGCGCGGA
>JBJKSF010000034.1:0-7382 GCA_046704285.1 Longimicrobiales bacterium | reverse complement strand
TCGTAGAGCCGCGCGAGCGCGCCGATCCCCTTCTCGAAGTTCTCGACCGAGAGCCACTCGTTGGGCGCGTGCAGGTTGGACCCGGGCAGCGAGAACCCGACGAGCAGCGTAGGCGCTCCGAGCTTCTCCTCGAACTCCACCACGATCGGGATCGAGCCGCCGTCGCCCGCCAGCACCGGGTGCGTGCCGAACGCCTCCCCGAGCGCCTCGGACGCCGCCTCGAAGAACCTGCCCTCGACACGCGCCTTCCACGGCCGCCCGCCGTGGTGCTCGATGAGCTCGACCGTGACGCCGGGAGGCGTGACCTTCCTCAGGTGGGCCTCCAGCATCGCCTTCACCCTCTCCGGGCGCTGGTTCGGAACGAGCCGGAAGCTCACCTTCGCCATCGCCCGGTTGGGCAGGACGGTCTTGGCACCCTGGCCCGTGTAGCCGCACAGCATCCCGTTCACGTCGCAGGTGGGCCGGATCCAGAGGCGTTCGAGCGTGCCGTAGCCGTTCTCTCCCGAGAGCGCGGGCACCCCGAGCTCCGCCCGGTACGCCTCGTCGGTGAACGGCAGCGAGCGGATCCGGGCGCGCGTCTCCTCGTCCCACTCGACCACGTCGTCGTAGAAGCCGGGCAGGGCCACGCGGCCGTCGGCATCGTGCAGCGAGGCGATGATGGTGGCCAGCGCGTTGCCGGGGTTGGTGACCGAGCCGCCGTACTCGCCCGAATGCAGGTCGCTCCGGGCGCCCTTCACCACGATCTCGTAGTAGGCCAGGCCGCGCAGCGAGAACAGGAGCGTCGGCAGCCCTTCGGCGAACATCCCGGTGTCGGAGACGAGCACGACGTCGCACGCGAGCCGGTCGGCGTTCGCCTCGACGAAGGGCACGAGGTTGGGCGAGCCCACCTCCTCCTCCCCTTCGGCGACCAGCACGACGTTCACCGGCAGCTCACCCGTCGACGCCAGGTGCGCCTCGAGCGCCTTCACGTGCATGTACAGCTGCCCCTTGTCGTCGGTCGCGCCGCGCGCGTAGATGCGGCCCTGCCGCTCGGTGGCCTCGAAGGGGGGAGAGTCCCACAGCTCGAGCGGCTCCGGCGGCTGCACGTCGTAGTGCCCGTACACGAGCACGGTGGGAGCACCTTCCCCGGCGCCGCGCCACTCGGCCAGGACGATCGGGTGGCCGGGGGTCTCCCGGATCTCCGCCGTGAGCCCCGCCTCCCTCACGCGGTCGGCGAGCCACTCGGCCGCCCTGCGCATGTCGGGCCGGTGCTCCGACGTCGTGCTGACGGAGGGAATGCTCAGGAACTCGTACAGCTCGCTCCGGAACCTGCCGAGCTCGCGGTCGATGAACTCCAGTGCGTCGGACATGGTGCGACTCGTGGGTTGGTGGGTCCGTCAGGGGATGGCTGCCGTAGGTCGGGCGGCGCGCCTGGGCCCTGCCGGAGCGGGAGCGCCTCCGGTCACACGAGGCCGCGAATGCCCCACCGGCAGATCCCCGTCATGAGCGCCGAGAAGGTCGACGCGCCGAGCATCCCCGCCCGGCTGTTGGCGTAAGGGTGGTACAGGTCGAAGATCCCGACGCCCATCATGCCGCCGATCGCGGCCGAGAAGATGCCGGTCGCCACCAGGATCGGCGTGTGTCCGGCGATCGCCTCCGCGCGCTCGATGAACACCTTCATGGGGAGGGCGACGACGATCCCCATGGCGATCCAGATGGCGACACCGAGGATGTTCCGCATGGGCAGCTTGGCGCCCGCGGGCGTGGAGGGGGTGCGACGAGATCCGGCGAGAACCTACCCGAAGCTCGCGGACGCGGCCAGGGCATGCGGGCACGACATCGTTGACGCCCCGGCCCGCCGCACGGAGCTTGGAGCCATGAGCGACGACGACGTCATCGATCTGACCCAGTACCTCAATCGCGAGGGCGAGGAGGACGCCGCCGGGTCCATCTTCGCGCTGTGGGGGGCCGACGGGGAGCGGTCGCGCTTCGCCCTGCCATTGTGGCGCAGCATCTTCCTGGCGGGCGGGGACCGCGGCGCCATCGTCTGGCGCGACGACGTGCGCCCCGAGTCGCTCGAGCCGTTCGTCGTGCTCGACCTCGCCAGGGACCCGCCACGCACGTCGTTCCCCCTCGCGCTCCTCGGGGCGCGGGCCGACGAGGAGCCGCCCTCCCTCCGTGACGGAGACGACGGCCTCTCGGTTCTGCTGGGCGGCCGGGACGGCCGTCACTGGTACATGGTCGTGGATGGGGGCGACGAGCGGGACAGCCCGGTCGCGAGGAGGGACCGCGAGGACATCCTCTTCCTCGCCGGGGAGTGTGCGGGCCTGCTCTTCCTTCGGGACTTCGCCGACGAGGCGTGAGGGGAGGCGGCACGCGTCGGGGGGCATCGCCCCCGCCGCCGGCTACCCTTCCTGCATGCGCCGCTTCAGCTCCGCGAGGCGCGCGTCGAAGTCGATCTCCGGGGGCGGAGTCGAGGAGCCGTCGCCCGCCTCGAGGTCCAGGTCGCCGAACGCCTCGGCGGCGTGCGCCCGCACGTCCTCGTCCTGGATCTTCGCGGCCATGCGGTCGAGCTCTCCGAAGAGGTCGTCCGCCTCCTGGATCGACTCGCGCGCTCCCGTGCGTCCTGCGGTGGCGGCGAGGGAGTCCCGCCTGGACCGGGCCTCCTGGATCTTGGCGAGCATCTCGTCGAGCTCCGACTTGCGGAACTCGAGCTCCTCCTCCAGGGCGACCGCCTTGTGCTCCAGGAGCGTGCGGCGCTTCTCGGACTTCTCCGCGAACTCGCGGGCCACTCGGGCCGTCTCCTGGTCGCCGATCTGACCGGCCATGCGCTCGCGCCTGCGGTACGTCTCGAGCTCCGTGGCGGTCTTGGCGGCCTCCGAGCGCGTGCGCTGGACCTGGTCCTCGAGATCCCGGAGGGCCGTCTTCGCAGCCGTCACCTCTTCGAGCATCCCGGCGAGGAGCCGATCCACGGTCTGCGGGACCTCGTCGCGCGCCATCTCGTCCTTGAAGTTTGCGACGGCCTCGCGGAAGGCGTCGCGGAGACTTTCGAACATGGAGCGGCTCGGGCACCGCGACGACCGGAGTCGCCGCGCTAGTTGAGGAAGGGCTCGATCCTCTGAGCGAAGGAGTTGCGGGCCCGGTGCAGCCGGCTCTTCACCGTTCCGAGGTTCACCCCTGTGATCTCGGAGATCTCTTCGTAGCTCTTACCCTCCAGCTCCCTGAGCCGGAAGACGAGACGATGATGTTCCGGGAGCTCCTCGACCGTCTCCTCCACCAGCCGCCTGAGGAACCGCTTGCGGTACAGGTCGTCGGGGCGCATCGAGTAGTCCTCGAACTGCAGAGGACGATGATCGTCTTCCCAGTTGCCCGTCAGTCTCTGGAAGAGCACCAGCGGGCTGCGTGACCGGTTGCGCAGCTCGTTCTTGGAGAGATTGCTCGCGATCGTGTAGACCCACGTCGAGAATTTCTTGGACGTGTCGAACCGGTGCAGGTGACGCGTCACACGGATGAACGCCTCCTGGACGAGGTCCTGGGCGCGATCGGCGTCGCCCGTCTTGCGCGTGATGAAATGCACCAGGCGGTCCCGGTAGCGGTCGTACAACTCCTGGAACGCGCCGGGCTGTCCGTCGAGGTGTGAGCTGACCAGCTCCTCGTCGGACAGGCTGCCCAGTGGACCCTCGTCAAGAGTCTCGCGGAGTCTCTCCGCATTGGCTTTGAGCATATCGAGTTCCCATCGAGGAGAACGCAACGCCCTTGCCCCCGCCAAGCGAACGAGGGATATGCGCCGTTCGCCTCCGTTATTACGAATAATTCTTCCTACCAACTATAACATGCCAGAACCACGACAGGCGCTCAAGGGATCTGGGCCGCTGCCGCCGCTCGGTTCGTCCGTTTCCTATCCGCGTATCATAATGTACCCGACGCGGGGCCCGCCACAGCCGGTGCCACGGGTCTCTTCTCCAACCCGACGAGAACCCCTCCTTCGGAGACGCCCTCGTACAGGGCCATGGCCGGCTCCGGGGTCCTGTCCCTCTCCGCGAGCGCCTCCTCCGCGGCCCGGTCCACCTCCCCGCTCACCCGGCTCTCGATCGCCTCGAGCTCCCCGGCACCGACCCCTTGTGTGCCGAGGTAGGCTTCGAGGAGCCCGATCGGATCCCGCCGCCCCCACGCCGCGAACAGCTCGGCAGAAAAGGTCTCGCGGGCTTCGCGCTCGTCGTGGGTGGCGTGGCCGCCCATCCTGAAGGTCTCCGCCACCACGGCCGCCGGGCCCTCTCCCGCCCGGCAGCGCTCCGCCGCGAGCCGCGTGGCGGCGTAGACGTCCAGCACGTTGTTCCCGTCGCAGGTCCAACTCGGGATTCCGTACGCGTTCGGCCAGGCGCGGAGGTCTCCCCTCGAATGCTGGTCCAGGCGCGTACCGAGCGCGACCTGATTGTTCTGGATGACGAAGATCGCAGGCACGTCAAGGACCGCGCCCAGGTTCATGCCCTCGTGGCACGCGGCGGTGCGGGTGGCGCCGTCTCCGACCCAGGTGAGCGCCACCCTCTCCTCCCTTCGCATCCTGAAGGCAAGGGCGATGCCCGCCGTCACCGCCACGCTCGTGCCCATGTGGCTGATGGGTTGGACGACTCCGCGCGAGCGATCGCCAAGATGGAGGTCGCGCCCTCCGTTGGGCGACCCTTCCGTGGCGAGGTAGCCGCGGAAGACCTGAGCGAGCGGCATGCCCATCATGAGGAGAGCCCCCGCATTCCGGATCATCGGGGTGACGACGTCGCGGTCCCGCTGCAGCGCCTGCACCGCACCGACCGTGACTGCCTCCTCTCCGGTGCCCAGCCAGGCCTTGGAGAGGACGCCGGTGCGCACCCAGCGCTTGAGCGTCAGGTCGTGGAGGCGCGTCCGCAGCAGGTCCTCGTAGAAGGACAGCAGCCCGGTGCGATCGAGCGCCGCGAGCACCGCCGCGCGCGCCGGATCCGCATGGAGGGTCTCCCCATACGCGCGCACGAGCTCGGGAGCGGGGCTCCACGCGACGTACTCGGGCGGATCCAGGGCAGGATGGCGCTTCATGGATGAAAGGTACCAGAAAAAACGAAGAGCGGGGGAGGCGAAGGGTCTCGATGGCACGAAAAACCAGCCCCCCCAGGGTGGGCCACGAGATGTCCCTTCACGCTCGCCCCGCTCACGAGCCGGCGCGCCCGTAAGCGCGAACCGGCCCCACCTATATAATCCGCCGGAGGCGTCCTGTCACTCTCAAATCGGTACGCTCCTCAAAGCCCGTCTCCGGAGCTCATCGACCCCCTTGTCCTCGACGCGGAGCTCGACCGCAGGCCCCGCGGGGTCTCTCGAGGAGCCGGCGAGGCCCCGGGACCGGCCGTGTCGCGCTCCGTTGCCGCGCGCGACGGTCGGCCCGAGATTTGGACCATGGCCGCTTCCCCGACCCGATGGGTCTCCCCCTCCTGATGAAAGCTGCAGGATCCGTGCCTGAAGTGACCTCGAAACGGCGGATCAGGGCCGTGGTCGCGCTTCGTCTGCTCGAGGTGCTGCGCGATCAGGACGTCCCTCCCGAGGTGCTCGAGGAGGAGGATCCGACCGTCACCATGCCGCGCCGCTTCGGCTTGAGCGACGTGGTGGAGCGTCAGATCCGCACGTACCGCAGCCACCGCCGCCATGGCGTGCGCCTGACCGACGAAGAGGTGCTCGACCTCTTCCGGCTGGTGATCCGCCGGCCCGACAGCGAGGAGATCTTCCACGGGGCGGGCCGCACGCTGGCCGGGACGGAGCGACCCGGAGGGTGGCGGCGTCTGCTGCCGAAGCCGCTGGCCTACGCGGCCGCTCGGGCGCGGGTGCGCAGGAAGCTCAAGGCGCTGTTCGGACGTCGCATCGGCGGGTTCGCGCGCGGGCCCTTCTCGATCGAAGGGCGCTCCCTGTTCTTCATCCAGGCCGATCCGGGGGGCGATGCGTGCGCGTTCCTGTCCGGGTTCTGTGAGGCCGTGCTGGAGCAGGCCTCGAGTCGCCCCGGCCGCATGGTCCACTCCCTGTGCCAGTCGCGCGGGGATCCGTTGTGCCGCTGGGAGGGCGTGCTGGTGGACCAGCCGGCGGCCGCGGCGGCGGGCCAGCCGGCGGAGAGCGAATCGCCCTGAAACCCGTCCGGAGGGACGGGGGTACGCGGCCTTCTCCTGAGAAGTATTCCTCCCGCAGGACGGATCCCATGGTCGAAAAGGGTGACGTCGCGCCGGACTTCACCCTGCCCTCGGACGAAGGGGGCGAGGTGAAGCTGTCGGATCTCCGCGGCAAGCGTGTGGTGCTGTACTTCTATCCCAAGGACGACACGCCGGGGTGCACGATCGAGGCGTGCGAGTTCCGCGACGCGCTGCCCCGCTTCGACGGGTTGGACGCCGTCGTGCTCGGGGTGTCGCCGGACTCGGTCGCGTCGCACCGCAAGTTCCGGGAGAAGTTCGGCCTGAACTTCCCGCTGCTCGCCGACCAGGACCACCGGGTGGCCGAGGCCTACGGAGCGTGGGGCGAGAAGAGCCGGTACGGGCGCACGTACATGGGGATCGACCGGAGCACGTTCCTGATCGGCGAGGACGGGAAGATCGTGAAGGCGTGGCGCGGCGTGAAGGCGAAGGGTCACGCCGAGGTGCTGGCGGAGGCGCTCGAGGGAGCCTGAGGATAGAGCGCGTGATGGACCTTGTAGGCGCACAGGTCCTGCACGGCCACCAGCCCGGCCTCGCGCGCTGCGGTCACCTCGGCGTCCGCGTGGATGTCCTCCTGCAGCCAGATGGCGGGCCGCTCGGTCCGCGCGGCCGCCTCCGTTACGAACGGGCCGGCCTGGCCGGTCGGCCGGAAGATCAGGACCAGGTCGACGGGATCGGCGACCTCGGCCAGCGTCGCCCGGGCGTCCTTGCCCAGGATGCGGGCCGCGTGGGGGTTTACGGGGATGATGTCGTAGCCGCGCGCTGCGAGATAGGACGGGACGCGCCGGGCCGGCTTGAGCGGATCGCGCGACAAGCCGACCACCGCGATCGTTCGCATGTGGTCGAACAGGTCGCGCAGGACGTCGGGCGACGGATTGGCCGGGTCGGAGCTGGCCTCCAGGAGGCGCATCAGCGGCAGCAACGGATCCATGCCGCGACGATAGGCGGCTCGTCTCCGGGTCGCAACGGCGTGTTGCCCCGCAATCCCTGCCGTGCGAAGATCCCTGCGCTCCGGAGCCGGGCGCCCCGGGGCGCTTCAACGACCTCGCGGGGAATGCGATGGACATCGTGATTGGCGTCGTCGTCGGCCTCATCGTGGGACTCGCGGTGGGCGCGGCGATGGGCAGGGCGGGCAGGCGGGTGGCGCTGGCGCACGCCCGTGAAGAGGCGGACCGGCAGATCCGCTCCGTCGCCGGGGCGGTCTCGCGG
>JBJKSF010000033.1:0-3058 GCA_046704285.1 Longimicrobiales bacterium | reverse complement strand
CAGAGCCTCGACGCGGGCGCGCGCAGCAGGGGTGAGCAGCGTACTCGCGAGCTCCGCCACGAGGCGGTGCCCCTCCGGCCCCCACGGCGGCACGGAGCGCCCGACGGACGGCGCGGACGCGACGACGACCGAGGCCAGCAGAGCGACGACGATCATGGCTCCTGCGAAGATCTGGCCGCCCACAGCCGGCGGGCCGCAGATGCCGGGGGCGGGAGTCGAACCCACATGGCCGTCAGAGCCAGAGGATCGTAGGGCCCCCACAAGTCCTGGTCTGCGAGTGCTGCCCTGAGGCGCTCCCGCAGGTTGGTCATCGGGTAGTTACGGTCCCGCTGAGCGGCTGCGCCTCCACGGGAAGCGGACGCGGCGCCCGTTGGCCCGGCACGAACTGTAGGTTCAGTCGCCGCGCCAATGCCTGCATCCGTGGATCAGCTCGATCCTTCTCGGACGCCCAGCCCACGGCCCACGCGACCCAGGCGTGGTGAGGCTCGTACTCGGCCCAGTGGAGGGACTTGTCCCGATATCCGAGGAGCCCGTACACGCCGGCCAGTTGGTAGGCGTGCCAGCCGTTGGGAGGCCGAGTCTCGTACTTCTCCGCGATGCGGAGGGCATCCTCCCTGCGGCCGGTCTGCGCAAAGAGCGCAGCCCGGCCCAACTCGTCCTCCGGCTCGAGAGCCAATGCCCGTTCCGTGGCCGCCCGCCATTCGTCTGGAAGCCCTGCGGCTTGAGCCAACCCGGCCAGCACGGTCCAGGCCGTAGCGTTGTCGGGATACTGTTTCACGTTGAGCCGGGCTTCGGTCAGCGCCCGCTGCATGTCCGGCTTCTCCGAGAACCAGTACAGTTGTGGTATCCACACCGTGTGAAGCGGCGTCAACGGATCCAGCTCCTGGGCCCGGCGGTGCTCCACGAGCGCCTCGTCGACGCGACCGAACAGCGCCAGATACCACGCGTAGTGGTAGTGGTTCATGGCGAGGCTCGGATTGAGCTCGTTGGCGCGTCGGAACGCCCGCTCGGCACCCTCCCAGTCACTCTCGGCGTACGTCTTGATGGTGGCCAATGCGGCCCAGGCGTCTGCCAACGTCGAGTCGAGACGGATCGCTCGTTCCGCCGCCGCCCGCGCCCGAGGCCACACGTCGTCCGGAGGGTTCATCCCGTGACCGATGGTGGTGTACCCGAGGGCGAGCCCCGCGTAGGCCAGCGGGTCGGCGGGGTTCTGGTCCACCGCCTGCTGGAAGGAGGCGATGGCCGAATCGAGGTCTGCGTCCGTCCGGGGGTTATCCAGAAGGTGCATCCCCCGGAGATAGGCCTCGTACACGTGGGGATTGACCGTCCGCGTCTCACTCAGACGGGCCTCGTTCGTGGGATTGAGGCGCACCCCGATCTCGTGGGCCATGGCGCGGGCAAAGCCGCGGTAGAGCGTCACGACGTCCGACAGCACGCCGGCGTACGACGCTGCCCAGATCTCCCGCTCGTCCTTGTCGTAGAGACGCGTCGAGATCTGGAGACTGTCGTGGCTCCGATACACCGAACCCTCGATGACGGCGTCTGCGCCCACTTCACGGGCAACTTCCCGAATCGGCTTGTGAGCATTGCGGAACTGGACCATCGTCGCCCGGGCCGTCACCGAAAGCCCCAGCTGCCCGAGCTCCGACGTGAGGGCCTCCTGTACCCCGTCGGCCAAGTAGGCCTGCGCGGAATCGTTGGTGAGATCCGTGAGCGGGAGCACCGCCAGCTTGTGGATGCCCGTCTCCGCCAGCATCGAGTGCAGCCCCCGCACCGCGAGCGCCAGGACCCCGAACGTCACGACCAGGGCAGCCGCCCGTCGCCAACCGTGGAGCGGTGCACGCCGCAGGATGGCTCCCGTGCTCAATGCCTCTGCGAATCCCTGCGCCGTCCGGAACCGGTCCGCCGGGGTCCGGGCCAGCGCGCGGACCAGCGCTTCCTCCACCTTGATCGGCACTGTCTCCCGCACGACCGACACGCGCGGCGGGGGCTCCGTCAGCTTCTTCGCCACGATGGCCTGCGGCGTTCTTCCCAGGTACGGCGTCTCGCCGCTCAGCATCTCGTACAACACGCAGCCCAGCGCGTAGATGTCGCTTCGCCCGTCGATGTCGCTGGGTCCACTCGCCTGCTCGGGGCTCATGTAGGCAGGCGTTCCCACCGCGAGCCCTGTCTCCGTGAGCGTTCCCACACCCGCGGCGCTCACGGCTCGAGCGATCCCGAAATCGCTCACCACCGCGTGCCCCGCCGAGAACAGGATGTTCTCGGGCTTGATGTCCCGGTGCACGATGCCGAGGGCGTGCGCGTGCCCCAGCGCATCGGCCACTTCCCTGGCGATCCGGAGCGCGTCGTCGATCGGCAACTGCTTCTCGCGATCCAGTCGATTCCGGAGCGACTCGCCCTCAACGAACGGCATCGTGTAGTAGAGCTGTCCGTCGGCTTTGCCGCAGTCGTGCAGCGGCAGGATGTTCGGGTGGGTGAGCCTGGCGACGATCTCGATCTCGCGGAGGAAGCGGTCCGCTCCCAGCGACGCCGCGAGGTCCGGTCGCAGCACCTTGAGGGCAACGGGACGATCGAGTTTCAGGTCATGGGCGAAGAAGACCAACGCCATGCCGCCCCGGCCGACCTCGCGGTCCACGCGATACCGATCGGCGAGCGCTGCCCTGAGGCGCTCCAGAAGGTCGGCCATAGAGCCTCCCGTCGGCTACCTCTCCCGCCGCCTCTATGATAGACGCAGTCCCCATGGTCGGCCAGTGCGGGGAGGATAGCCGCTCCTGGATTGCCGGAGACTCCCGCGCGCACAGGCGACGAGCAGGCGGCACCTGCCGTAAGCACAGCGCGTGCAGCGAGTGGCGGATCGAAGTCGAGCCCACATGGCCGTTGGAGCCACCTGGTCGCCGTCCAGGAGCGGCCCTGCGCCGTGGGCGCATTCGAGCCAGGGTGCCTGAAGCCGCGGCTCGTGGGCGCCGCGCCGCCGCGCGCTTGCCTTGTGGACGAACACTCGTACTATGCGAACATCCTCCCGTCCGTGACCCCCCCACGGAGCTCGCCATGAGCGCCG
>JBJKSF010000032.1:0-3552 GCA_046704285.1 Longimicrobiales bacterium | reverse complement strand
TGCGCCCCGGGATGCCGGCCCCGGCGACGGCCGCGGCGAACGGGTGCTCGGTCCGGCCCTGCTCCACGAAGGAGGCGACGGTCACCTTCTGGCCGGCGTCCAGCTGGCCGCGACCGAGGGTGAGGATGACCGACTCGAGCCCTCCGAACTCGGCGGGCGCGAGGAGGTGCAGCACCGAGGGGGGCGCGCCGGCCCCGGCCCGCACGTCGCTCACCACGGCCTGCGCAGCCGGATGCCGGCGGCCCAGCACGCCAGCGCGTCGATCGAGATGCCGGCCGGGACGTTGACGCGCGGGACGCCGAGGGGCTCCTCGCGGGCGGTGAACGGCCGGATCTCGGTGGTGGCGCCGATCCGGTAGCCCGCGCGCCGCGCCGCCTCCGCGACCCGCGGGCTCCAGAGCCCGTACGGGTACGCGATGCTCTCCACCTCCCGGCTCGTCCGCTCGGCGATCTCCCGGCGCGAGCGGGCAAGCTCCTCGTCCAGCTCGGCGGGCTCGAGCGCCGCCAGGTTCGGGTGGCGCACCGTGTGGGATCCCAACTCGACGCCGTCCCCCGCGCTCCGGAGGATCCGGTCCCAGGTCGCGGGGAGGAAGGCGTCGGGGAGCGGGGCGTCCGTCGCGGGCCCCTCGACGCCCGCGGCCCGGAGGACCTCGGGGGCGAGGCCCCGGTGCGCCCGGAGCGCCTCCGCGCGGCGCTCCTCCGTGAGGAGCCCGCGCGAGCCGAGCGCGTCCCACCAGGTGATGGCCGGCCGCTCGGCGAAGCCCGACACGACGAAGATCGTGCAAGGCATCCCCGCCGCGGCGAGCGGCCCGAGCGCGTGCTCGAAGACCCCGTGGTAGGCGTCGTCGAACGTGATGGCCGCGAGCCCGCGCACGCTCCGGCCGGCGGCGGTGCGATCCACCAGCTCGCCGAGCGCGACGACCTCGTACGAGGCGCCGATCCACGCCACGATCGACGCGAAGGCGCCCACCGGCACGTGCAGCGACACGTCGCCCCGGCCCGCCTCCGCGTCGGGTACCACGTTGTGGAACGAGAACACGGGCGCTCCGGGCCGCAGGCGCCGCGCCAGGCTCGGGGCGCCGAGCGCCCTCAGGCCGCCGTATGCCGCTCGCGAGAGCGCCATTCAGCCGCGCGCCCCGTCAGGCACGGAGCACCTCGTCGAAGACCCCGCGGTACGCCCGGACCATCGCGTCGAGCGAGAACTTCCGCGCCACGGTCTCCCTCGCCGCGGCGCCGAGCCGCGCCCGCTCTCCGGGGTCTCCGGCCAGGTCGCGAACAGCGTCCGCGATGCTCGCGCCCGAGCCTGCCGGGACCAGCCGCCCGTCGACCCCGTCGGTGACGATCTCCTCCGGTCCGCCGCTCCGCGTGGCGACCACGGGCAGCCCGCACGCCATCGCCTCGATCGTCGAGATGGAGAACCCCTCGCTCGTCGAGGGCAGCAGGAAGACGTCGCTGCTCGTCAGGATGCCCACGGGGTCGTCCCGGAATCCCAGGAAGGAGACCGTGCGCTCCAGGTCCCACGCGCGGCGGCGCTCCAGCAGCTCCTCCCAGAGGCCACCCCGCCCGTGGCCCGCGACCGCGAAGTGTACCGGGAGTCCCTCTTCCTTCAGCTGTCGCGCGGCCTCGAGCAGGTGATCGTAGCCCTTCGGAGGCCGCACGTTGCCGACGCTGCACACGAGGAGCGTCCCCGGCTCGAGCTCCAGCTCCCGCCGCAGGCAGCCCCCGGCGCCGCCGCGGAACCGCTCCGTGTCGACGCCGTTGTAGATCACGCGCATCCGCTCGGGGCGCAGGGGGATCCGCCGCAGGAGATCGCGCTCGAGGCTCCTCGACACGGCCACGATGCGGTCGTTGCCCCGACGGAGCGCCAGGTTCCAGGCCCATCGGGCCCGGGACTTGCCGCCCAGATCGACCGAGCCGTGGAGGATGCCGACCACGGGGCGGCGGATCAGCGGCCGCACGACCCCGGCGTAGATCGCGGGGCCGGCCAGGTGCGCGAGCACGAGGTCCACGCGCTCGCGGCGCACGACCCGCGCGATCTCGCGCAGGTACGGTGCGTTCAGGGAGCCGCGCGGCCGGCAGACGTAGGGAGCGACGCCCCGGTCGAGCAGCCGCCCGGCCGTCCATGCGCCTTCGGCCACGAGCGCGACCGAGCGGAAGCCGTCGCGGCCGAACGCGTCGAACAGGTCCAGGAAGACGGTCTCGGCGCCGCCCGGACCCTTCGTGTCGATGAGGTGGAGGATGGTCGGCATGTAGGGCGGAGTGGACCTCGGCGGCCCCGCTCGTCGCAAAGGGGGTTGGGGTCGCATGGCGAGCCGCGAGGGGCTCGTCCAATATACGGCCCGTACCGGGTCCGGGAGCCAGGGTCGTCTCGTCGCGCACCGGGGAGCCTGGTGCCGGTCCCGGGATTCGGTCACATTCCTGCGCGCTTCTTCGCTCGACTTCTTCCCAACCCGGAGCGAGACTCGTTGTCGGCTCGAAGCCCGGACGGCGGGCCTGCGCATTCCTGGACGACGGCCCGCGCGGTCCTCACGGCGCTCTGGCTCGGGGTGGTCGCCTGGCTGACGCTCACGCCCCAGGCGACCGCGTCCCTGAAACCGAACCCGATTCAGCTCTCCACCTGCCTCATCTGCGGGGAGCGGGGGACGGCGGACGCCTTCCTCAACCTGCTGCTGCTCGCGCCCCTCGGGCTCCTGCTGAACGACCGCGGCTGGAAGCCGCTGCGCGTGGTCCTGACCGCGCTCGCGCTCTCGACGTGCATCGAGTTCACCCAGCACTTCATCCCGGGCCGGGACTCGGATCTGGGCGACGTCGTGTGGAACACGACGGGCGCCGGGCTGGCCGCGCTCGTCTGGTCCGTGCGGGCGCGCTGGCTCCCGGGCACCGCGCGCGACGCGGCCCGCCTGCGCAACCTGGCGGTCCTGACGGCCGCGCTCGTGACCTTCGCCTTCGGCTGGCTCCTCGTGCCGAGCCTGCCGAACGTGCGCTACTGGGGCCAGTGGACGCCGGATCTCGGGTTCATGCCGCAGTACGGCGGCCGGGTGCTCCGGGCGCGGCTGGATACGATGCCGGTCCCGCCGGGACCGTTTCCACGGCGCGACGACCCCCGGAGCCTTCTCGAGGGCCAGTGGGCCATCGATCTGACGTTCGTGAAGGGCCCGCCGCCCGGGGCCCTGTCGCCGATCCTCAACATCTACGACGCCGAGCACCGGGAGGTCGTTCTGCTGGGCGCCGTGGGGCAGTCCTTCGTGTTTCGCGAGCGGAGCCGGGCCCAGGTGTTCCGATTCGATCAGGCGGACCTGCGTCTGCCCGGCGTGATGGCGTCGGTCGCGGTGGGAGACACGGTCCACGCGGCCGTCGTCCGCGAGGGTCCCCGGCGCTGCCTCGTCTTCGGGGCGACCCGCGCGTGCCGCACGTTCACACCGGGGCGCGCGTGGTCCCTGCTCGAGTATCCCGGCGGGTCGAGCCCGTTGGAGCGGCGGCTCTTCGACAGCCTGTGGATGTGCCTGCTGCTCGTTCCGGTGGGCTTCTGGTCGCTCGACGCGCGCAGGCTCGC
>JBJKSF010000031.1:0-18230 GCA_046704285.1 Longimicrobiales bacterium | reverse complement strand
CGCTCGCGACGTGGGGCTGGGACGTGAAGGCCGTGCTCGTCGCCGACCGGCCGCGGCCGGAGCCGCTCCTGCACGGCTGGACCGTGCCGACCGTGACCGACGAGCGCACGACCCGGGTGCAGGAGGCTGCCCAGCTTGGGCGCGCCGAACGCCACCGTCACGTCGGCGCGCACCGCCTCCCCGACAACGGCCCCGGTCCCCGCGTCGTGGCCCGAGGGGATGTCGATCGAGAGCACGGGTCGACCCGACGCGTTGATGCGCCGGATGGCCCGAGCCTGGCGCTCCCGCGGCGCGCCGCGCACGCCCGTGCCGAGGATGCCGTCGACCACGAGGGTCGCCGGGCCCAGGAGCGCGCCCCACGCGTCGTCGCGCTCCCCGAGCTCGGCGTCGGTCACGGTCGGCACGGTCCAGCCGTGCAGGAGCGGCTCCGGCCGCGGCCGGTCGGCGACGAGCACGGCCTTCACGTCCCAGCCCCACGTCGCGAGCGCGCGCAGGAGCACCAGGGCGTCGCCCCCGTTGTTGCCCGCGCCCACGATCCCCACGACCGGCCCCCGCGGGAAGAGGCGCGTCGCGACCAGTGCGGCCGAGCGGCCGGCGTTCTCCATGAGAACGGGCTGCGGGACGCCCAGGCGTTCGATCGCGTGTCGATCGAAGGCGGCCGATTCCTCGCCCGTGGGCGCGAGCACGTCGGTGCGCGCGAAGGGACGCAGAGGTCGGGGCGCGCTCATGAGGCGGGGGGGCGGGCGGGGCGGAGGCCGGACGTGCCGGCCCCCACCGTGGCCTCACGCACTATCGGAGATGACGGGGAGCCCAGCGAGCCGCGACAGGCGGCGCGGGCACGTCCTACTTGTAGCTCTGGCCGATCGTGCGCCCCAACGTGATCTCGCCGTTGTCGATGCGGATGTTGAACCCGCACTCCGGGTTGGAGCAGACCCACGCCTTGTACCGGATCGGTGCGCCGTCCCTCCCGTAGTCCGAGAGCGGCAGCAGGATCCCGGTCTCGCACTTCAGGCAACGCGGAAATCCGCGGTCTTCCACCATGTGCAACCCCTCCCATCGGCGTGGCGACGACGCGCGTCGCAAGGGTGCCCGGTCCGCCCGGGCAGGTCGAACGAACGTCCCCGGCTCGCGGCCGGGCTCCTCTCGTCAGGGGCGAGCTTCCCAGGGGTAACTCTGCTCGAACGCCTCCTCGAAGTCGAAGACGTCCACGAAGTCCTCCAGGCGATCGCCTTCCTGCTTGACGAGAATCCCCTGGTCCACGAGCGCGAACACCACCTCTCCCACGTCCTCCGTGGCATGGATGCCCCAGTGCTCGAGCACGGTGCGCGCCATCGGACCGAACCGCTCGATCGCCAGAGTGCGCACACCCTCGGACAGCTCGCGGCCCGTGATGTGACGGGGCTCCTCGAGCGACCGGATCACGGCGTGGAGCGCCGCCAGCACGAAGAGGTACGCCCTCGCGTGGTAGCGGGGGTTCCGCTCCTGGAGCTGGTCCAGGATCTCGTCGGCGAACTGAAGCTCGGTCATGGGCGCAAATGTGTGCCTCTCGGGTTGCCTCCGCCAGGGGCCGGTCCGACGGGCGGGCCCGTCGTGGCACGGCGGAGTCCGTTCCTGCTCCGGTGCACACGTGCCCCGCTCCCGTCGACGTTCCGTCAGGCGGAGCCGGCGAGCTCCGCGTAGAGCGGGAACGCGTGGCACAGCTCACGCACGCGCCCCCGCACGTCGTGAACGACCTCGTCGCTCCCGGGAGAGGCCAGCACCTCGGCGATCCACTCCGCGATGCGGGCCATCTCCTCCTCCTTCATTCCCCGCGTCGTGAGCGCGGGCGTGCCGATGCGCAGCCCCGAGGTGACGAAGGGCGAGCGGGTCTCGCCGGGAACCGTGTTCTTGTTGACCGTGATGCCTGCGGCCTCGAGGGCGCGCTCCGCGTCCTTGCCGGCGAGGGCCGGATGGCTCGGGCGCAGATCCACCAGCATCAGGTGGTTGTCCGTCCCCCCGCTCACCAGGTGGAAGCCCCGTTCCGTGAGGCCGGCCGCCAGGGCCTTCGCGTTCTTCACGATCTGGGCCGCGTACGTCTTGAACTCCGGCTGCAGCGCCTCGTGCAGGGCCACCGCCTTGCCCGCGATCACGTGCATGAGCGGCCCGCCCTGCGTGAACGGGAACACCGCCTTGTCGATCGCCTTGGCGTGCTGCTCGCGGCAGAGGATCAGCCCGCCGCGAGGGCCCCGCAGGGTCTTGTGCGTCGTGGTGGTCACCACGTCCGCGTGGGGCACCGGCGAGGGGTGCTCGCCCGTCGCGACCAGGCCGGCGATGTGGGCCATGTCGACGACGAGGTACGCCTCCACCTCACGCGCGATCTCGGCGAAGGCGGGAAAGTCGAGCGTGCGGGGATACGCGCTCGCCCCCGCCACGATCATGCGGGGACGGTCGGCACGCGCCTGCGCCCTCAGCGCGTCGTAGTCGATGCGCCCATCGTCTTCGCGCACCCCGTACGACACGACCTCGAACAGCCGTCCGCTGAAGTTCACGGGCGATCCGTGCGTGAGATGGCCGCCGTGGCTCAGGCTCATGCCCAGGATCCTGTCCCCGGGCTCGAGGAGCGCGAAGTAGGTCGCCATGTTGGCCTGGGCCCCGGCGTGCGGCTGGACGTTCGCGTGCTCGGCGCCGAACAGCCGCTTGGCGCGCTCCCGTGCCAGGTCCTCCGCGACGTCCACCCACTCGCAGCCGCCGTAGTACCGTTTCGAAGGCAGGCCCTCCGCGTACTTGTTCGTGAGAACGGTGCCCACCGCCTCCAGCACCGCGCGCGACACGAAGTTCTCCGACGCGATGAGCTCCAGCCCCTCGGCCTGCCGCCGGGCCTCGGCGACCACTGCCGCGTGGATCTCGGGATCGATGCTCCGCAGATGCTCCAGCATGCCGGCTCCTCGCGTCACGGCCGTCCGTTCGCGGAGGCGCCGCCGCGATACGTGCGCTGCAGGTGACGGGCCTCGGAGATGCGCCGCTCCGCCGCGCGGTCGGCGGCCAGGCTCGTCGAGACGTCCTCGGCCTCGGCCAGCTCGAAGACGCGCAGCAGGGTGTCGTAGATATCACCCGCCTGGCGCTTGCTGCGCTCGGCGGACCACTTCATCAGCTCGCCGTACACGTTGATGAGCCCGCCCGCGTTGATCACGTAGTCGGGCGCGTACAGGATGCCACGCTCCTTGAGCGCCTCTCCGTGCTTGGACCGGGCCAGCTGGTTGTTCGCGGCCCCCGCCACGATGTCGAACTTGAACCGGCCGATCGTGTCGTCGTTCACGACGGCCCCGAGCGCGCAGGGCGCGAAGATCTCCGCTTCCACGTCGTAGATCGCGTCCGGCTCGACCGCCTTGGCCCCGAACGCGTCGACCGCCCGCTGCACGAGCTCCGGATCGATGTCCGTGACGACGAGCTCGGCCCCCTCCGCGGCGAGATGCTCACAGAGGTAGTAGCCCACGTGGCCCGCCCCCTGCACCGCCACGCGCTTCCCGGCCAGCGAGTCGTCGTCCCAGCGGTGGGCCGCGCAGGCCTTGATGCCCCGGTAGACCCCGTAGGCCGTGACCGGCGAGGGATCCCCGGAGCGGCCCGGGATGCCGGCCACGTGCGCGGTCTCCATGTGGACGAACTCCATGTCCTCGGGGGTCGTGCCCACGTCCTCGGCGGTGATGTAGCGCCCGCCCAGCGAGTCCACGGCGCGCCCATGGGCGCGGAAGATCATCTCCCGGTCCCTGGCGTGGTTGTCCCCGATGATGACCGACTTGCCACCTCCGAGGTTCAACCCCGTGATCGCGGCCTTGTAGGTCATCCCCCGCGCGAGGCGCAGGGCGTCGACGATCGCTTCGGACTCGGAGCCGTAGCTCCAGAAGCGCGTTCCACCCAGGGCCGGCCCCAGGGTCGTATCGTGGATCGCGATGATGCCCTTGTAGCCGACGACGGGCTCGCTCCAGAACACGAGCTGCTCGTGCTCCCGCTCGGACATCAGTTCGAAGATCTCCATCTCGTTCATGCCTTTCCGGCCCGTGGGCCCAGAAGGATTGCGGTCTTGCGCCCTGCCGACGCTCTTCAGTCGTAACGGTGGAAGCCGCGGCCGCTCTTACGGCCGAGCCATCCCGCCGCCACGTACTTGCGGAGCAGCGGCGAGGGGCGATAGCGATCGTCGCCCAGCTCCCTGTGCAGCACCTCGAGGATGTTCAGGCAGGTGTCCAGCCCGATCAGGTCCGCCAGCTCGAGGGGACCCATGGGGTGGTTCATGCCGAGCTTCATGACCGTGTCGATCTCGCGGGGCCCGGCCACGCCCTCCATGAGGGCGGTGACGGCCTCGTTGATCATCGGCATGAGGACGCGGTTCGAGACGAAGCCGGGGAAGTCGTTCACCTCCACGGCCGTCTTGCCGAGCTCGGTCGCGAGCGCCACGGTCGCGGAGGTCGTCTCGTCGCTGGTCGCCAGCCCGCGGATGATCTCCACGAGCTTCATCATCGGGACGGGGTTCATGAAGTGCATCCCGATGACCCGCTCGGGCCGCCCGGTGCTCGCCCCGATCCGCGTGATCGAGATCGAGGATGTGTTGCTGGCGAGCACCGCGCCCGCCGGGGCCGCCGCGTCGAGCATGCGGAACACCTCGTCCTTCAGCTCGATCCGCTCGGGCACGGCCTCGACCACCAGGTCCGCGTCGGCCACGCCCGCGGCGAGGTCCGTACCGCCGTGGATCCTCCCGAGCGTCGCCTCCTTCGCGGCCTCGTCGAGCGCGCCCTTCTTGATCTGACGGTCCAGGTTGCGCCCGATCGTGGCCATCGCCCGGTCGAGCATCTCGGCCGACACGTCGAGGAGCCGGACGTCCTTGCCACCCTGGGCCGCCACGTGCGCGATGCCGTTGCCCATCGTGCCCGCGCCGATCACCGCGATCCGCTGGATGCTCATGCTTCCCTCCCCGGCACCCTCCTGCGCAAGGGTCCCGCCACGATGAAGGCCACGACCACCTTGGTCGCGTCCACACCCACGAACGGGAGGACCCCCAGGGCCAGAAGGGTGGACGGATCCTGTCGGGTCAGGAGGAAGAGCTGGGCCACCCCGCCCACGTAGATCACGAGCACCCCGGCGACCAGGCCCGCCAGCAGGCGCACGCGGCTCCGGCCCGGCCCGGCCACGCATCCGGTCACGAACGCCGCGGCCGGCATCGCGAGGAGGTAGCCGCCGCTCGGGGCGAGCAGACCGATGGACGCGAAGACCGGGATCCCGGCCGCACCCACGACGAGGTAGGTCACCATCGCCGCGGCACCCAGCCAGGGCCCCAGGACGGCGCCCGCCAGGATCACGAACAGGACCTGCAGCGTCATCGGCACGGGAGTCAACGGCAAGGGGACGGCCACGTGCGCTCCGAGCGCGGTCGCCAGCACGAAGGCCGCCAACCAGATCACCGACCTGGCCCGGCGGTCTTCCACGACCTCGTGCCTCGCCCACGTCCTCAGCGTGTCCGCCATCGTGCTCATGTGCTCTCTCCGCTCTCGTTCCGGGAATGTCCGCTCCAGGGGGATCCCTCAGGGCCTCTCGACGGACAGTGCGACGGCGTTGCCTCCGCCCAGGCACAGGGTCGCGAGGCCGGTCCCCGCGCCGCGTTGCTTCATCGCGTTCAACAACGTCACCAGGATGCGCGTGCCGGAGGCCCCGATCGGGTGGCCCAGAGCCACGGCGCCGCCGTTCACGTTGAGGCGGTCCTCGTCGATCTCGAGGGCGCGCAGGTCGGCGATCGCCTGGACCGCGAATGCCTCGTTCATCTCGACGAGGTCGTAGTCGCCGATCGCCTTGCCCTCCTTGGCCATGAGTCGCTCGACCGCCTGGATGGGCGCGAAGAACAGGTCCTGCGGCTCGGTGGCGCCCACGGCGTAGGCGGTCACGACCGCCTCGACGGCCAGCCCGTGCGCGGCGGCGTACTCCTGGGAGGCCACGACGACGGCGGCGCCCCCGTCGTTCAGGCCGGGCGCGTTGCCCGCGGTCACCACCAGGTTCTTCACCTCGGGAGGCGCGTCCTTCGGGAACGCCGGACGCAGCTTGGCGAGCGCCTCGAGAGACGTGTCCGCCCTCGGGCCTTCGTCGGTGTCGACCACCGTGACCCCTTTGCGACCCGGAGCCTCGACGGGCACCACCTCGTCGCGGAAGCGCCCTTCCTGGATGGCCGCCACCGCCTTCTGATGCGAGCCCAGCGAGAAGGCGTCGGCGTCCTCGCGGCTCACGCCGGCCTTCTGGGCCGTGTACTCCGCGTACCCCCCCATGTGGCGGTTGCCGAACGAGCACCACAGGCCGTCGAGGACCACGCCGTCGACGAGCGTCTGGTCCCCGAGCTTCACGCCCGAGCGCATCCCGCGCAGGTAGAACGGCACGTTCGACATCGACTCCATCCCGCCCGCCACCAGGAGGGACGCGTCCCCCGCCTTGATGGCCTGCGCCGCCAGCATCACGGCCTTCAGCCCCGAGCCGCACACCTTGTTGACCGTCAGGGCCGGGACCGTGGCGGGGATGCCGCCGTGGATCGCCGCCTGGCGCGCGGGAGCCTGCCCCCCGCCCCCCTGGACGACGTTGCCCATGATCACCTCGTCGACGTCCGAGGGGTCGATGCCCGCGCGCTCGACGGCGGCGCGGATCGCGATGGCGCCGAGCTGCGTTGCGGTGAGCGGGCTCAAACCTCCGAGGAAGCGTCCGATGGGGGTGCGGGCTCCTCCCTCGAGGATCACTGCGGTTCTGGATGCGTCGCTCATGGTCTCCTCACGATCCTGCTCTGGAAGCTGGGCGCCTCCGCCCCGGGGCGGCGGCCGCGGGCGAGGCCGCGACCCGCGTCCTGGTCCGCCCGGTCTGCGAGGCGCGCGGGAGCGGGAGCGCGGCGGCGGGAGTACGGCGCCCCGGCCGGATCAAGATAGAACATTGCCGAGGCCGGGTCACCTCGCGGGCTCCGCCCCTCCGGCCTCGGCGGACGGCCGCAGGGAGGGGCGTTCCCCGGAGGCGTCGAGCCGGCCCCACGCCACCTCTGGATCGTGCTCGAACACGAGCAGCCAGTCCTCCTCCCGGGCTCTCCTCCACAAGGCCCTCTTGCTCTCCAACGTGACCAGCGGCTCCAGGTCGTAGCCCATCACCCACGGCAGCGGGAGGTGGGCGGCCGTGGGGCAGACGTCGGCGAGGAAGCACGCCGTCCTGCCCTCGCTCTCGATGAGCACCGACTGGTGATACGCCGTGTGTCCGGGCGTCGGCACGACGCGCACGCCGTCGGTGACGACGGCCTCGCCCTCCACGAAGTCCCACAGGCCGGCCTCCGCGACGGGATCGACGTTCGGCAGGAGGTAGCTGGCGCGGATGCGCTCGTTGCCGCTGTGCGCCACGTCGAACTCCCCGCGCTGCACTACATAGCGGGCGCGCGGGAACGAGGGACGTACGGATCCGTCGTCGAGGCGCACCGTGTTGCCCCCGGCGTGGTCGAAGTGCAGGTGCGTGCTCACCACGAGGTCGACGTCGTCCACGCCGAAGCCGGCGGCCCGGATGCCGTCCTCGAGCCGCGTCGGCGTGCCGGCGTTGGCCACGCCGTAGAGGTCCGTGAACTTCTCCCCCTCCTTGTTGCCGATCCCCGTGTCGACGAGCACGAGCGCGTCGGGCGCCTCCACCAGGAGGCAGCGCAGCGCCAGCGGGATCCGGTTGCGCGCGTCCGCGGGAATCTTCTTCTCCCAGAGCGGCTTCGGCACGACGCCGAACATCGCGCCGCCGTCCAGCCACTGCAGCCCTGCCTCGATCGCGTGGAACCGGATCCGGCCGACGCGCCCGGACCGAACCAGGGGCAGCTCGTCCACCGAACGACTCACCGTGCTCCTCCTCCGCGCCCTCCGGCCCGGCGGAGCCTGAGCGCTGTCTGTGCGGGATCGTGACGCGCCGCGCGGCCCGGGCGGCGCAGCAGGGACTCGAGGGAAGCGAGGTCGTCGATGCCGCGCCCCGACGCCTCGTCCAGAAGGCGCAGCAGCACCCGGGCCGTCGCGAGGGCATCGCCGTAGGCCCGGTGCCGCCCCCGGATCTCCACGCCGAAGTGGCGCGCCACCACGTCCAGGTTGCGGTGCCGCAGCTCGGGCGCGAGCCGCCGCACCATGCGCACCGTGCAAAGCCGGGGAACCTCGGGTGCACGTCCGAGCGCGGCGACCAGCTCCGACGCGACGAACCCCCAGTCGAACGCGACGTTGTGGGCGACGAACGCCCGCCCCTCGAGCCGGCCGAAGACCTCGTCCGCGATGTGGTCGAACCAGGGAGCCGCGGCCACCATCTCCTCGGTGATGCCCGTGAGCCCCGTGATGGCCACCGGGATGCGGCGTCCCGGATTCACGAGCGTCTGGTACTCGTCGACGATCCGGCCCCCGCGCACCTCCACGACGGCGATCTCCGTGATGCGGTGGCCGGCGGCTGCCGGCCCGCCGGTGGTCTCCACGTCCACCACGGCGAAGCCCACTTCCGCCAGAGGGCGCCCGGGCGCGGGCGCGCCCGGAGCGAGGCGCCACACGCCGTCGCCGTCCACCAGGAACCGGGGATCGGCGCCCAGGAGCTGGAAGACGGCGGCCGACGCCGCCCCGGGATGGCCGCGCAGGCCGAGAACCTCGCGGGCGAGATCGAGCGTGTGGACAGGGCCCTCGCTCAGGAGCCCGAAGGCCGTGCGGATCAGGGACGGGGCGGCGCGAGCGCTCACGCCCGCCGCTCCTCCCGGCTGAGGGCGAACGACAGCGCCTCGAGCTCCATGACCAGGTTCACGTCCTTGAGATACACCCCCGGCGGGACGCGGAGTTGCCTGGGGGCGAAGTTGAGGATGCCGCGCGCCCCCGCACCCACCGCGCGCTCGGCCACGTCCTGCACCACGTCGGCGGGGATGGCCAGGATCACCAGATCGACGCCCAGGGTCCGGATGGTCTCCTCCATCCGCTCCGCAGGGGCGATGCGCACCTCGCCCCAGCACTGGCCCACCTTCTCGGGATCGGAGTCGAAGACCGCCACCACGTCGAATCCTCTGCTCGCGAAGTCCGGGTACGCGAAGAGGGCCGAGCCGATGCGACCCGCCCCCACGAGCGCCACCCGCCAGCGGCGATCGAGACCCAGGATCGAGCGCAGGCGCGCCGCCAGCTCCGGAGCGCCGTATCCCAGGCCCCTCTTGCCGAAGGAGCCGAAGTGCGACAGGTCCTTCCGAACCTGCGCCGCCGTCGTGCCACCTCGCCTCGCGAGCTCCTCGCTGGAGATCGTGAAGGGGCCCTCCGTCTCGACGGCCTCGAGCGCCCTCAGGTAGTGCGAGAGGCGACGGACCGAAGAATCCGGGATGTGCTTGCGCATGGGCGCGTCACCACGTTCGAAGAGGCGGGAGCGGCGGGAAGGCCCCCTTGTGAAATGATTCACAATAGTAGGGCCTGGCACCCTCTACGGCAAATGGGCGGCGAGGCGCACGAAGGCGTCGGGGGCGAGGCGCTCGGGGCGGTCCCGAAGGTCGAAGCCGACCGCTTCGGCCGCCCTGCGCGCGCGCTCGGGGTCGAGCCGCAGGTCGGGGTGGTCCCGCAGGATCCTGCCCAGCTGCTTCCTGCGCCACTGGAAGGCGGCGCGCACGAGCCGGCGCAGCCGTGCCTCCTCCCCGGAGGAGAGCGGCTCGGGCACGCGCGGCGTGATGCGCACCACGGCCGAGTCCACGCGCGGCTCGGGCCGGAAGGCCGCACGCGGCACGCGGAAGAGCAGGCGCGCGACGGCCACCGTCTGCACGCCAACGGAGAGGGCGCCGTAGTCGGCGGTGGCCGGGAGGGCCGTGATGCGGCGTGCCACCTCCTCCTGGACCATCAGCACGATCTCCTGCGGGCGCGGGCGATCGAGGAGGTGGAACACGATCGGCGTGGTGATGCCGTAGGGGATGTTGCCCACGACCTTCAGACGGCCGACGTCGCCCACGTGCTCGGAGGGCCGCACCTCGAGGATGTCGGCGTGGAGCACCGCCACGTCGGGACGGCCCCCCAGATCGCGCTCCAGGGCCCCGGCGAGCGCGTCGTCCAGCTCGACCAGCACGAGCCTGCGCACCGTGCCCACCAGGTGGCGAGTGAGCGCCCCCCGTCCCGGCCCGATCTCGAGCACCTCGTCGTCAGCGGCGGCGCCGACCGCGCGCACGATCCTGCGTTGGAGGTTCCCGTCCACGAGGAAGTTCTGGCCCAGGGACCGCTTGGGGCGGTGGGCCTCCGACCCCGTCATGGCGCGCGCTGCCTCACGTGCGCACGATCAGCGCGGTGCGGTCGTCTCCGGTGATGCGGGGATGCGCCCCGGCGGTCATCCGGAAGAGCGCGTCCACGATCTCGCGGGCGGACTTCTGCCGGTGCTCGACCACGCTCCTCAGCACGCGCTCCTCGCCGTCGCCGCGCGTGAGGTCGGCGAGCGTGTCGGACAGGCCGTCGGTGAACAGCAGCAGCAGGTCACCGTCCGGATTCCACGCGACCTCGTGCTGGGCGTACGCATCGGGGCCCGCGAAGCCCACGGGCGGATCCGTCGCGAACAGGCGATCGTAGGATCCGTCCCGGTGCAGCACGAACGCGTGGGGGTGGCCCGCGTTGGAGTACACGAGGCTGCGCGTGCCCGGATCGACGACTCCGTAGAACACCGTCAGGAACATCTCCGTCGTCTCGAGCTCGCCGCGGAGCGCGTCGTCCATGTCGCGGAGCACGCGGCTCGGCGCGGTCGACTCACGCGCGTAGATGCCGGCCGCGCTCATCGTCAGAGACATGATGAGCGCGGCGGGAAAGCCGTGCAGCGAGACGTCCCCGAGCATCACCCCGACCCTGCCCCGGCTCAGCTTGAAGAGCTGGTAGAAATCCCCGCCCACCTGCTCGGCCGGCTCGACCCGCGCCGCCGCCTCCGCCCCGTCGAAGCGCTCGGCCGTGGGCAGCAGCTTCATCTGCAGGTCGTGCGCGAGCTCCATCTCCCGGGCCATCCGCTCCTTCGACAGGCTCTCCCTCAGGAGGCGGTGGTTCTCGAGGGCGGCCCCCACCTGCGACGCGATCGCCGTCAGCAGCTTCTGGTCGGCCGCGCTGAAGCGCCCCCCGTTCTTGCGCCCGATGAGGTTCATCACGCCGACGGTACGGGACTCCCCGGAGGGAGGCGTGTAGCGGATCGGCACGGACAGGAACGAGTCGTCCTCAGCTCCGTGCGCGCGCGCCGTGCGCGAGACGGCGCGCGACGCGATCACGGCCCTTCCCTCGCGGAAGACCATCGAGGTGACCGCATCGGGGTCGTCCGTCGAGAGAGGCCCGTCGAGCCCGCTCTCACCCACCGCCGCCGTGAGCTGCAGCAGACGGTCCTCGGGCGCATGAACCCACAGCGAGCCGCGGTTGGCGCCCATGACGTCGCAGACCTCTCCCAGGATGACGCGCGCGGCGTCCTCGAGGTGCAGGATCGAGCCCAGGGTCTCGCTGATCGAGTAGAGGAGGTTGATCTCCTCGTAACGCTCCGAGAGCTCGTACGTGAAGAAGCGCGCTTCCTGGGCCGCCTCGAGGGAGCGCTCGATCACGGACGCCAGCACCAGGCCGATCGCGTCGCGCGGCTCGCGCTCCGAGGTCGCGATCTCCAGGGCGAGGGTGGGCCCGTCACGCGGCTCCACGATGATGCGGTCCGGCCCGTCCGGACCGGCCGCGGTCGGATCGTACCCCTGGCTGACGTAGAGGACCTGGGCCGCCGCCCCCGGCTCCCCGTGGACGAACGACAGGCGCAGGGTGAGCCCGAACGCCTCCTCGAATTCCGCGAGCGTCCGGTGCACCGGATCCGGCAGCGTCCCGAGGACGAGCCGATCCGGCGCGCTCATGCCGGCGCTCCACCCTCCAGCGCGGTCCCCGATTCCAGACGCAGGACGAGCGTGACGCTGTTCCCCTCCGCGTTGAACGAGACCTCGTCCAGGAGCTTGCGCATGAGAAAGAGGCCGCGCCCGCCCGGCTTGAGGAGGTTCTCCGGGCAGGTGGGGTCGGGAACCGCCGCAGGATCGAAGCCGGATCCCTGGTCCGTGATGCGCGCCGTGATCGTGCCATCGCCCATCAGCACCTCCACGCGCACGCGCTTCGAGGGATCGTAGCCGTTTCCGTACAGCATCGCGTTGGCGAGCGCTTCGGTCAGGCCCACGCGGAAGTTGAGGCTCATGCGATGCGCGTGCCCCTCGCAGCGCGGGCACTGGCGCATCACGTAGTCGACGGCGTGCTCGATGGACCGAACGTCCGTAGGGAGCTCGAGAACCAGTTCGTGGTCCATCCGGCTTCTAGAAGCCCGCCAGGGCCTGTTCCTTCGTGTCCGTGATCTTGAAGAGCGTGTCGAGCTTGGTGAGCTCGAACAAGGTGCGCAGATCCTCGTTGAGCTGCGAGAGCCGGAGCTCGCCTCCGTGCTCGCGGATCTTCTTCGAGAGGCTCACGAGCACGCCCAGTCCCGACGAGTCGATGTAGCCGGTGTGCGAGAAGTCGATGACGAACTTGCGGTCCCCGTTCTCCAGCTGATCGAGCACGCTCTGCTTGAGCTCCTGACGGTTCCCGACGATGAGCTGGCCCTCGACCTCGACGACGGTGACGTCACCCGTCTTCGACACCTGAAAGCTCATGGCTTCTCCACTTCCGCTCGTGGACACACGGGCCGGTGCGCCGGAGGAGTGAGGACGCTGCCATGCCCCGATGGGTCGACCAATGATATACGAGAAACAAATGTCGGGGCAAGAAGCCCTCACGGGCAAAGGTTCCGGTGCGGAGCCCAGGCACCGCTGGAGCCCACCCTCACCCGCCGAGCCGCTCGCGGAGCGCCTCGAGCACGGGGGCCGACACGAATCGCGACACGTCGCCCCCTAGCGAAGCCACCTCGCGCACGAGCGAGGACGACAAGAACGAGAAGTCGACCTCGGGCGCCAGGAACACCGTCTCGATCCCGGGCGAGAGCTCCCGGTTCATCTGGGCCATCTGGAGCTCGTACTCGAAGTCCGACACGGCGCGCAGGCCGCGGATGACCACGTGCGCCCGCTGCTCGCGCGCGAAGTCCACGAGCAGGCCGCGGAACGGCACGGCCACCACGCGCTCCTCTCCCTGGAAGATCCGGTGGATGAGCGACACGCGCTCCTCCACGGTGAAGAGGCCGCTCTTGACCTGGGTGGAGGTGTGCGCGACCGCGACGATCACGCGGTCGGCCATGGTCAGCGTGCGGCGTACGATGTCCTCGTGCCCCTTGGTGATGGGGTCGAACGAGCCCGGGTAGATCGCGGTCAGGGGGTCGGATCGGCTCATGGATCCAGCGTCAGCGTGGTGAGGGCGGTATCTCCGTACCGGCGCACTCTCGCCTCCGGCGGAGCAGGCACGGCTTCGCGCCAAGGATGCTCGACCCAGAGCGCGCGCGCAAACGGTCGATCCAGCCAGAGGGCCACGAGTCGACCCGCATCGCCGCTCGCGTACGGCGGATCGGCCAACGCGACGTCGAAGCCGCACGCCTCCTCGTGCCCGAGGTACCGGAACACGTCCCCGTGGACGACCGTGCACTCCGGAGCGGCGCCGAGCAGCGCCACGTTGGCCTCGAGCACGCGCAGGGCGCCGCGGGCCCGCTCCACGAACACGACATGCTCGCACCCCCTGCTGAGCGCCTCCAGCCCGAGCGCCCCCGAGCCCGCGAACAGGTCCACGACGGTGAGCCCCGTGAGCGTCCCGCCGAGCGCGGACATCCACGCCTCCCGCACGCGATCGGTCGTGGGGCGAACGGAGCGGCCGCCGAGGGCCTTCAGACGGCGCCCCTTCCACCGGCCCGCGATGATCCTCACGTGGGCGGGGCCTCCGACGCCCGCAGGTCGAGGATGCGCGCCTGCACCCGGGGGCTGCCTCGCCATTCGTCGCGCTCGAGACGGAACAACACGTCCCAGCGCGACGGCCCGGCGAGCCCCCGGGGCGGGTGGCGGGCGGCGAGGTCGAAGCCGATGCCGTCCAGCTCCGCGTCCCCGTGCCGGAGCCCCACCTTGAGGTGGGCCTCCCCCACGACCCGCGGCCGCTCGAGGCTCACCCCGCGCGCCACGAAGACCGGCCGCGGGTTGCCGACGCCGTGGGGACCGAGGTACTCGAGCCAGTGCGCGAGACCGAGGTCCGCTTCGGCAAGCGCCAGCTCCGCGTCGAGCCTGAGCGTGGGGCGAAGGTCCGCCGCCCCCAGCCGCCGCCGAGCCTCGGCGTTGAACGCCTCCCGCAGCGCCGGGATCTCGGAACGATCCACGTCCATGCCGGCCGCCTGGCGGTGCCCTCCGAAGCGGCGCAGGTGGCTCGAGCAGGCCGCGACCGCCTCGTAGAGGTGGAAGCCCGGGATCGAGCGGGCGCTGCCCCGGGCCGTGTCGCCGTCGAGCGCGAGCAGCACCGTGGGCCGGTAGATGCGCTCGACCACGCGCGAGGCGACGATGCCGATCACCCCCGGATGCCATCCCTCGGCGGCCAGGACGACCCCGTAGTCGCGCTCCGGGTCGTAGGTCGCCTCCAGGAGCTCGAGCGCCTGGCCGAGCGTGCGCCGATCCTCGTCCCGGCGCTCGCGGTTGACCCTGTCGAGCCGGTCCGCGAGCTCGGCGGCCTCTCCGGGGTCGTCGGTGAGGAGGAGGCGCACCCCCTCCATCGCGTCCCCCAGGCGGCCCGCGGCGTTCAGGCGCGGAGCGAGCACGAAGCCGAGCTTCCCGGCCGTCACTTCGCTCGGCGCCACGCCCGCCACGGCCAGAAGCGCGGCCACGCCCGGCACGCGCGTGTCCGCGAAGCGACGCAGGCCGTGCTTGACGAGCACCCGGCTCTCGCCCTCCAGGGGCACCAGGTCCGCCACGGTGGCCAACGCCACCAGGTCGAGGTAGTCGAGGACGCCGGCCGGGTCTGCGCCGAGCGCCCCGGCCGTCAGGGCGCACACCTTGAGGGCCACCCCCGTCCCGCACAGCGACCTGTCGGGATAGGTGCAGCCCGGCCGGTGCGGGTTCACGAACGCCGTAGCCGGAGGCCCCCCCCCGCCCACGGCGTGGTGATCGGTCACGATCACGTCGATGCCTTCGGCGCGAGCGCGCCGGATCGGATCGTGCGCGGAGGTGCCGCAGTCGGCCGTGAGGATCAACGCGGCGCCGACCCGGCGCGCCTCGGCGAGCCCCGCCTCCCCGAAGTCGTAGCCATCGCGGAGTCGGTGGGGCACGAACGGAGCCACCCGCAGGCCGAGGCCACGCAGGAACCGTGTGTACAATGCGGTCGCGCACATCCCGTCGACGTCGTAGTCGCCGTGGACCAGCACGACCTCGCCGCGCGCAGCTGCACGGGCGAGCCGCTCCCCGGCGGCCGGACCGTCGGCCAGGAGAGCCGGGTCGTGCAGATGCTCCAGAAGGGGACGGAGGAAGCGCTTGGCGTCTTCCGCGGCTGCGTACCCGCGGCCGGCCAGGAGAGCACACACGGTGGCGGGCAGCCGGAGCGCCTGTTGCAGGCTCGCGATCGTACGGGGATCAGGCGGGTCGGACGGAGCCCAGAGCGGCTCCGGAGGCGTGAGGCAAGAAGCCCTCACCCCCGTGCCTGTGCCTCCCCGCCCGGCGCCGTGAGGATCACGCCGCATCCCTCACAGCGGATGAGGTCGTGCCCATGGCGGATCTCGTTCTGGAGTTGGAGCGGCACCATGCCATAGCAGTTGCCGCATGCGCCGTCCTCGGTCAGCTCCGCCACCGCCAGCCGCCTGCCCCCGGAGCGGATACCCTCGTACATCCGCAGCTCCGCCACATCCAGGCGCGTGATGAACGCCTCACGTTCCTGCCGCAGCACGTTCAGCTCCGCCTCCGCACCGCTGCGCGACTCGACGAGGTCCCGTGTCTTGGGCTCCACCTCGGCACGCGCCTCCGCGTACTGCGCCTCCAGCTCGCCGAGGCGCGTCTCCAGCTTGCGGATCTGGTCGAGCAGGCCGAGCGCCTCCTGCTCGTCGCCCTGCAGAGCGCGCTTCACGATGTCGAGCTCGGAGCTCACCGCCGCCTCTTCCCGGAGGTTGCGGACCGAGCCGAGCCGTTCCTCGAGACGCTTGACGCGGCCGCGCTTCTCCTCGGTCGACAAGTCGAGCCGGCGCTCCTCTACCCGCAGTTCCTGCATGCGGTTGCGCGTCGTCGTGACCTCGGTCTCGAGCCTCACGGCGGGCTCCTCCACCTCCTGGAAGAGGGGGTCGAATTCCTGGACCCGCTGCTCGGCCGCCATGATCTTGGTGTCGAGCTCCTGGAGTCTCTTCAGGTCGCTGCGGATGTGCTCGGTCATCGATCCACGTCGTTGGGGTTCGCTCTCGCCCGGAGCCGCCGGGCCGTCATCGTCCAATCGTCGGGACCCAGTGCCCGGCGCTCCCCGGACACCCGGACCTTCTCCTCGATCAGGGCGCGCTTCTCGTCCTCGTCGCCGGAAGACGCCAGCAGGCGGTCGAGCTCCTGGCTGCGCCGGTCCAGGGCCGCGATCCGGATGCGCGCGACCGAGTCCTCGAAGACCTCGGCCGCATGCCCGATCTCCTGCGCGTCGGCAAGCAGCTCCTCGAGCCGCCGCGCGCCCTCGGGATCCATGGCGGCCGGCGGACGCCGGAGTTCCGGATCCGTGAGAAGCGCCTCAAAGATGGCGCGGTGCGCCGGATCGACAAAGTCCGGGGGCGCGAGGCGCTCTCCCGCCCGCTCCACGAACTCGGGGCTCTTCGTCATCAGGAGCAGCAGGGAGCGCTCCGCCCCGAGTCGTGGAAGGGGCGGTGTGCGGCGCGGCGCGGGCCGGACCGGCACCGTCGCGGCCGGGCGCGTCGACGCCCCCGCCGGACGGCTCAGTTCGGCCTCCAGCGTCTCGCGCCGTACGCCGGTACGCTCCGCCACCTTGGCCACGTAGATGTCGCGCAGGGCCGGGTCCGCCGCGGCCCTCAGCGTGGGCAGGAGGCGGTCCACGGCGGAGCGGGTGCGCTCGATCGAGGAGAAGAAGTCCTTCGCCTCCAGGATCTGGAACTTGCGGTCCAGGACGTCGACGGCGTGGTCCAGGAAGCCCCTCATGACCTCGGCCCCCTGGCGACGCACGAGCGTGTCAGGATCGTCGCCCGGGGGCAGCGTCACCACCGCCGGGTGCAGCCCCTGCTCGAGCAGCACGTCGCCGGCACGGAACGTGGCCCGCAACCCCGCGCTGTCGCTGTCGAAGAGGAGGAGGATGTGGCTGGCGTAGCGCGCCAGGAGCTTCGCCTGCTCGCGGGTCATGGCGGTGCCGAGAGGGGCCACGGCGTTCTCGAAGCCGTGTGCCGCCAGCGCCACCACGTCCATGTAGCCCTCCACGACCAGGACGGAGCCCTCCCTGCGGATCGCGTTGCGCGCCCACGAGAGCCCGTAGAGGTTCGCGCCCTTGTGGAAGACCGGGCTCTCGGGCGAGTTGAGGTACTTGGGCGCGTCCTTCCGCTCGCCCGTCAGGACCCTCCCGCCGAACGCGATCACCCGTCCCGACACGCCCTCGATCGGGAACATGACGCGGCCGCGGAAGCGATCGTAGGCCTCCTGGGTCTTCTCGCTACGGCTCAGGAGGCCGACCTCGGTCATCAGGTCCTCGTCCAGCTCGTGCTTGGCCGCGGCGTCGCGCAGGGCCCTCCACTCGTCCGGCGCGTATCCCAGCCCGAAGCGCTCCGCGACCTCGGGGCCGACCCCGCGGCCCTCCAGGTAGCGGCGCGCACCGGCGCCCGCGCGCTCGTCGAGCAGCCGCTCCCGGAAGAACGTCTGGGCGAACGCGTTCAGCTCGTAGAGGGCACGGTGCGGATCGTCCTCGTCGCGGGCCCTCGCGACCTCCCGCACCTCGACGCCGGCGCGCGCGGCCACGTGCTTGACCGCGTCCACGAAGTCCAGGCCGAGCCGCTCCATCACGAACGAGAAGACGTCGCCCGATTTGCCGCACCCGAAGCACTTGTAGAAGCCCTTCTCGGGTACGACGTAGAAGCTCGGCGTGCGCTCCTCGTGGAACGGGCAGTTGGCCTTGTAGTCCTTGCCGGCGCGCTTGAGAGGCACGAGCTCCCCGATGATGTCCGCGATGTCCGCGCGCGCGCGGACCTCGTCCACCACGTCGTCCGGGAAGAAGGATCCACCACGGGCCGGGGTGTCGGAGGGTGACCGTGTGCGCGTGCACCGGACCGGCGCGAAGGGGAAGGTCGTCGAGGTGCGCTCGGATCGCGCGCTCGTGGAGGTCGGCGCGCTCAGGCTCGAGCTT
>JBJKSF010000030.1:0-6012 GCA_046704285.1 Longimicrobiales bacterium | reverse complement strand
GCGGGCACGCGCGCGCTCCCGGCCGGTCCGCCCGGCGGAGCTCATCCGCCTCCGGCGCCGCCGGTCACGCGGTCGGGTCGCTCGGGGCTTGCGGGCCGCTCTGCCCCGGCGGCGGGAGCCGGAGGAGCTTCGAGAAGCTCCACACCATGATGCCGAGGACGACCACCCAGGCCGCCAACATGAAAACCAGCGCTCCCGCGTTCATGCTTCCTCCCCGCGCGCCGCGCGGCGCGCCCACGCGGTCTTGACGAGGATGAGGAGCCCCACGAGGATCGCGAACATCGTGGCCCGCGACCACCACCGGACGGTGTGCTGAGCCGCGGGGATGCCGCGCATCATCAGCGTCGGCCAGGCCTGCGTGACGCCCCACCAGATCATCATCACGAGCAGGAAGGCCGGAGTGATCCAGGTCATGATGAACTTGTACACCTTCGGGATCCTCCAGGCAGCCCCCTCGTGCAGCTCCTCCCACATCTTGTCCGGGCCCAGGACCCACACGAAGAGGATCGTCTCCAGCATGGCGAGGATCACGAGGCCGAAGGTACCCGCCCAGTAGTCCCACTCGGCCAGGAAGCCCTTGGTGTAGAAGAAGATGTGGAGGAGGCCGATCGCCACGGCCACGATGCCGACCGTGAAGCCCGCCTTGATGCGGCTGAAGTCGAAGTTCTCCTCGAGGAACGACATCGTCGGCGTGGCCATGGACACCGACGAGGTGATCCCGGCGAAGAACAGCAGCCCGAACCACATGACGCCGGCCGCCGCGGCGATGATCGGGCCGCCCGGAAGCTTGTTGAAGACCAAGGGCATCGCGACGAAGCCGAGGTCGTAGGTCCCGCCCTTGGCGATCGCGACCGCGCCGGTCACGCCGAAGAAGGCCACGACGGCCGGGATCGCCAGCGAGCCGCCCAGCACGACCTCGGCGGTCTCGTTGGTGGCCGCGGTCGCGATGCCGGACAGCGTGAGGTCGTCCTCCTTGCGCAGGTACGACGCGTAGGCCTGCAGCGATCCCATGCCGACCGACAAGGTGAAGAAGATCTGCCCCGCCGCGGCGAGCCAGACCTTCGCGGACGCCAGCTTCGACCAGTCCGGCGTGTACATGAAGTTGAGGCCCTTGATCGGGCTGGACACCTCCGTGGCGCCGCTGGCCAGCGTCACCGTCTGGGGATGCAGCGTGAGCACGCGCACGACCAGGATCGCAGCGAAGATGAACAGGATCGGCATCCCGATCTTCGCGAGCTTCTCGATGCCCCCGGACAGACCCTTCATCACCACCGCGAAGTTCACGCTGATCGTGATGAAGAAGAACAAGAAGGGCACCCACCAACCCATCTCCGGGTTGCCCAGGTCCTGGTAGTTGTGCAGGAACGCGCGCATGCCGTGCTCGCTGAGCCCGTGCGTCGCGCCGATGACGCTGAAGAACGTCCACGCCAGCGTCCAGGACTCGATGTAGCAGTAATAGATGAGGACGACGAGCGGCATGAAGAGACCGAGGACGCCCAGGTACTTCGCCAGCGGGTTGTCCCACAGCGTGTGGAACATCCCCGGCACCGAGCCGTGCCCACGCAGTCCGCCGTGCCTGCCGACGCCCCACTCGATCCACATCAAGGGGATGCCGAGCAGCAGGAACGCGATGAAGTACGGGATCATGAAGGTGCCGCCGCCGTTCTCGGTCGCCTGCACCGGGAAGCGGAGGAAATTCCCCAGGCCGACGGCGTTGCCCGCCATCGCCAGGATCAGGCCGATGCGTGAGCCCCACTGCGCGCGTTCTTTGGTCATTGGCCGCGTGGTTGAGTAAAGGATCGTGGACCGCCATCGGGGAGCGGCTTGGACACGGCGAGAGGCCCAAGAATGCCCTGCCCCCCCGCGCGGGGCAAGACGCCGACGCCCGACTGGCCCCATGCGGCCTCCCTGCAGGGCGCCGGGCCGATCGACGATGGACGCCGGCGGCCCCTCGCGGGGGCGGCATCCGCCCGGGACGCCCCGCTCTTGTCAGGCGGCATCCAGAACGTATGTTTGCATGCGTATCTATGAATGCATCACTCTCCTACCCGATCCTGGACCAGCTGACCACGCTGTCCGACGAGACGCGGACGCGCATCCTGGCGCTCGTGGAGCGCGGCGAGTTCACGGTGAGCGAGCTGTGCGCCGCCCTCCAGGCTCCGCAGCCCACGGTGAGCCGCCACCTGCGCACGCTCGCGGGCGACGGGTGGGTGGCGTCGCGCGCGCAGGGCCGGAACCGCCACTACCGGCTGGCGCCCGACCTGGACGGGCCGGCCCGCGATCTCTGGAGGGTGGTACGGGAGGGCCTGGGCCGGAGCGGCGTGTACGCGGCGGACGCCGAGCGGGCGCGCGAGGTCCTGGCGGAGCGGAGACGGCGCTCCGCGCGGTTCTTCGCCGAGTCCGCGGACCGCTGGGAGGCGCTGCGCCTGCACCTGTTCGGGGAGCGAGCCGGGATCCTCCCGCTCTTCGGGCTGCTGGATCCCGCGTGGGTGGTGGGCGATCTGGGCGCGGGAACGGGCGGGCTGGTGGCGCTGCTCGCACCGTTCGTGGACCGCGTGGTGGGCGTGGACCGCTCCGCCGAGATGATGCGTGTCGCCGCGCGCCGGCTCGAGGGCGTGGCCAACGCGGAGCTGCGCCGGGGCGACCTCGAGCACCTGCCCCTCGACGACGGCGAGCTGGATCTCGCGGTCCTCGCGCTGGCGCTCCATTACGTGGTGGACCCGCCGGACGTGCTGGCCGAGGCGCGTCGCGTCGTGCGGCCCGGCGGGCGCTTGATCGTCGTGGACATGCGGTCGCACGAGCGGGGACCCGAGTATGCGGCGGAGATGGGCCACGTCTGGGCGGGATTCGAGCCCGAGCGGATGCGGTCGTGGCTGAGCGAGGCCGGATTCGAGCGCGTGCACGTCCGCGCGCTGCCGCCGGACCCGGACGCGGCGGGCCCGCTGCTCTTCGTCGCGTCGGGCAGCCGGCCGGAGGGGAAGAAGTCCCCTGTCCAACGCGCCAACCGTCGACGCCGAGCATGATTCCGGCACGACGACGTGGGAGCGAACCGAAGGTCTGAACCGTTGAACCGAGAGAGGATGCCATGAAGGACACTGCCCTGCTCACGAAGAAGCCGGCGCGGAGCGCCGACCCCAGCCGCCCTGCGTTCAAGGTTCACGACCTGGCCCTCGCCGACTGGGGGCGCAAGGAGATCCGCCTCGCCGAGCAGGAGATGCCCGGCCTGATGGCGGCGCGGAAGGAGTACGGGCCCGAGCAGCCGCTCGCCGGCCTCAAGGTCGCAGGGTCGCTGCACATGACCGTGCAGACCGCGGTGCTCGTCGAGACGCTCATGGACCTCGGAGCCGAGGTCCGCTGGGCGTCGTGCAACATCTTCTCCACCCAGGACCACGCGGCGGCGGCCGTCGTGGTCGGCCGTGGAGGGACTCCGGAGGAGCCCCGGGGGGCGGCCGTCTTCGCATGGAAGGGCGAGACGCTCGCCGAGTACTGGTGGTGCACCGGCCAGGCCCTCGAGTGGCCGGACGGGAGCGGACCCGACCTCGTGGTGGACGACGGAGGCGACGCCACGCTCCTGCTGCACAGGGGCGTAGAGTTCGAGGAGGCGGGGGTCGTGCCCGACTTCGACCCCGAGAGCGAGCCCGAGGAGTGGGGTGTGATCCTCGACGTGATCCGCCGCTCCATGGAGGAGGATCCCGGTCGTTTCCGCCGGCTGGTCGAGAACGTGCGCGGCGTGTCCGAGGAGACGACCACGGGCGTGCATCGGCTGTACGAGCGCGAGCAGGCCGGCACGCTGCTCTTCCCCGCGATCAACGTGAACGACTCCGTGACGAAGTCGAAGTTCGACAACACGTACGGTTGCCGGCACTCGGTGATCGACGGGCTCAACCGCGCCACGGACGTCATGCTGGCCGGCAAGAAGGTGCTCGTGTGCGGCTACGGCGACGTCGGCAAGGGGGTCGCCGAGGCGCTCGACGGCCAGGGCGCGAGCGTGATGGTCACCGAGATCGATCCGATCTGCGCGCTGCAGGCGTACATGCAGGGGCTTCCGGTCGTGACGGTGGAGGACGTGGTCGGGACCGTCGACATCTTCGTCACGGCGACCGGGAACCGCGACGTCCTCACGGCGGCGCACATGGCGTGCATGAAGGACAAGGCGATCGTCGCCAACATCGGCCACTTCGACAACGAGATCGACATGGCGGGCCTGGCCCGCGTGCCTGGGATCCGCAGGGAGAACATCAAGCCCCAGTACGACGAGTGGATCTTCCCGGACGGGCACTCGGTGCTGATCCTGGCCGAGGGGCGGCTGATGAACCTGGGCTGCGCCACGGGCCACCCGAGCTTCGTGATGTCGGCGAGCTTCACGAATCAGACCCTCGCTCAGATCGAGCTCGCGACGAACCCCGGCGCCTACGAGCGGCGGGTGTACACGCTGCCCAAGGCGCTGGACGAGAAGGTGGCGCGGCTGCATCTGGACAAGCTCGGCGCCCACCTGACGACGCTCACGCCCGAGCAGGCGAGGTACGTCAACGTGCCGGTGGACGGGCCCTACAAGCCGGACTACTACCGGTACTGAGGGACGGTCGCGGGGGCTCCGAGGAGATTCCGCCGGAGCTGCATTGCGGCAGCCTAGCGGCGGAGGCGGAACGCCGCAGGAGCCCCCGCGACCGTTCGACCTCCTGTAGGACCGCCGTCACCCTCTACGCCGTCCAGAGCAGCCGGATGGCGAACAGCACCGTCGTCGCGGTGACCACGTGGCGCACCCACCGGTGTCCCTTGAGCACGGTGAGGTGCACCCCGAGCAACCCACCGATGAAGTTCCCGGCCGCCAGCGCGAGCCCGACGGTCCAGTCCACGTCGCCGCTGAGCGCGAACAGCACGAGCGCCACCGAGGTGAACGCGAGCGCCATGGGGACCTTGACCGCGTTGCCGCGCACGAGGTCGAGGCCGCCCGCCGACGTCACGGCCAGGATCAGGAATCCGACGCCGGCCTGGATGAAGCCGCCGTAGATGCCCACCAGGAAGAAGGCGAGCGCGAAGCCCCGACGCCGGGCGCCCACCGGGACCGGGGCGTCCGTCCCCTCCGCGTCCGCGCCCGGCCGCCAGAGCGACCAGACCGCGGCCACGACGAGCACGCCCGCCAGGATGCGCTGGAACGCGGCGTTACCGACTTCCACCGCCCCCCAGGTGCCGAGGATCGCCCCCAGGACCGCTGGAGGGACCGCCAGCGCGACCCAGCTCCGCGAGATGAGGCGCTTGCGCTGGAAGCTCGCCGTGGCACCGACGCTCTGCACCACGATCGCGACCCGATTCGTCCCGTTCGCGACGGTCGGCGGCAGCCCCAGGAAGATCATGACGGGGAGCGTCAGCATGGACCCGCCGCCCGCGATGACGTTCAGGGTGCCGGCGATGACACCGACCACGAGCAGGAGGGCGGACGTGAGCAGAGGGTGGGGCAAGCGCGTCGCTCCCGGCGCGGGGGAAGGAGGGCAAAGAATGCTCGCACGAGGGGTGAAGTCCGTCCAGCGCGGGAGGGCCACCCCGGCCCCGTCGGCCCCACGCTTGCCCACCCGCAGCGGCTCACCTACCCTCCTCCCGCACCGGGACACCCCCGCCCGTGCGTCCTCGTCATCCCCTCGGCTCAGGAGAGCCTCCATGCACCCGACCTTCCGCCCCGGCACGCCGGCCGTCCTCGCCTGGGAGCACGGCGCGGGGCTCACGGCCGCCGAGCGGCTCGAGCGCCGAGCCGAGCCGCTCGAGGACGTGCGGTACGATCGGTAACTCGCCGCCAACATCCTGGAGGTCGAGGGAACGTACAGGCGCTCGGGCGGTTTCCATGAGTCTGTCCCCACCCTCTTCGCCCGATCCCATGCGCCTCGCCGTCCTCCCACCGATGCGTCCGCCGCAGGACGGCCGCCGCAGCGCCGGCCTTCCTCGTCCGGCGGCCGTCCTGCGGCGGACGCATCGGTGGGAGGACGGCGAGGCGCATGGGATCGGGCGAAGAGGGTGGGG
>JBJKSF010000029.1:0-2927 GCA_046704285.1 Longimicrobiales bacterium | reverse complement strand
ATGCTGGGGTTCGTGATCGCCTTCTGGGCGGCGCCCACCATGACGCTGGGGCGACTGTTCTTCGCGGCAGCCAGCACGATCTACATCCTCGTCGGCATCCGACTGGAGGAGCGTGACCACGCGTTCTTCCTCGGAGAGGAGTACAGCCGGTACCGGGCGCGCACGTCCATGCTGATCCCGATGCCGCCGCGTCCGACTGGGGCGGAATCCCTCCCTGCCGGGGAGGTCTCCGAGTCCTGAGGCGGGGCCGGGCGCCGTCCCTCACACCCGAGCGCGCCGCTGGATCACTCGGTCTGGAGCGCGCGCATGGGATCCACCCGTGCGGCGCGGCGCGCCGGCAGGAAGCTCGCGAGCGCCGCGACGGCCAGGAGCACGAGCGCGACGGACACGAAGACCGCCGGGTCGTGAGCCGACTCCTCGAACAGGAGCGGCTCCACCCAGCGGCCGACCGCCAGGGCGATGCCCAGCCCGAGGAACACGCCGGCCAGCGCGAGCCCTATCCCGCCGCCCACGACGAGGCGCACCACGTCCGTGCCCGACGCTCCGAGCGCCACGCGCACGCCCATCTCGTGCGTGCGCTGGGCCACGTTGAACGAGACCACGCTGTAGAGGCCGATCAGCGCCAGCACGAGCGCGAGCAGGCCGAAGAAGACGAACATGGTGGCCCCGGCACGCCATGACCGCGTCTGCTGGCCGACGATCTCGGACAGCGGTGTGACGCTCACGTACGAGGCGCCGGGCATATCGGCCTGCAGCGCCTTGCGGATGCGCTCCGTGGCGGACGCGGCGCTCCCGCGCACACGCACGAAGAGTCCACCCATGGTGGGAAAGAGCTGCGCCGCGGGCAGGTAGTAGTAGAGGCCGGGGTCGGCACCGAGGCCCTCGTTCTTGATGTTCTCGGCGATGCCCACGACGGTCGTGCACGGAACGGTGTCGGCCTCGACGCGCACGCACCGCCCGAGCGCGTCGCCGTGTGGCCAGAGCTTCCGTGCCATCGCCTGGCTCACGACCATGACCCGCGGCGCCCCGGCTACCATGTCCGTGGCCTCGATGCCGCGGCCCCGCAGGATCCGCGTGCCCATCGTCCTGAAGTAGCCCGGGGAGACCGCGTTCAGGTAGAAGGCGCCGAGCTTGTCCACCGAGTCGACGCCCTGAACGTAGAGGGAGACGTCGTTCGTGGTCTGGAGCGGCGTCGAGAGCGTCCGGGCCGCGCCGGTCACGCCGGGGATCGCGGCGGCCGCCGAGCGGAGGCGCTCGATGAGCGCGACTCTGTTCGCACTGTCGAGCTTGACACCGCGCATGTTCAGGTCGACCTCCGCGACGTGCCCGGCGTCGAACCCGAGCGGCGCCGAGCGCGCGCTCTCCAGGCTCCGGACGAAGAGCCCGGCGCCCACGAGCAGCACCACCGAGAGCGTGACCTGGAAGACGAGCAGTCCCCCGCGCAGCCACGAGTGCTGGTGCGTTCCTTCCCGCACGCCCTGCCGGAGGTCGCGTGTGAGGTCCGCGCGGCGCGTCCGAACGAGGGGCGCGAGGCCCGCGAGGAGGCCGGCTGCGGCGGCCGCTGCACCGGCGTAGGCGAGCGCGCGTGGGTCGCCGAGCGCCGGGCCGGATGCGCTCGCTCCTCCGGGCAGGAAGATCGATCGCAGCAGGGCTCCGCCCCACTGCGCCAGGGCCAGGCCACCCAGGCCGCCGAGGACCGCGAGCACGAGGCTCTCGGTGAGGAGCTGGGCGGCGAGCCTGGTACGGCTCACCCCGAGGGCGAGCCTCACGGCGATCTCGCGCCGGCGCCGCAGCGCGAGGGACAGGAGGAGGTTGGCGACGTTGGCGCACGCGATGAGCAAGACGATGAGCGCCACGCCGCCGATCCAGGTCGCCACCCTGGCGAGCCCCGACTCGTCCGGGCCCCGGGCGCTCAGAACCGGCCCCGCGACCGCGCGCGGCCTGGCGAGCGCCGCGGGAGGAAGACCGGGCTGCTCTGTGGCTCGGGCGGTCGCGTAGCTGCGGGCGAACGCCTGCGTCAGGTCGGCGTCCGCCTCGGCCACGCTGACGCCCGGCCTGCGCTCCACGAGCATCTTCGCCCACATCCAGGAGTAGGTCTTCCACCAGTCGACGCCTCCGCGCGTGAGCCCCGGGCTGTCGGCCGCGCCGACGACCGTTGCCGGCACGAACGCCGCCGGCGGGTCCTCCGGCCAGAGGCCGACGAACCCCTTCGGCGCCACGCCGACGATCGTGTAGCGCGTCGCACCGATCTCGAGCGTCCGCCCAAGCACATCGCGGGCGCCCCCATACCGCGTCTCCCAGAACCCGTGACCCAGTACGGCCAAGGGCGTCCCGGTCGGGGGCCGCTCCTCCGCCGCAGTGAAGTAGTGGCCCAGCTCGGGTGGGGCGTCGAACATCGCAAAGAAGCCGGCCGTCACCACGGCCACGCTCCTCTCGCGTGCGTCCGCCCCGGTTCCGATCGCGAGCGTCTGACGCGCGAACAGGGCCGTGCGGGAGAACGAACGGGTGTCGCGCGTGAGGTCCACCCAGCGGGGGTACTCCACGCCCGGGCTCGCGCCCCACTTCGTCTCCAGGTACACCCGGTTCAGCCGCCGCGCGTCGGGCATCATGGGTGGCGGGCGGAAGAGCAGCTGGTCCACGATGGAGAACATCGCCGTGTTCGCCCCGATGCCGAGCGAGAGGGTCAGGGCCACCGCGGCCGAGAAAGCCGGCCGGCTGCGCAGCCCGCGCAGCGCGTAGCGCAGGTCCTGCACGCGGTGCTCGATCCACGTCACGCCGCGCACCTCGCGGTGCCGCTCCCGCGTGCGCTCGACGCCTCCGAACGCGATCAGCGCGCGGCGGCGCGCCTCCTCGAACGGAAGGCCCTCCGTGCGCATCAGCTCCCGGGTCTCGAGCTCGAGGTGCAGGCGGATCTCCTCGTCCATCTC
>JBJKSF010000028.1:0-4234 GCA_046704285.1 Longimicrobiales bacterium | reverse complement strand
GGGCGGACCTGGGCGCCCTCGCACGGCGGGCGGGAGTCGACGAGCCGACGGTGCTGGTCGGCTCCGCCGCCACCCCCGACTCCATCCTCGATGCCCTGACCGGTCTGGCGAAGCGAGTCGGCCCGGCGGATGCCGTCGTGGTCCACCTGGGAGGAACCCTGACCGCCGGCATCAACGACCTGGGTCCTTCCGTCGAGCTCCCGGCCGGAGACCTCGAGCTGTCCCGAGTCGGTCGTCTCCTCCGCAGGCTGGACTCAGGTATCACCCTCGTCTCGACCGGCTTCCGGGCCGGGCACACGTGGGCGGTGCTTCCCATCGAGGCGCCCGGAGCGGAGCCTCCGGCAGGCTGCTACGCCGACGGGGCGGAGCCCCGGGGCAGGGTCGTCGACGCGGATCCCGCCTCCACGCAGCGGATCCTGGCAGGCCTCGCGGGCGCGGCGGATCGCAACGGGGACGGGCGGATCCTCGCGGGAGAGCTCCTCGGCTACCTGGGCGCGTCGCCCGGCTCCGGACTGCTCCCCTTCGACCCGCTCCTGACCCTGAAGACCGTGGCGGCGGCACCATGAGGACGCACCTCCCGCTCGTGCCGATCGTCGTCGCTCTCGTGGCATGCTCCAGTGCCACGGCTCCTGGCACGTCCCTCTCGGCCACAGGCACGTGGATCGGCGACTCGAACGGGTCCGCGTTCTCGTTCACGCTCATGGAAGGTCCGGATTACGTGGCGGGCTTCGGGCACGTCGTGAGCGGCGCCGACACGCTCGCGATGGTGGTCCAGGACGGCTCACGATCGGACACGAAGGTCTCGCTGTCGCTCAGTGCCTCGGACGGTGAGTCGCTCCAGCTCGCGGGCACGTTGTCTTCTCCGACCAGCCTGGCCGCCACGATCTCGGTCCCATCGGCTGTGGGGTGGCTCCCCCGGTGGCAGGTCGTGTTGGAGAGGCAATGACCTGGCCGACGGGAGGCGACCGATGATTCCGCGAGCGCGCTGCCGGGCCGGGCTCCTCCTGGGGCTGGTCGCATTCGCGGCGCAAGGCTGCAAGCTCCCGTCGAGCCAGTCGGACCAGGTACGAGCCACGTTGAGCCTGAGCAAGGCCGGCCCGCTCGTCATCCACGAGAAGGACACGCTCGAGGTGGTGGCGCTCGACGCGGAGGGCCGGCAGATCGCCGATCCCCGGATCGCCTGGTGGTTCTCGGAACCCGTCGACGTGCTGCAGGAGACAGGTCCCCGCGCCGTGGTCGTCGGACTGCGACCCGGAGCGCTGTCCGTCAAGGCTGCGCTCGACGACCCACGCTTCCTGGCCGATCCGCTGGACACGTCGATCGCGGTCGCCTACGGCCCGATGACCGTGAGCTTCGTCGGGGTGAGCCGCGACACCCTGCTCACGTCCCGGGGAGGCTTCACCCTGAAGGCGCGGGCGGTCGACCGGACGGGCGCGTGGGTCCCGGACGGTCAGTTCGTCTGGACGACCGCGAGGGGCCTGATCGGCTCCTCGTCGGCGGCGGACTCGATGCTGCACATGTCCGCCACGGGCATCGGGGCCGACACGGTCTACCTTACGCACACGCTGTGCCCGAACGTGTGCGGAGATACGCTGGCCGTCTCGGTCGAGCCGATCCCCACGGGAATCGACCTCGACAGCTCCCTGCGGGTGACGTCCCTGCACGACACCATACGGCTCGCGGGCGCACTCCAGCCCGTAGTGCACGACTCGGCCGGCTACGACGTCCCGAGCGCTCGCATCACCTGGGGGTTGGCCGACCCCGGCGACTCGACGATCCTCGAGCTCCTCGATCCCTCGACCGGAGTGGCGGTGACCCGGAGCGAGGGCACGGCGCGGGTGGCGGCGATCAGCGGATCCCTGCAGGCAGGGAGCGACGTCGACGTGGTTCAGTTGCCGCGCGAGGCCTACCTGATGGCCCCTTCGTACGTCGTAGGGGTGGGCACGCCTTTTTCGGCGAGCTACACAGCGGCGGACTCGATGGGAACCCCCATCCCGCTGTCCATCTCCCTCAATTCACTGTGGGGGATCTCCCCGGTTGGAGTCGATGTCTCTGTGCTCCATCCCCTGGCCGGCGCGCGCGACACGACGCTGACGACGCCGGGCTACGGAGACTTCGTCATCTATCTCGGGGTGTGGCGATGTGTCGCTTCCATCCCTTCGAGCTGCTTCGCCTCCTGGTACCCGCGGGGCAACCTCCACGTCATCCACCAGCCCGACTCCGTCCGGGCCTACCCGCAGAACGGCAGCCCGACGCTGAACGGCATCGGCACGACGGCCACCTGGCTCGGCGACATCTACCTGCCCGACTCGACCATCACGGCGGTCCCGCTCATCTGGACGTCTCTCGATTCGGCGGTCGCGACGATCGACGCGGACGGGCTCGTCACCGCCGTCTCGGCCGGAACGGCACGCCTCGTCGGCAGCATGGGCAGCGTGGCCGACACGTCGGCGGTCACCGTCGTGGGATCCGGCCCCTGAGCCGGGCCCGCTCGCCCTCACGCAGGCACTCGACCCGGAGAAGGGACGACATGACGCTCCCGCACTCGCCATGCGCGCGCGTGGCAACCCTGTTGCTCGTCCTCTCCGCGGCGTGGGTGCGCCCCGGCGCGGCGAGCGCCCAGACGCTGCAGCCCTACCCCTGGCTGAGCTTCCGATACGAGATCGATCTCCAGGTGTTGGGCAACGTCACGAAGGGCTTCGGGCGCGCGCCGAGCCTTCTCCTAACCCTCGCGCGGCGGAACACGCTCGGGCGGTCCACGATCCTCTCGGGCGTGCTCCTGCGCGATCCTCTCAGCAACTCGCTGGGCGCCGCGCTGGGACAGATGCTCACGCTCCGCTCGGGCCGCAGCCTGGTGGAGCCGTTCGCGGAGGCGGGCATGGTCTACTGGGACGCGCGCAAGCCGGACGGGACCTACCAGGTGGTGGGTCCCCGAGGGACCGGCTCGCAGCTCGTCCACCGATACCGCATCGTGCAAGGGCCCGCGGCCCTGGCGGGAGCCGGCCTGTCGTGGTCGACCGAAGTGCGCGACCGCGCGGCCGTGAGCCTCACGCTCGGATACTGGGAGCTCCTCCGCGACGTCGCCTTCAGACGCTACAGCGGCAGCCTCCGGTTCGGCGTGAGCCTCGCGCTGGCCAGGCACCACGACCCCCGATGGTACGCCCTGGCATCCGACCGGGTCCCACCCACGGCCCTGGTCCTCGGTCAGGGCCCGGCGACCGGAGACTCCCTCGACGTCGCCGACGACCAGGTCCGCATCCTGGCCTCGGACCCGGTCGGCGTCGCCGCCATCCGGGCCAACCGCGCGAAGGTCCGCTTCGCGCCGCTGGACTCGAGCACTGCCTCGCGGTTCGGGCTCGGCGCCAACGCCGTGACGGCCACCGTCGCGCTCCCCCTGCCGTTCGACGGGCGACCGCTCAACGTGGCCGTCCGCGACCACGCCGGGCTGACGACCCGCTTGGCCTTCTGGACCTACGCGGCACCCGACCGCGAGCCCCCGACGGTGACCGTCCTCACGCCCGGCATGCATGCCGACACGCTCGATCCGCGCCTGCGGGCGCTCGCGCACGACCGCTCCGGGCTCGCCGACGCGCGCATCGGGCTCTGCCCCGTCGGCCTCGTGCCGCCGTCCGCTGCCGCGGCCGCGAACGACACCGTCCGTCTGGTCCGCGGGTGGGGTGCCCCGGGACACGGCATGCGCCTGACGGTTCGGGACGGAGCGGGCAACACGGTCCGCGTGCCCCTTCCCTCTCCGGCGCCGACGGTCCCCGCGAACGCGCCTCCTCCGACGCTCCAGGATCTCGAGGCGACCATCGGGTCGAGCGTGGCGGGTCGCGAGAGCGTACGCGTGCGGGGGACGGCGGTCGATCCGGCGGGCGCCTGGATCGCGCACGTTCAGGTGAACGGCGAGCCGACCGTCCTGAGGGTCGGCCGCGATCCGTCGCGCGCGGAGTTCGACGGATGGCTCCTCGTCGATTCCGCAGCGGACACCGTGAGCGTGACGGCGACCACGCTGGACGGCCGCACGGTCCGCACGGAAGTGCCCATCCGGCAAGGCGACCAGGGAGCGACGGGGCGTGGACGGCTGCACACGCTCTTCGTGCTGCCGGATTCGGCGGCCGACGTCGCGGTGCGTCTGAGCGCGCTGGCCCGCCGCGCGGGTGACGACGACCCCCAGGTGCTGGCCGGCAGCGAAGCCACGCCTTCCGCGATCCTCGGCGCCCTGTCCAGGATC
>JBJKSF010000027.1:0-3162 GCA_046704285.1 Longimicrobiales bacterium | reverse complement strand
TGAAGCCCTCCGCCTGGATGGCGGAGTGATGGACGAAGCAGTCCTTGCTGCCATCGGAAGGGGTGATGAAGCCGAAGCCCTTCTGATCGTTGAACCACTTCACGGTGCCGGTGCTACGCATGTTCCTGCTCCTTGATGCTCTGGTCTTCGGTCGGAGTGTTCGGAAGATCCGTAGCTACCGACTGCTGACCCACGCGGGCGTACCCCCGCGCCAGGCGGTGGCGGATGTGCCACCGAACGAGAAAGCGGAAGGACCCGTCCAGGGGCCTCCCGCCGGCAACCTGACAGTGCTGCTCGATGCAACTCGTTCGCTCGAAGCTTCGCGGCAAACGTCACCGCCGTCAAATCGACGGCGGGTCGCCCCCTCCCACCGGAGGGTCAGGGGCAGCGGTAGACGAGCGAGTTGACGTTCATCCCGGCGCCCACCGCCGCGAAGACGACGATGTCGCCCGCGCTCAAGCTCTGACCCTCTATCTGCCCTCGCCGGATCAGATCGACGAGGGTCGGGAGCGTGGCCACCGAGCTGTTGCCCAGCCAGGAGATCGTCATCGGCATGATGCCGTCCGGGATCTCCGCCATCTCGTAGAGCTTGAAGAGGCGGGCGAGGATCGCTTCGTCCAGCTTCGCGTTCGCCTGATGGATGAGGAGCTTGCATACGTCTCGCAGATCCAGCCCTGCCCGCTCGAGGCTCTCCTTCACCACGCCGGGCACGGTCCGGACCGCGTACTGGTAGAGTTGGCGGCCACGCATCTTCAAGTAGCGGCGGTCCTCGCCCAGCGCCGGGTCGTACGCCTTGCCCATGGAAAGGAGCGGCGCGTATCCGACGGCGTCCGAGCGAGTGACGTGGCTCAGGATGCCGACAGGCTCCGCCGCCTCCGACGCTTCCATCACGACAGCCCCGGCCCCGTCCGCGTAGAGCATGCTGTCGCGGTCGCTGGGGTCGCATACCCGCGACAGGGTCTCGGCCCCGATCACGAGAGCGCGGTGGGCATCGCCCGACCGGAGGAAGTAGTCGGCGTGGATCACCGCCTGGAGCCATCCCGGGCATCCGAAGGGCAGGTCGTGCGCGACGCACCGTGGGTTCCAGATCTCCAGCTCCGCCTTGATGCGGCTGGCGAGCGTCGGGCAGAAGTCGAGGCGGCCCGTGGCCGGATCCACGTCACCGAAGTTGTGGGCGACGATCAGGTGGTCGAGGGTCTCGGGGTCGATGTCCGCATCGTGCAGCGCGCGCCGTGCGGCCGTGGCACCCAGGCACGAAGCCATCTGCGCGTCGGTTGCGTACCGGCGGCTCGCGATATCGGTGATCCCCTCGAAGCGCTCGATGACGCGGGAGTTCTCCGCCGGATCGATGGGCTCGCCGTAGTCCCGATAGAATCCGTTCGTCATGAACGCGCGGTTCTCGACCACCCGGGCCGGGAGGTCGCTTCCCGCACCCGTGAAGGTCGAGCAGCGGGGCGTCACGGACGACGTCGGCGTGGGCCGGCCACGCCCCACCCACCGCCCCGGACAGCGTGGAAACCCGGATCGCGGCGGTCGGCCGCCACGCCCTCGGCGAAGGACCTCGGCGCACCGCGCGCACCTCGGCTCAGAGCCCGGTCGAACGGGAGGCAGCACCCGACTCGCTGGAGATCGAAGGGCTGTGCCCTCCCGTCGAGCGTCAGCGACGCCCCCGCCGGACTCCGCCCGGTGCGGGCGCGTCGCCGACCTTGTGACGGTACACGATGCGCCCGCGCGTCATGTCGTACGGAGAGAGCTGCATGGTGACACGATCGCCCACGAGCACCCGGATCCGGAACTTGCTCATCTTGCCCGCCGCGTACGCCAGAACCATGTGGTCGTTGGCCAGCCGCACACGGAAGTTCTGGTCGGGGAGCACGTCCGTGACCACCCCTTCCAGCTCGATCGCCTCCTGCTTCGCCATTCCGCCTCGCTCGGGCCGTCGGCCCGCGAAGAGAGAACGCTGGCGGAAGCACCGCGGGGGTGCTCGCCGCCAGCGTCGTGGGCGAGGAGCGCGCCTCGCACCGAAGCTCATTCTAACGGAGGGGCCGAGGGTGCGTCGAGCCCGCCGCACGCCGTCGAGATCTTCGGGACGCCCGCCGAGGCTACCGAGCGGTGTTCTTGTCCCAGCGGGGCCGAACGATCAGGTTGGTCGGGCTACGCCGGGGTGGAGCGCGGCAAGCGACCTCCGGAGTCGGACCCGCGTCGACCGTGGCGGAATCTTCAGCAGGCAGGCAGGAGGAGGTCATGCTCGTCTGGGAAATCATCCTGGTGGCCATGTCCGCGATCCGAGCGAACGTGATGCGCGCGGTGCTCACGACGCTGGGCATCGTCATCGGGGTCGCGGCGGTCATCGCGGTCGTGGCGCTCGGCCAGGGCGCGCAGGCCAACGTGCAGAGCATGATCCAGAGGGTCGGCACGAACGTGCTCACGATCCAGGCGAGCTGGGTCAGGCACGGCGGGATCTCGACGTCCAGCACGATGCCCCTCACGCTGGCCGACACGAAGGCGCTCGCGAAGGCGACCGACCCGCCCCTGGAGGTCGCGCCCAACATCGACTCGCACGTCCAGGTCACGTACTCGCGCTGGAATACGTACGCCGACGTGAGGGGCACGTGGCCCACCTGGTTCCCGATGTACAACCTCCAGCTGGAGGCCGGGCGCTTCTTCAACCAGGGCGAGGTGGACGGGATGCGCGCGGTGGCCGTGATCGGCTACCACGTGAGCGACAACTTCGACTCGATCCCCGGCGTGCTCCTGCTCGGCAAGACGATCCACATCCGGGGCGTGCCGTTCAAGGTCATCGGAGTCCTGAAGGAGCATGGCTCCGCCGCGTGGCTGAGCCCGGACCAGGAGGTGTTCATCCCGGTCACCACGGCGCAGTTCCGCGTGTTCGGCGGGCGCGAGCGGCTGACCGACATCTACGCGGCGACCTACGATCCGAAGCAGGTCGCCGCGGCCTACCCCGAGATCGACCGGATCATGCGCCGGCAGCACAAGCTCCTGCCCGGGGCGCCCGCGGACTACCAGGTCATGAGCGCGGCGTCGCTGCTGTCGACGTTCAACGAGACGAACAAGACGCTCACGTGGCTGCTGGCCAGCATCGCGGGCGTGAGCCTGCTGGTGGGCGGCATCGGCATCATGAACATCATGCTGGTGAGCGTC
>JBJKSF010000026.1:0-6117 GCA_046704285.1 Longimicrobiales bacterium | reverse complement strand
GTCGTGGTGGGCCATGACGTTCAGGTCGTGCACCAGGATGCCCGTGGTGGTCTGACTGCCGTACATCGCGCGGCCGAGGTTGTCGGGTGTGAACGCATAGATGACCGCGGGGTGGCTGACCGTGTATTCCATCCCGCCCCCGCTCCTGTGCGGCGGCTTGTAGTCGTAGAAGGCCAACGCCTTGTCGACCACCTTCATCGGCCCCCGCAGGCCGATGAAGCTCGTGTCGAACGAGCCCAGCCATTTCGCGAGGCGCTGCTCGGTATCGCGCTCCGGGTCGACGGTCACGAACACTACCTTGATCATCCTGCGCACCGCGGGCGTGAGCTGCCCCATCGCCGCCGCGAGCTTCGACATCTGCAGCGGGCAGATGTCGGGACAGTGCGTGTAGCCGAAGTACAGCAGCGCGATCTTGCCCTGCGTCTCCTTGTGGAAGTCGAACGGACGGCCGTGCGTGTCCGTGAGGGTGAACTCCACCTTGGGAAGCGGCGTGAACGGTTGGGTCCCCAGCAGCGAGAGGCTGGGGCCTTCGAGGTGCTTCACCTTGGCGGGGCCGCAGGCGGAGAGGAGGAGGGCCGCAGAGACGGCGACCGGGACGAACGTTCGCATGGCTCAGTGATCCTTCGCGTTCTGTGATGTAGGCTCGGGACGGGCGCTCTGGACCCTTCGCGCCTCCGGGAGGTAGGTTTCGCCGCCTATGGATGCCATCTTCGTCGTCGCGGTCCTGATCCTCTCGGTCGTCGTCCACGAGGTCGCGCACGCATGGCAGGCGCGCCGCGAGGGGGACTACACCGCGGACCGTCTGGGACGCATCACGCTCAACCCCGTACCACACGTGGACCTGATCGGGTCCATCCTGGTGCCGCTGGCGCTCTACTTCGCGCACGCCGGCTTCCTGTTCGGGTGGGCCAAGCCCGTGCCCGTCGATCCGCGCAACTACCGGGACCCGAAGTGGGGCGACATCCGCGTGTCCCTCGCCGGAATCACCGCGAACGTCCTGCTCGCCTGCCTGTTCACGCTGATGGCCGCGGTCGTGGTCAAGATCGGCGCCGTGACGGGCTCGCACGGCGTCGTGCTCGATGCGCTGTTCGGCGTGGCCCGGTACGGGGTCCTCATCAACCTCGTGCTGGCGTTCTTCAACCTCATCCCGATCCCTCCGCTCGACGGCTCGCACGTCCTTCTCCACCTGCTTCCCCCACGGGCCGCCCTCAGGTATCGCTCGCTCGGCAAGTACGGGCTCGCGGTCATGATGGGGCTCCTCTTCTTCGTCCCGGGGGTCTTCGACGTGCTCCTCTGGCCGGTCGGGGCGCTCTGGGGTGCCGCCCAGGCCTTCATCCGTCTGTGGATCTGACCGTCGCGGAGGGCGCGGTCGCACGGGAGGGGTTCCTCGTCGTCGACCTCGACCGCTTCCAGGGTCCTCTCGACCTCCTGCTGCACCTCATCCGCACGCAGGACATCGACATCTTCGACATCCCGATCCACCGCATCACGGATCAGTTCCTGCAGGCGTTGCACGGGATGGGCGCCACGGATCTCGACGGTGCCGGCGAGTTCCTGGAGATGGCGGCCACGCTCGTGCACATCAAGGCGCAGATGCTCCTGCCGCGGCCCTCGGAGGACGAGGACGACGACCCGCGGGCCGAGCTGGTGCGCCGCCTGCTGGAGTACGAGCAGATCCGGGACGTCTCCGCCCGTCTGGCGACGGCCGAGGCGGAGAGGTCGCGCAGGTTCGGCAAGGGCTGGGTGCCCCCCCGGCCGCGCACGCCGGCGGCGGAGGCACCGCTGGAGACCACCTGGGAGGAGGTCCTGCAGGCGGCACTGGCCGTGCGGATGCCCGAGCCTCACGCCCACCACCGCGTGACTCCCCGCAAGGTCTCGATGGACGACAAGATCGTGCTGATCCTCGACGCGCTGAAGGAGACGAGCCGGGTGGAGTTCAGCAGGCTCGTGCATGGGTTCCGGGACCGGATGCACGGCGTCATGACCTTCCTCGCCGGTCTCGAGCTGACCCGGCGACGGCTGCTGTTCCTGCGCCAGGCCCGGCCGTTCTCGGAGCTCTGGATCTACCGACGCGACGAAGAGACGGAGCCGCCCGCCACGGTCCCGGAGGCATCTGCCGACCCCACCACAGGAGCGAACGCGTGAACGCCGTGCAGATCGTCGAGGCCGTGCTCTTCGCCTCGGACGCTCCGTTGACCGCGGAGGAGCTGGCGCGTGCGGACGAGAGCCTCGACGAGGACCAGGTCGAGGACGCGCTCCGTCAGCTCATGATGGAGTACGCGGAATCGGAGCGCTCCTTCGACGTCGTCGAGCTCGCGGGAGGCTATCAGATCCTGACCCGGCCCGAGTTCGCGCCGTACCTCGAGCGCTTCGACAACGTTCCGCGGCAGGGGAGGCTCTCGGGGCCCGCCCTGGAGACGCTGGCGATCATCGCCTATCGCCAGCCGATCGCGCGCCTCGAGGTGGAGTACGTGCGCGGGGTGAGCTCGGCCGGGGTGCTCAAGACGCTCCAGGACCGACAGCTCATCGACATCGTGGGCCGGGCCGAGGGCCTCGGCCGTCCTCTGCTGTACGGAACGACGCGGTTCTTCCTCGAGCACTTCGGCTTCCGGTCCCTCGAGGACCTGCCCAGGCCCGAGGAGCTCCCGGTGGTGCTGCGGGAGCGCATCCCGCTCGGGCCACCGGGGGACGGCGTCGAGGAGACGGCAGCGGAGGACGGCGCCCCGATGGACCCGGACCCCGACACGGCGGAGGCGGCCCCGGACGCGGGTCTGGTGGCGGCCCCGGAGGAGCCGTCCGACACGCAGCCTGCCGGGCCCGGGGCGGCCCTGGACGGCCGGGACCCGGATTGACGACGCGTGGTGGCTGAAGGAATCCGTCTGCAGAAGTATCTTTCCAGGGCCGGCCTTGCTTCGAGACGCGGGGCCGAAGGCCTCATGCTCGCCGGACGCGTGTGCGTGAACGGCGGCGTCGTGACCGCGCTGGGCACGCGCGTCGTGCCCGGCCGGGACAGCGTCGAGGTGGACGGCCGGCCTGTGGTTCTGCCCGAAGCTCGCTGGGTCGCGTTCCATAAGCCGCCCGGGGTGCTGTGCACGCGCAGCGATCCCCACGGCGGGGCGACGATCTACGACATCCTGCCCGAGGATCTGTCCGGACTGCGGTACGTCGGAAGGTTGGACCGGGATACGGAGGGGCTCTTGCTGCTCACGAACGAGGGCGACGCGAGCCACGGCCTGCAGCACCCGAGCCGTGGTGTCGAGCGCGAGTACGCCGCCTGGGTCGAGGGGGATCCTGTGCCCGCGACCCTGGAGCGGCTCGTGCGGGGCGTCGACCTCGTGGACGGCCCGGCCAGGGCCGAGCGTGCGACGCTCGTCGAGCGCCGCGGCGCCGGAGGAGCCTGTATGAGCCTGGTGTTGACCGAGGGACGCAAGCGCGAGGTGCGCCGGCTGCTGGCCGCCGTGGGACACCCCGTCGTGCGCCTCGTGCGCATCCGGTTCGGCCCGATCGAGCTGGGTGACCTGCCGTCCGGGCGATGGCGTGCGCTGACCGAGGAGGAACGCCGCCTCCTCGTCGAGCGCTCAAGAGATCGCTGACGGCGAGAAAGAGCGAACGAGATGGACCTTCGAGACAAGACCGTCCTCATCCTTGGGGGAGCCGGCCTGGTGGGGATCGCGGTGGCGCGCAGGGCCCTCGAGGGGGGGCCTTCACGGATCGTCATCGCGTCCCTGCGCAGGGAGGAGTCCGAGGGGGCGGTGCAGGAGCTGCGGGACGAGCCGGGGGCCGAAGGGGTGTCCTTCGAGGCCGTGTGGGGCGACCTGTTCGTGCCGGTGGAGATGAAGGACCGGCCCCGCGACGAGATCCTGGCCGACCCCGAGGCCGCGGCACGTATGGTCGACGACCTGTACGGCGAGCTGACCGACGCCGTCCTGGAGCGGTCCATGCTCGGCTCGCTGCTCCTCCGGACCCGCCCGCAGATCCTCGTCGATTGCGTGAATACGGCAGGGGCGCTGGCGTACCAGAACGTGTTCGCGTCGGCCTCCGTGCTGCGCGGGCGGGCGGCCGAGGGACACCTCGACGCCGCGGCCGTGGACGCCCACCTGGCGACGCTCTACCTCCCTCAGCTGATCCGCCACACGCAGATCGCGCTGGAGGCCATGAAGCGCGCCGAGACGGAGGTGTACGTCAAGGTCGGCACGGCCGGTACCGGCGGCATGGGCCTGAACATCCCGTTCACGCACTCCGAGGAGCGCCCCTCGCGGGTGCTGCTGGCCAAATCCGGGATCGCGGGCGCGCAGACGCTCTTCCTCTACCTCATGGCGCGCACGCCGGGTGCCCCGGCCGTGAAGGAGGTGAAGCCCACCGCGGCCATCAGCTGGAAGGCGATCGGACGGGGCCCCGTCAAGCGCGGAGGCCGCCCCATCCAGCGGGCCGACGCCACCGGGCCGATCGCGCTGGCGGAGGCGTTCGGTCCGGACGCGGAGCGCGCGTTCCGGGCGACGGACGAGCCGCTCGAGGGCGTCTACCTCGACGCCGGTGAGAACGGTGTCTTCTCGGTCGGCGAGTTCGAGACCCTCACGGCCCTGGGCTTGATGGAGTTCGTCACCCCCGAGGAGATCGCGGAATCCGTCGTACGGGAGATCCTCTCGCATCCGACGGGGCGCGACGTCGTGACCGCCCTGGACGCCGCGACGCTGGGCCCCACGTACCGGGCCGGCGTCCTGCGCTCCGCGGCGATCGACAGGATGGAGGCGCTGGAGGACGAGGCGGGCATCCGCTCGGTCGCGTACGAGATGCTGGGTCCGCCCCGGCTCTCGAAGCTCCTGTTCGAGGGCACGATCCTGGAGCGCCTCTACGGGAGCCTGGAGTCCGCCGGGCGGCTGGATGCCGCGGAGACGGCCCGGCGCGCCGAGGAGATGGTGACGAAGGACGCCGACTTGAGGCAGCGGATCGTCTCGATCGGCCTGCCCATCCTCCTCGCGGACGGCTCTCGTGTCCTGCGCGGACCCCAGGTCAAGGTGGGCCCGGAGGAGGCGATGCCGCTGGGGGACGAGCGTCTCTTCGACCGGGGCTGGGTGGATCTGCGCGCCGCGAACTGGGCGCGCTGGAAGGACCGCTGCGCGCGGCTCGCCCGGGAGATCTCGGGTCGGCCGGGGCTCGACCACGGCTCACGGGGAGACCACGAGTACGGCGACGCGACGGGCAGGATCCGACCCGGCCGGATGGCGGCCTGGATCTTCCGCTACGAGGACAAGGGGGAACGGATCAAGCGGTGAGGGCATGCGCGGCCGGCGACCCCACGCACGGGGCCGCCGCCGCGCCCGGCCCTTCCGTCACGGCTCCTCGCGCGTCCAGCCCTCGGCGCCGAGCAGGAGCACGAAGCGACACGCCATGAGGCGCTCGGTCAGCCAGGTCGTGCCCTCGCGCTCCACGCACACCAGCTCCTGCTGCTCCGGTCCCCCGACGGGCACGACCAGGCGACCGCCTTCGGGGTCGAGCTGGCCGAGGAGCGAAGGCGGAGGCTCGGGCGCCCCCGCTGTCACGAGGATGGCCCGGAACGGAGCCTCCTCCGGCCATCCCAGGGACCCGTCGCCCACGCGGACCCGCACGTTGCGGCATCCGAGCTCCTCCAGGAGGTCCTGCGCGGAGGAGGCCAGCTCGGGAATGCGCTCGATGGTGTACACGTCCGCCGCCACGAGAGAGAGCACGGCCGCCTGGTAGCCCGACCCGGTGCCGATCTCGAGGACGCGGTCCTCGGGGCCGACGCGCGCCGCCGCGGTCATGGCCGCCACGACGTAGGGCTGGGAGATCGTCTGGCCGTGTCCGACCCTCAGCGCCTGGTCGGAGTAGGCCTGCCCGCGCAGGGCCTCGGGCACGAAGCGGTCCCTCGGCACGGTCCGCAGCGCGGAGAGCACGCGCGCGTCCGTGATGCCGCGCCGGCGGATCTGCGATTCGACCATGCGGGCCCGCTCGAGGCTCCGGTCGGTGTCGTCCATGGGCCACCGCGCCTTTTCGGCTTCCGGGCAGGCGCTATCTTTGCCGTGCCGGGCCCGTAGCTCAGTCGGTCAGAGCAGCCGACTCATAATCGGTAGGTCGCAGGTTCGATCCCTGCCGGGCCCA
>JBJKSF010000025.1:0-34858 GCA_046704285.1 Longimicrobiales bacterium | reverse complement strand
CGCTCACGTGGCTGCTGGCCAGCATCGCGGGCGTGAGCCTGCTGGTGGGCGGCATCGGCATCATGAACATCATGCTGGTGAGCGTCACGGAGCGCACGCGCGAGATCGGCGTCCGGAAGGCGCTGGGCGCCACGAGGCGCAACATCCTGTTCCAGTTCCTGGTGGAGTCGCTCGCGCTGTGCGTGCTGGGCGGGGCGCTCGGCGTGGGCTTCGGCTACCTGACCGCGCACGTGATGAGCGCGTTGGCGAAGTGGAACACCCAGGTGGCGCCGAGCGCGGTGATCGTGGCGCTGCTGTTCTCGGCCGGGGTCGGCCTGTTCTTCGGGATCCTGCCCGCCCAGCGGGCGGCCAAGCTCGACCCGATCGAGGCGCTCCGCTACGAGTGATAGAGAAGGGCTGGGATCACGAGGTCGGGAGCGTCGGCGCCGCCCGCTCCCACGGCTCCACCGGACCGTCCACGGCCCGGAAGGAAGGATGGGCACGCACGGGCTTGTCGTCGGGAGGCAGGCGGACGAGCTCCGCGGGCGCGCGTCGGACGACCTTGGAACGAAGGTGCTCCAGCTCGAAGGCGAGCTGGCCCCGGGTGACGGGGATCGGCGCGACGCGCCTCACCGGTCCGATCCGGGCGCGGTCGAAACGGTAGCCGCGGGCCTCCGCCTCGTCGGCGATGGCGCCGAGATAGGCGTTCACTGCGGAGACGGGCGTCGCGTGTGCGCGGAAGCGGTCCAGCTGAGGGTGGTGGCGGTAGCCCCGCGTCGCGCCCCGGAGGACCGCGCGTGCCAGCAGCCCCTCGCGCCACGTGGCGACGAGGGCCCGGCGGTCCAGATAGGTGGGGTCCAGGCTCCAGAGTCTCACGAGCGACGACCGATCGGCATCATGCATGATACTCGGTCCCGCAATGGAGCGCTCTCGCCGTGCCGAACACGATCACCCTGGCAGGCGCGGCGGCAAGGAGCCCCGGGCCCGAGGAGGTCATCAACGCGATGTTCGAACGAGCCCCGCTCATCTTCGTCGTGCCTCTGGTGTTGATGGGGCGCCAGCAGGAGAAGGCCGGTCCACCGAAGCGCGTGGCGCACGTGGACCTGGCGCGCTACGTGGGCCTGTGGTACGAGATCGCCCGGATTCCGAACCGCTTCCAGAAGCAGTGCGCCTGGGGAGTCACGGCCGAGTACGAGCTGCGCCCGGACGGGCGCATCGACGTGATCAACCGCTGCCACAGGAGCGACGGCAGCGTCGACGAGGCCAGGGGGCTGGCCCGGGTGGAGGACGCCGCGACCCATTCACTGCTCGGGGTCTCGTTCTTCAGCATCCTGGGGTGGCGTCCGGTCTGGGGCGACTACTGGATCATCGACCTGGCCGACGACTACAGCTACGCGGTGGTCTGCTCCCCCGACCGGAAGTACGGCTGGATCCTGGCACGCAAACGGCACCTTCCGGCCGAAGTCCTGGACGGGATACGGGCCCGCCTGCTCGAGCAGGGCTTCGACCCGGACGCCTTCCGGATGACGAGACAGGACTCGCCGTCCGGGTAGAGCCGGAGGGCGGTCGAGGCCACGCGGCCCCGGCGGCCCGCTACGTTCGGGCCAGCACGCTCCGTACCGCCGTTACCAGCTCCTCGGGGGTGAAGGGCTTCTGGAGGAAGGTCGCCTCGCGTGGAAGGGCGGCTGGGTGCCCCGGGGAATCAGCGGAGTATCCGGACATGACCAGAACCGGCACCCCGTCCGGCCTTTGACGGAGCCGATCCACGAGCTTGCGTCCGCTCATGCCCGGGAGCACGAGGTCGGTGAGGACGATGTCCACCCGGTCGAGACGATCGAGGAGATCCAGTGCCTCCTCGGCGGCGCTCACGCTGTGCACCTCGAGCCCCACGCGGGTCAGGATCTTTTCGCTCACTCGTCGCACGGAGTCGTCGTCCTCCACCAGGATGGCCACTCCCGGGGGGATATCCCCGTGGACCCAGCCGGGCTCCGTGTCTCCAGGCAGGGGCTCCGCTTCTCCTTCGGCAACCGGAAATCTGAGGCGGAAGACCGTTCCCTGGCCGGGCGCGCTCTCGACGTGGATGCTCCCGCCGCTCTGCTTCATGACTCCGTACGCCATGGCCAGTCCCAGCCCGGTGCCCTTGCCCCGCTCCTTGGTGGTGAAGAACGGCTCGAAGATCCTGGCCTTGACCTCGTCGCTCATGCCCGCACCCGTGTCAGCAACGGCCAGCAGCACGCATCGGCCCGGAGTGAGACCGGGAAGCCGCTGCGCGTCGGCCGCCGAGATCTCTTCTTCTCCGGTGGACAGAGTGAGGCGGCCGCCCTCGGGCATGGCGTCCCGCGCGTTCACGGCGAGGTTGAGGATCACCTGCTCCAACTGAACCGGATCCACCTCGACGGCGGGCATCGCCTCGTCCAGGTCGTACTCGATGCCGATGTCCTCGCCGAGAAGCCGCTCGAGCAAATGGCCCATGCTCCGCGTCAGCTCGTTGAGGTCCACGAGCCGGGGAAGAAGCACCTGCTCGCGGCTGAAGGCGAGAAGTTGACTGGTGAGCTTCGCGGCCCGATCCGCGGCGGCTCGGATGTGACCGACGTCCTCGGCGCGTGGGTCGTCCGCGATGTCCATGAGGAGCAGGTCGGCCTCCGCCTGGATCACCGTCAGCAGGTTGTTGAAGTCGTGGGCGATCCCCCCTGCCAGGCGGCCCACGGCCTCCAGCTTCTGGCTCTGTCGGAGGTGCTCCTCGAGGCGGACGCGCTCCGTGACGTCGCGCGTGGTGACCACGATGCCACCCACGCCCGGGTGACGGGACAGGTCCCTGGCCACGGACTCGACATGGAGGACCTCCCCGGCCTTCGTGACCGCACGATACTCGACCCGCATGATCCCGCCCGGCGTAGACGCGACGTCGTGCAGAACCCTGGCAACCTTCTCGCGGTCGTCGGGATGCACGAAGTCGAAGGCGCTCCCTCCCTCCAGATCCTGCCGCTTGTAGCCCGTCATCGCCTCCAGGGAGGCGCTCGAGTTCGAGTACAGGATCGTGCCCTGCGCGTCCACGATGTTGATGGTGTCCGTGATCTCCTCGCTGAGGACGCGGAACCGCTCCTCGGTCCGAACGGCCTCGGCCTCGGCGCGACGCTGTTCCGAGACGTCGCGCACCACGCTCACCGCGCCCCCCGCGAGTCCCTGACCCGGATCCAGGAGCGTGACGGTCTGCTCCGCCTCGAACACGGTGCCGTCCTTTCGGCGCAAGGGGTACGTGGCGCGGAACACGCCCCCGGCCTCCAGGATCGGGTTGCCCTCTCGCCCGAAGCGCTCGAAGGCCTCGCGGTCGACGTGGATCCGCTCCGTCGTCCCACCCACGAGCTCGTCCCGCGTGTAGCCGAAAATGCGCTCCGCCGCCGGGTTGACGTCCCCGATGAGGCGCCCGTCGCCCCGGGAGTCGATGATGAAGACGGCTTCGCTCAGGCTGGCCACCGTGAGCGTGTGGAGACGCGCGAGGCGTCCCCGCGCCAGGGTCTCGCCCACGATCCCCGCGAGGGTGTGGACCAGGTCCTCCTCCTCCTTAAGGAAGGGCCCGACATCTTCCTCCGGACGGCCCTCGGTGAGCGCCACGTCGAGACGGCCCCCCCTGCGGTCGTCCGTGACGATGTCCGCGCCGAGCATCCAGGGCGTCGCGCGGAACCCCGGGGTGGCGACGGCCTCGCCGCCGAAGACGATGCGGGCCTCGGTCACGTCCGGGTACATGCACCCCGAGGGGATCACCTCCACGAACTGGCGCAGCCGCTCCCGCACCGCGACGTCGTGCCGGTTGAGGATCCGCGCCGCGCGGTAGAGGACACCGATCTCCTTCACCCTCTCCCGCAGGTCGCGCTCGGTGCGCTTCAGGTGGGAGATGTCGGAAGAGACGCCGACGATGCCCACCTGACGTCCCGCATCATCGAGGATGGGTGCGTCGGTGACCAGGGCCAGAAAGGTCGACCCGTCCTTGCGCGCCACTCGAAACTCCCCCGACCACGTTCCCCCTTCTCGGAGCGCGGCCATGATCTCCTCGGCGGACTCGAGGCTCGATCCCGCCACCGTGATCTCGTGGATGGGCCTCCCCAGCACCTCTTCCGCCGTCCAGCCGTAGAGCACTTCGGCTGCCGGGTTCCAGTACGTCACGTGGCCTTCCATGTCGGTGGCGATGACCGCCTGCCCCACCGCGCCGAGGAGTGTCGCCTGAAACCGGATGCGTTCCTCCTGGCGGACGCGCTCCGTGGCATCCCAGGAGCGCATCACGATGCCCCGGATGTCGGCGTCCCCGAGGTAGTTCTCTACCCGCGTCTCGAGCACGCGCCATTGCCCGTCGGAGTGGCGCACCCGGCGCTCCATGGACGCCACGTAGCCAGGCTCCCGCGCGACGCGCCTGAGCTCGGCCACCACCGCGGCCCGGTCCTCGGGATGCGTCCACTGCGTGACGTCCTTGCCCACGTCGGCAGCGGGGTCGTGCCCCAGCACGCGTCGGACCGATGGCGTGGCATACCGGATGGTCAGGTCCGGCTCCAGGATGGCCAGGATCTCCCTGGAGTTCGCCACCAGGGCCCTGAAGCGTGCCTCGGCGCGCTGCCGGCGCCTGCGCTCCACCGCGAACCGGATCGCCCGGTCCAGGGAGGCCGTTCTCAGGTCCTTCTTGGGCAGATAGTCCGCCGCGCCGGCCTCGAGCGCTTCTTCATCGACCTCCCGCGAGCCCATTCCAGTGATGAGGATCACCGGCACGCCGGTCCGCCGGACGACCTCTTCTCGGAGGAACTCGATGCCGGTCCTCGCTCCCAGGCGGTAGTCGATCAGGCAGACATCGATACTCCGCTCGCGGATGCGGACCAGTCCCTCGTCGTACGACCGCGCGAACGTCACCGCTGCAGACCACCCTTCCACGTCCTCGAGGAGATCAGCCACGAACTCTGCGTCCTCGGCGTCGTCGTCGATCACCAGCACCTGCAACACCCGGTCGTGAGAAGCCGCCATACGTCAGCTCCCGGCTCTCGCGCGAGGCAACTCGACGATCTCGAGCCAGTACTTGCCCAGGGTCTCCATGGCATCCACGAGGCCCTGGAAAGTCACCGGCTTGCGGATATAGGAGTTGGCCCCCAAGTCGTAGCTGCGCGTGATATCCTCGTCGGCGGACGAAGTCGTGAGCACGACGACGGGAATGTCGCTCAGAGCCGGAGTCTCCCTGATGACTTCGAGCGCTTCGAGCCCGCCCATCCGGGGCATCTTGAGGTCCAAGAGGATCAGTCCCGGTCGCGGAGCGGCTCCCGGGGCGCCGTACTCGCCCTCTCGACGCAGATAGCGCAGGAGTTCCTCGCCGTCCTGCACCCAACGGAAGTCGTTGACGACGCGGGCCGACTCCAGGGCGTCGCGGGCGAACTCCCGATCCTCTTCGTCGTCATCCGCCATCAGGATCGTGATCGTCGGTCGCTCTCCGGTCATCAGCCTTCCTCCTCTTCCGGCGGGGGTGACTCCGGCAGGGTCACGGTGAACCGGGCGCCCTCTTTCGGCCGGGACGTCGCGGTGATGGATCCCCCATGCCGATCCGCGATTCGGCGGCAGAGGGCCAGGCCGACCCCGTTGCCCTCGTATTCGCTCTGCCCGTGGAGGCGCTGGAACGCGCCGAAGATGCGCTCAGCGTACTCGGGCTCGAAGCCAATCCCCTCATCCGCGACGACGATGTCGTGGCGCACCTGTCCGTCGGACGCGGACTCCGCATGCGGCGTCTCGTGGATGCGCACCACCGGGGCGACGCCGACCTTGTGAAACTTGAGGGCGTTCGAGACGAGATTCTGGAAGAGGACCCGCATCTGCGCGCCGTCCGCTTCCAGGGTCGGGAGCTTCCCCACCTCGATGTGGGCGCCGGTTTCGCGCACCTGCACCTCGAGGTCGTCGAGGACTGCAACGACCACGTCGTCCAAGGCGATGCGCGCGCGCACAGGCCGACTCCGACCGACTCTTGCCAGCTGCAGCAGGTCGTCGATACGCGTCTGCATGCGCTCCACCGCGCCGGGCAGGCGCAGCAGATAGCGCCGGCTCCGCTCGTCGAGAGCCTCCGCGTCCAGCACCGAGGTCAGGTGATCCACGTAGACGTGGATCTTGCGCAGGGGCTCCTGCAGGTCGTGGGACGCGGCGTGCGCGAAGTCCTGCAGGTCGCGGTTGCTCCGCTCCAGACGCCGGGTCCGGCCCTCCAGCTCGCGACGATAGCGCTCGCGCTCGGTGATGTCCTGCATGGACACCAGGATGAGCCGGCGGTCCGTGCCTTCGGGGCGCACCTGTCGCGCGTTCAGGACGAGGTCGCGGACACCGAGCCCCCCGATCCTCCCACGGACGTGGAAGTCTCGGACCTCCTCCTGCTCCGGCAGGACGCGCTCCAGGAGGTCGCGCAGTCCGGAATCGTCCCAGTGGCCTTGGCTCAGGCCGAACAGGCCGTGGCCGACCACGTCTGCCGCAGCGGGCCCATACATCTCCACGAAGGCGCGGTTCGCGGTCACGACCACCAGGTCTTCGTCCAACACCAGGAGCGGCGTGCGCACCGTCTCTACGATGGCACGTGCATAAGCTCCGGCCGTCGGCTCGTCCGGGAGCGGCGGATCGTGGGGGAGGGTCTGCTCTGTCACGAACTACCTCGTCACAGTCTCTCTTCTGATAGATTGACCCCGCAGTCGAAGACGATGCAAGGGGCCGTGCGCCGCGAGGGCCGGATATCGAGGCTGGGCTGCCCGCGATCGAGACCGCGATCAAGCACTCGGGCCGGCGCCCCGCCTCCGATGGATCAGTCCCTCTGGATCTGGCGACTATTCTCGAAGCTCTGTCACCCGTTCTCCGTCACGCGCTGCACGGCGTTTCCGAGCGACTCGATCGAGAACGGCTTATGCAGGACGGCCAAGCCGGACTCCAGGACCCCGAGCTGTCCAGCCGCATCGTCGACATACCCGGACACGAAGATCACCGGGAGGTCGGGGTGGACCGAGCCGAGACGGCTCGCGACGTCGCGCCCGCTCACGCCGGGCATGACGAGATCGGTGATCAAGAGGTCGATGGACGGAAGCCCGGCCTCGATCATGGTCAAAGCGGATGCGCCGTCCTCGGCCGAGAGCACCGAGAAGCCGAGATGCTCGAGCACCTGACAGGTGAGGCGCCGTACGGCATCCTCGTCTTCGACGACGAGCACCGTGCGGCGTGCCACGGCCGCAGCGTCATGGGGTGCCTGATGCCCCACCGGAGGCAGGAGGATGTGGAACGAGGTGCCATGGCCCGGAAGCGAATCGACGGTGACGAAGCCGCCCATCTGCCGTACGATGCCATACGCCGTCGACAGGCCGAGGCCCGTTCCCTCGGGGGATGGCTTCGTCGTGAAGAACGGCTCGAAGATCCGGCTGCGCGTGATGTCGTCCATGCCGATTCCGCTGTCGCGGACCCTCAACTCCGCATACTCACCGGCCGGAATGACCCGCCCCTTGCCGGACTCCTCCTCGGCGAGCGAGGTGTTGTGCGTCGACAGGGTGAGGGTCCCGCCCGAGGGCATCGCGTCCTGCGCGTTCTCGGCGAGGTTCAGGATCACGTGCTGGATCTGGCCCGGATCCACGCGCACGGGCCACGCGTCGCCGATGAGATCGGTCTTCAGCTCGATCCCGTCGCTGGTCAGCGGACGCAACAGGGGCTCGACGTTCCGCACCACATCGCTCAGTGTCGTCACTTCGGCCCTCAGGACCTGGCGACGACTGAAGGCCAGGAGCGCCCGCGTGAGCGAGGCGCCGCGCTCCGCCGCACGACGGATCTCACCCAGGTCGGCGGGGGATCGGTCGGATTGCGCCTCTTCCGCCAGCAACTCGGCCGACGCGATGATGGTGGTCAGCAGGTTGTTGAACTCGTGCGCAATTCCGCCTGCGAGCTGCCCGACCGCCTCCATCTTCTGAGCCTGTTGGAGCTCGTGTTGGAGGGTGACCCGCTCGGTCACGTCGCTGATCGTGCAAACGCGTACGGCCCGTCCCCCCACGACGGTGTCTCGCGACCAGACGTCGGCGTTGAAGATCGAGCCGTCCTTGCGCTGGTGGCGCACCGCGGAGGCCTTCCAGAATCCGTGCGGCATCCCCGACAGGACCCTGCGGGCGTCGTCCCGACCTTCGGGCGGCCGCACGTCCAGCACGGAGAGCCCGAGGAATTCCTCCCGTGTGTACCCGTACTGCCGCAAGGCGGCCTCGTTGGCCGAGACGATGCGCCAACTCTCGGCGTCGAGCATCAAGACGGGAAGAGCCACCGCCTCGTAGATCTGGCGGTAGCGATCGATGGTACCCGGCGGCCCAGCAGAGTCAGCGGAGCCCCGACCGGGATCCGGATCAGCCTGGTCCTTGGCCAATCGCGCCTCACGGAAGGGTGCGGTGGTGTGTCGAAGACGGGCTGACGGACATACCCCTTGCCGACGCCGCGGTGTTCCTGCGGACGAAGGCTTCGCTCCGCGCTTCTCTCAGCGGTGCCTCAGAACCTCCAGGACACGCCGACCACGGGGACCAGCGGCTGCTCGGCGAGCGGACGCAGCGCCTGGTCCTGATAGGGAGAGAAGGCGTAGAAGAGCGCATCGCGGCGGTCGAGCGCGTTCAGGACCCGGAGGTACGGGACGATCTGCCAGGAGCGGCCGAACCAGTGCGCCTCCAGCGCCGCGCGCAGCTCGACGTCCACGCGCAGGAAGTTCCCGTCGGGGCCTCCGGAGAGCACCGGGGACTGCGTCGTCACGGGTTGGCTCACGGGGGCGACGACAGAGCCCGGCAGCGCGTTCGGCTGCTCCGCGTACCGCACGGCCGTGTAGGGCAGGCCCGCGCCGTACGCGACCCGCAGATCCCCGCCGATCGGTCCCAGCAGCTGTCCGGAGAGGCCCGCAGTGAGAAGCTGCCGCCCGACGAAGGCCGCCGTCGGTGCGGCGAAGCCGTTGGTGGACCAGAACCACGAGAGCTGGTATCCGAGCCATGCCGTGGTCCTGACGCCCTCTCGCCGGACGTTCACGTCCATGCCCGAGTTCTGGACGGTGGCCCCATCCGTGCCCTCGAGGCCCTGGTACTGCTTCCAGAATCCGTCCAGGCCCAGATGCACACGCTGACGAATGGTCTGATCGAGCGACACGACGATGTGGTCGGCCGTAGCCACCTGCAGCGGCTCCGGCCGCGACGTGGACACCCCGGTCCCGCTCCCGATCGCGCCGTATGCCGCGGAGTCGGTAACGGGAGCGTACTGGTGATACCGGCCCGCCGCCACGGTAACGATCGCATCGGGCGACAGGGCCCACGCGAGCGACGCGCGCGGCGCCAGCCGCACGCCGGCGGCGTGTCCCGGGAAGGCGTCCGCGCGCAGCCCAGCGCGCAGCGTGAGGTCGGAACCGAGCGTGTGCGTCACGTCCACGTAGGCACCGGCGGTCGAGCCGCGCCCGCGCATGACGCTCGCGAGAGAAGACGGTACGGACCGTGCCGCGTACGTGGCGTCCAGCCCGTCGTAGGACAGCCCGGCCCGGGTCGTTCCGTGAGGCCCCGGCAGCGCCACCTCCGCGAGCAGCCTCGTCTGGTTCGTCTCACCCGTGGCGACGAGGACGTCGGACGGCTGCGCGGTGTCGGGCGTGGTGGGTCGCAAGGGGAGCGAGGCCTCGTAGCGGCTCGCCGCAGCCGTGGCCTCCAGGAGCGCTCTCCCGATCCGGCCGTGATACCGGATGGAGCCGGCCCGGTTGGACCACCATGCGTCGGACGGCGCGGCTCCGGGGGAGATTCCCGTCGTGCGGGCGAGGTCGAGCGCGACGGACTCGCGGTTCCAGAAGCCCATCGCCCGGACCACCTGATGCGGGGCGATCTCGGCGTCCGTGCTCAGGAGCGCGTCATGGTATCCGTAGGGTGAGCTTCCACCGACGAGCGGCGCCCCGAGGTCGTGCAGCGTACGCGCGGAGGCGAGGAAGCCCGCCTTCGATCCGAGCGGTCCGTCCACTTCCTCCGAGGCGGACAGGAGATCCGCCGATCCGGAGCCATGCACACCGTGCCGCCCGGGCTCCCTCGTCCGCAGATCGAGGATGTAGCTCAGACCCCCGTCGTAACGTGCCGGCGCGGCCCCGACGAGGAGCTTCGCACTCCCCAGCACGGCCGGATCGAAGGTGGGGATGAGGCCGGCGACGTGGAACGGGGCATACACGGGCGCGCCGTCCAGGAGGACGAGCTTGAGGTCCTCGGTGCTGCCACGCATGAAGAGGACGTCCGTCGGCTCCGTGGGGTTGTTGCCCTGGAGGGAACGCACGACGTCGACGAGGCCGGGGTTGGTGATGCCCGTGCCCCCTTCCAGGGCGGCGCTCTCCACGGTCGTCGCCGGCGTCGCTTCGCCTTCGGGTGTGCCCGCGTGTCGGAGGGACAGCGTCGTCACCTCCAGCGGGGAGAGCGCCAGAGGCCGCGCCGGGAGCTCGACGTCCAGCCGTACGGTCGACCGGGCCGGGACGAGCACGTCCATCGTCACCGGCTCGTAGCCGATGGCGGATACGCGCACGCGGACCATGTCCGTCGGGAGGTCGTCGAGCCGGTAGCGGCCCAGGCTGTCCGCCACGGTGGTGCGCTCGAGCTGCCGCGCCCTCACCTGGATGAGGGCGCCGGGCAGAGCCTCCGTACGTCCCTGGAGCGTGCCTCGGACGGTTCCGACCACCGAGCCGTTCGCGGTGTCGGGGGGGGCTGCGGTCGCCTGACCCGTCGCGGCGGCCGCCGAGGCCACGAACGCCGCGCACACTCCGAGCGCGACGGGGAGCGATCGTCGCGCACACCGCGCGTGCCCGCTCATCGCGACGTCAGCCCTTCGGGACCGTGAAGCGGATGGAGCCGTCCGTGTGCCGGCCGGCGGGCCCCGGAATCTGGACGCCGGCGTCCGTGTTTCTGAGGTAGACGCGGCCCGCGACCTCCAGCGTGGCGGGCACGACGTCACGCGGAAGCTCCACGAGCACCGTCCCCGGGGCCACGTCCGCCTCGATCCAACCCCGGCTCGTGGCGAACCGGGTGCCACGTGGTGCCGTGACCGCGGCGGTCGTGCCACGCACGAGCGTCACCTCCACGGCGGTTCCCGCCCGGACGCCCCGCAGGACGATGCGAGCCGGACCGGGTCCCAGGTCCATGCGGACGGCCGTCTCCTTGGCAGCCGACGCCGCGGGCGCGGTTTGTGTCGCCTCCACGGTCGCTTGGGGCTTCCCGGCGTCTCCCCGACGGGCGAGCCAGCTGCGCACAGGCGATCCGGGCATGGCATAGGCGGCCCCGGCGGCGCCGAGGAACAGCAGCACGCCCGCCGCGCGGCCCAGCCGGCGGGCGGTGCGGCGGCGGGCGCTCCCCGCCGAGACTCGGGTGCGTACGGCCTCCCGCGCGAACCCGGCGTCGAACGGCTCGTCCAGCTGCGAAAGCGACCCGGCGACCAGCCCGCCGCGACGCTGCAGGGCCTGCAAGGACCGCCGACAGGTGACGCACGTCTCGAGATGACGCTCGGCTTCCTTCGTGCCTTCCCCGTCGCGGATGGCCGCGAGCGTGCCCTCGTCGAGGTGTTCCATCACGAGTCCTCCCCGGCGGTCACGGCGTGGGCGAAGCGCGCCTCCGCGCGGGAGAGCAGGGTCCCTACCGAGGTGGCCTCGACTCCGACCACCTCCGCGATCTCCTTGTAGCGGAACCCCTCGTAGCGCATCAGCAGCATCTCCCTGTCGCGCGGAGCGAGCGCGTCGAGAGCCCGTCTGGCCCGCTCGATCGCTTGCCGGTGCTCCAGACCCCGCTCGGGCGATTCGACCACCGTCGGCTCCGCCGCGCGCTCCTCGAGGAGGCGCCGGCGATTCCGCTCGACCCTGTAGCGGTCACGCACGAGCCGCGTCGCCGTCCTGAAGAGCCAGGCCCGCAACGCGGCCGCCGGTCCCTCGACCTTCCGGTCGAAGAGGCGGACCAGAGCCTCCTGCGCCACGTCCTCCGAGATGTCGCGATCCCCCGTGAGCCGGTGGCAGTACCGGACCAGCGGCAGGTACAGGTCATCGAAGTCGGCGTCGAAGTCCAAGTGGCCAGACCATGCGAGGGCGTCCCGTCTCCGGGGTCGCCACGTCACCCCGGCCGACAAGGAAACGATCAGCCCGCACAATTCGTGACGCCAGGGGACGGGGATCGCCTGCGCGGCCACCTGCGGATCCTCCCGCGGAGGCGAGACGGTGCGCTCCGTGGCGCGCAGGCGTCACGAAATCACGTCGCCACACGTTTCGTAGAAGGTGGACTCGGCCAGACTCACACCGGAGTGCAGGACGGCGCTTCCGCCAGACGCGGGGGCTCCGTCGAAGGAGGATGGCTCATGACTGGAATGACGAGGTCCAGGACGGTGCTGCGGGCGGCCGTGGCCGCCGCGGTCCTGGCACTTGCCGCGTGCGATACGCCGACCGACCCACCCCTCCCGGAAGCCGGAGGGGCGATCGCCCAGGATTCACTCGTATCGGTGGACTCGCTCGGGCTCCCATGTTGCAGCGTGGACTCCGCCGGCGGCACGGCCGAGGTTGTGGCCGGAGCGCTCACGTTCCACCGATTGGCCAGCTACACGGACACCGTGGCGACCCCGGGCGGGCTGATGTCGGGCGCCTGCGTCACGGAAGTGCCGAACGGGTCCTTCACGCACCTCAACGGGCTGGTGACGGTGGGCGACAGCGTCGGCTACCTGACCATCCCCTGCTCCAAGGGGACGTATACCCTCGTGGTGTCGCGCCGCCTCGACCTGCCAGGCAGTACGCCGGACACGATCGAAGACACCCTGTCCGTCGGAACCTACCGCATCGCGAACCAGATGCCCGACCACCTGACACTCGTGGACTGGCCCAGCGGCACGCACCTCCGCACCGCGCTGTCGTGGGACACCGTCTCGGTCACCGTGCATCGGCACCGATACCGGCTCGTGGCCGTCTGGAGGAAGTAGCGAGGGGGGTGGCTCCTGGAACGGGACCCTCACCGCCGCGCCGCCGTGCGCCCCCCCTGTGGTCTCCGGCCGCGCATGCCCTGGTCAGGCGCTCGCCGAGCACTCATGTTGGCAGGGTGATCGACGCTGCCCGCATCCTCTGCCTTGCCGTGGCGGTGGCCGTTCCTGGCGCCGCCTCTGCGCAGTCCTTCAAGGACATCGTCCACCAGGATCTCGGCCGGTGGGAGCCGGGCCTGGTGCTGGCCGTGCATCAGGTCGGCCAGAAGCAGATTCTGAAGACCTTCGGGCACAGGGCCGCCCATCCGGACAGCGCCCTCTCTCCCAACGCCCTCTTCCCGTTTCCCGCGCTCACGGATGTGCTCGTCGGGGTCGTCGCGCAGGCGCTGGTCGCTGCCCACTACCTGAACGAGGACGCCCCGATCTCGCATTACCTCCCCGGGCTCACGCCCGAGCTCGGGCGGGCCACGCTGCACGAGCTCCTGACGAACACCGCGGGCATCGACGACGCGGCCAGAGGGCCGGGCGAGAGTTGGGAGGACGCGCTCGACCACCTCGACGACAGCGCGCTGGTGGCCGCGCCCGGCGCCCTTTACTCCGAGTCGCGCTATTCGCTGCCCCTCGCCGTACGGGTGATCGAGAGCGTGGTGGGCAAGCCGTTCGATCAGATCGCGACCGCCGCCGTCCTGCAGCCCCTCGGGATGGACTCGTCCACGTTCAGCCTCCGGACGGCGCGCTCGGAGGGCCTCGTGCGCGGGGTCGAGCGGACCTACAAGAAGAAGAGACCGACCAGGATCGTCTCCCCGGCTGACACCGTCGATGGCCTCCCGGTGCTGTTCACGACCACGGACGACGTCGTGAAGTTCCTCTCGGCGTGGATGAGCGGCGGCGTGCGAGGTGGGGGACCCGCCGATCTCGCCGGCGCCGCCATCCCGGATTGGCCGGGAGCGCGCTATGGAAGCGGCATCGTGGTGAGCGAGCACCGCGGCCTGCAGCTGGTGTCTCTCGCGCGAACGTCCAGCGGGTTCGGGACCTCCGCCAACTTCTACCTCCTGCCGGAGTCCAGGACCGCGATCTTCGTCTGGTCCGTCGGCGAGTGGCCCTTCGCGACCGCGAGTTGGATTCTCGGGAACGTCATGGACGTCCTGCGCGCGCCCCCCGCGACGGCCGTGGCGGCGGGCCCGGCAGACACCACCGGATACATCCGGCTGGAGCCGGAGACCTGGGCCGGCACCTACCGCAACGGAAAGCGGATCTTCGCGCTGCGTGACTCCCTGGGGACCCTGGTGCTGTTCGACGGCGCGCGAGACCTGAAACTGACTGCGGAGGGACCCACGAACGTCTGGGCACACCCTCCCCACAGCAACGAGTGGCTGTCATTCAACCTACACGCGGAGCGGGACGGCCGTCGCTACCTCTATTACCGCGAACGCGCGTTTGCGAAAGAGAGTGCCGAGCGCCGGCCGCTGTCCCCGAACGAGCGCACGGCCACCGACTTCGTGACCGCGACGGTCTACCATGGCGTGGCTCCCCGGCTCCTCAACCCCGAAGAGGTACAGCACGTGCTGGAGTTGGACTATCCCCCTGCGCTCCGTAAGCGGGGCATCGGGGGAACGGTCGATGTCTGGTTCTCGGTCGACCGGTACGGGATGGTGAAGAAGTTCAAGCTCCACAAGAGCTCCGACGAGCCGGAGCTGGACGTCGCCGCCCTCGAGGTGGCCGGCGTCTGTCGGTTCGCCCCGGACCATACTCGCGACAGGGCAGTGCCGGTGTGGGTTGCGATTCCGATCACGTTCTCGGCCGGGCCGGGAGTCTGACGTGGGCCAGTCGGGGCCGCTCACCACAGCGTGATACCTCGACGTGCGACGTCCCTCACGCCTCCCGGATCGCGTCCGTCGGATCGATCTTCGTGGCCCGCCGCGCGGGCACGAAGGCCGCGAGCGCAGCCACGGCCAGCACCACCAGCGGCGCCACCGCGAACGAGACCGGATCCGTCGGCTTGACTCCGTACACGAACGAGCGCAGCACTCGCGCGAGTGCCCACGCGCCACCGAGCCCGAGCAGGCAGCCCGCGAGCTCGACACCGAGCGCCTCGCCCAGCACGGAGCGCCGGATCCGGCCGGCGTCCGCTCCGAGCGCCATGCGGATCCCGATCTCCTGCGTGCGGCGCGCCACGCCGAACGCGATCACCCCATAGACGCCGACGGCCGCCAGCAGGAGCGCGAGGACGCCGAACACCGTGATGAGCGCGGTGTTCAGGCGGCGGGGCTCGATGGCACGGCTGATCACGTCGTCCATCGTGCGCACGTCGTAGACCGCCTGCTCCGGGGCGACATCGTGCACGGCCTGGACGAGGCGGCGCTCGAGGGCGGAGACAGGCATGGTGCCCCGAGCGACGAGGGCAGCGTTGGGAAGCGGTGCCTGCAGCATGGAGAAGTACGTCTGCGGGATGTAGGGAGAGGCCAGCGTGAAGGAGCGCACATTCGCCACAACGCCCACGACCTCGCAGGACTCACCCAGGGCCTCCGCACGTAGATTCCGGCCTACGGGATTCCCGCCCGGCCAGAGGCGGTGGGCGAACTCTTGGTCGATGGCTACCTCGCAGGACGCTGGCTGCTTCCCCGGAAGGGCCACGGGGGCCCGTCCGGCCAGCACCTGGATGCCCATCGCCCGGAAATAGTCGCGTGTGACCTCGAGATCCTGGGCAAAATCTCCCAAGCTCAGGTGCTTGGGGCGCCGTCCTTCGGGCCAGGCAGGGACACGGATCCCGCCTACGCCCCGCAAGGGGAGCTCGTTGATCCAGCCCGCCCCCTCGACGCCTGGCGCCCCCTCCAGCTTCCCGAGCACGCTCCGGTAGAACTGACGCTTCTCCTCGGATGTGCCGAACCGCGCGTTCGCGAGCGACACTTCCAGGGTCGCCACATGCTCGGGCCGCACCCCGGGGTCGGTCGTCAGCAGTGCATGCAGGCTCCGCAGCATCACGGCCGAGCCCACGAGGAGCATCACCGTGAGCGTCACCTCGGCGAGCAGGATGCCCCGACGCGCCCGAGCCCGCACCCCGCCTGCCGTCGTGCCGGTGCCCGCGCTCTTGAGCACCTCCCCCGCGTCCGCCCCTCGCGCCCACAGAGCCGGGAGCAGACCGAACGCCAGCCCGGTCGCCAGGGAGAGCGTGAGCGCGAAACCGAGGAGGCCCGCATCCACCGCCGGCCGCACGGACCCCGCGAGCACCGGCGGGATGAGCGCGCCCAGCACCCGGGTGCCGCCCATAGCCAGCGCGGCGCCGGCCGCGCCCCCGGCCAGCGCCAGCATGAGGCTCTCCACGAGAAGCTGCCGCGCAACGCGCCCCGAAGTCGCTCCCAGGGTCGCCCGCACCGCGATCTCCCGGTTCCGGACCGTCGCCCGCGAGAGGACGAGATGGGCGACGTTCGCGCAGGCGATCAGAAGCACCAGCGCGGTCGCCCCGAACAGCAGCAGGAGCGTGGTACGTTGACCGCCGACGAGCGCCGCTCGGAGGGAGCGTACTTGAGGCGCCGTCCCGGGCTCCTTCACTTCGTAGGGCGCGAAGAGCGCCGCGACCCTGCCGCGGGCCTGTGCCTGCGAGACCCCCGGAGCCAGCCGAGCGATCACGTCGCTCGGTATCATCTGGCGGAACGGTTCGAAACCGGCTGCGGTCTGCGGGATCGACATGGGAATCCAGACCTCGGACTCGGTCGGAAAGGCAAACCCCCGCGGCGCGACGCCCACCACCCGATAGTCCTTCCCGTCCAGCGCGATGGTCATGCCGGCAAGGGCCGTGTCATCACCGAGCCGTCCGCGCCAGAGTGCCCAAGACACGATCGCCACACGCGGAGCATCGGGCACGCCCTCCTCGGGAACGAACGCCCGCCCGACCACGGGATGCACACCCAGGGTCTCGAAGAAGCCGGGGGTCACCTCGGTAATCGGGACTCGCTCCGGCGCTCCACCCGTGGAGAGGTTGAGTGCCCCGGCTCCATACGCGACGACGTGCTGGAAGACACCGAGCGCGCGAACGTCGGTGATGTCGGGCACGATCTTGGGCGGCGTGCGCGGCCCGAGGCTGAACGGAACGCCCAGTCGGTCCAACTTCACCAACCTCCCTGCGTCCCGGAACGGCAACGGCCGGATCATCACGGCGTCCAGCACGCTGAAGATCGTCGTGGTCGCGCCGATCCCGAGGGCCAGCGTGAGCACGGCCACCAGCGTGAACCCCGGTGTGCGCAGAAGCGTGCGAACGCCGTAACGCACGTCGCCGTACATCTCGTCGAAGATCCTCAGCCCCCGGGACGCACGCGCCCGCTCCTTGTAGACCTCGCTGCTCCCGAACTCCAGGCGCGCCCGGCGCGCCGCCTCCGCCGGAGAGAGCCCCGAGCGGATGAGGTCCTCCGTGCGCAGCTCCAGGTGCAGGCGGAACTCCTCGTCCATCTCCGCCTCGAACGAAGAGCGGCGGGTCAGGCCTCGCCAGAGCGAGCCCACGCGCGAGAGCACGCTCATGCTTCCAGCCCACCGCGTGCGCTCACGGGTCCCGGATCCCCACCGCCGCCGTGACGGCGCACGTCCTCAGCCTTCCTGCGCCCGCGCGCTCAGGGCGAGCGCCATGGCGTCCGCGAATCGACCCCAGCTCGCCGTCTCCTCGCCGAGGCTCCTCCGGCCCGCCGCCGTGAGCCGGTAGAACCGCGCGCGGCGGTTGTTGTCGGACGTTCCCCACGTGCTCGCCAGCAGACCGCGGTGCTCGAGCCTGTAGAGCGCCGGGTAGAGCGCGCCCTGCTGGATCTGGAGCGCCCCGCCCGTGATCTGCTCGATGCGCAGCAGCACGCCGTAGCCGTGCAGCTCGCCGAGCGAGACGGCCTTGAGTATGAGGAGATCGAGGGTCCCCGGGAGCAGGTCCGCCTGTTCCGCCATCGCGACTCTCCTATGTCGGTTAGGACAACCGTACGACTCCATGCCTAAGCCGTCAAGGAGAATGCGTTGGCATCACCTCGGATTGCCCGTGTGCCCGTACCTCGAGGCCCGAGCCGAGCGAAGGACTCGACCCACCGGGTCTCCGGCGGTCCCCGAGGCAGATCCCGCCGGCTACGCTGTCACGCGGTCACGCTCGGACAGAGGCCTTCGCGCGCGGACGAGACAGACCGGCCTGCCTGTCGCTCGCTCCTTACGGAGCGCCGCTGATGCCGAACGCCTTCTTCAACGTCGGCATGAGGTCCTTACCGCGCAGCTGGTCGTCCGCGGCGAGGATGGTGCCGTTCTTGCCGATCAGGACCTCACGCGGGAGGAAGAGGATCTGGAGGCGCTTCATCTCCGCGTTCTCGAACCCCCCGGAGACGAACCCCTGCGGCCACGGCATCCTGTGGTCCGCCCGGAACTTGACGACGTCTTTGGGCGACTGGTCGAGGGACACGCTCAAGATCTGAAGGCCCCTGGAGTGCAACGAGTCGTAGGCCGCATCGAGGTTTGGCAACTCGGCCACGCAGGGGCCGCACCACGTCGCCCAGAAGTCGAGGAGGTAGACCTTGCCGAGCATCGACCGGTTCGTGTACTTGGCCGCGGAATCGCCGAGTTCACCGACCGAGTAGGCAGGCATCTTCCTGCCGACCTGGATCAACCGGTTTGGCGAGAACTGGGCCTTGACCAAGCTGGTGAACGGAGAGCTCGCGTAGTCCGTGACAAGACGGTTGTAGTAGTCGTTCGCGAGCTGATCGTCGTGGACGGACTTCGCGAGGGAAAGCTCCGTCGTGAGGGTTTGAACGACCACCATCGTGTCGTGCGGCGCTGCGACCACGCTGTCGAGGTACGCCAGCACCGGCCGCGCCACTGCCGTGTCCTTCCATGCAGCAGCGAAGGACGTGTCACCTGCGACCACCCGGTACGCTCCGACGATTGCGGTCGGCTGCACCAGGAACAGGTCCCAGAACGGTGAGGCGGCAGGCACCGCGTGGGTCAGAGTACGCGCAAGCGCCGTGTCGAGCTTGGCGCCCATGTTGAGGGCGTCCAATAAGGAGAGCGCGTACAGCTGCCGTGCGAGGGGATCCGTCGCCGCCTGGAAGGCCGTCGTGCGACTCGCCACCACGGGAGCCCAATCGTAGTGGAGCGTGTCCTTGCGCGCCTGCACCGCCCGGACCGTATCGAAGTAGGCGTCGCGCTGGTCCGTCCACCTCTCCACCATCGCGCTCAGGCGCGCGTCGCGCGAGGTCGTCGTATCCTGGAAGACGACCGTCGCGGTTCCTGTGTCCCGCTGCAGGAGCTTCGGGTCGAACACGATGGTGGCGTGGCCGTTCTTGGCAGCGACCACGGAGCGGTAGTCACCCCTGCCGTCGTACACCCAGGTGTCGGACTGCGTCCCGTTGATGCTCCGACCCTCGGGCGACTCCAGCCCCACGAGCTCGTAGGTGACCGAGTCGTCCGTGGTCGGCACCTCGAGCGCATAGGTCCCGTCCTTCTGCTTCGTGAGCGGACGCGCCGTGGTCCAGCTCCAGGCGTTGAAGCTCCCCCGGACCTTGATGTGATCCAGGCTGTCGGCAGGCGCGTAGGTGTAGTGCTCGAGGCGCGCGTCGACGGCGATGCTTCCCCGCTCCGGGAGCACGAGCGTCACGCTCTTCGAGTAGTGGTCGACCGCGCTGAACGTGAGATCGAGCGTCCCCGTATCCGTCGTGGCGATGGCGAAGTGCCCGTCGGGGGCGACGCGCGCCGTTGCGAGGGGCGTCGCCGACGCCAGACTCGGCGTCAGGTGCACCTGGGCGAGCTTGAAGTGCCCTCCCTCGGCGGGTCGAACGGTGCCGTGGATGACGGTGATGGGGGAGCGGCTCGGTTCGGGAGCCGGAGTGCAGGAAGAAACGACGAGGAGGGTCGCGGTAAGAAGCGCGGCAACGTTGGAAGGACGCATGGGAGCCTCCATCCTGAACTGTCCTTGACTTATTCGCTCATGTACGGCCCGGTGCCCCGGGCCGCAAGGGGTGCTGGGTGTGCCGACGCCTCCGCCACTCAACGCTTCTGTCGCAGTGCCTCCACCCGCCATCCGAACTCCTCGACCAGCGCTTGGCTCTCTCCCGTCTTCACGAACTCGATCCGCCCTTCCCGGTCCACGAACCACGTCGTCGGGAATGCATAGACGCCTGCCGAAGCGACATATCCGCCGTCGAGCAGAACTGGGAAGTCGTACTTGTGCTTCTTCATCCAGGTGCGCACGTCGTCGGGGTCGGGATCGTTGTAATCCACGGTGTAGATCGCCACGTCGGCGTCACGCCGGTACTTCTCGTAGAACTTCTCGAACTCGGGCATCTCCGTGACGCAGGGTCCGCACCAGGTGCCCCAGAAGTGGAGCACCAGGATCTTGCCCCTGAGCTTCCTCGAGTCCACCCGGCTGCCGCCCAGCGAGGTCAGCGTGAAGCCCTTCATCATCTCGGGATGGGCCTTCCGCGCCGCCAGAACGGCCTTGTGTCTACGCGCCCGGTCGATCGTCGCGATGCTGGCGTGGAACGCTTCCCAGCCGGCGAGGCTCCCATGCCGACGCTCGTACAGGTGCTGGAGGGCCGAGTCGCTGGGGTTGGTCCCCATGGTCTGCACCATGGCCCCGCGGATGAAGTAGTCCTGCGCGGAGTCGAGGTAGGGCGAGTCCGTCGCGCTACCCGCGCGCCGCTCGTACAGATGACCGAGGTGGTCGAGGGCCGTCAGGTTCCGGGGGTCGAGCTCCACGGCGTGGCGCAGCGTATCCTCGGCGATGTCCACGCGCCCTTGAGCGAGATACACCCACCCTAGGGCGTCGTACATGGTGCTCGCCATCCAGTCCTGCGTCTGCTGGTACAGGCCATGCGACTCGTAGAACTGGCGCCCTTCGTCGATCTTCTCCCTGCCGGCCGCGATCCCCTCGCGAGCGATGCGCTCCGCCTCCTCCAGGTGCGTACGGTCGTCGGCCAGCGCCACGGCCCCGGCGCCGTAGATGATCTGCGGGTTGATGCCCTCGTAGTCGACCATGCCCCGCACGAGGCTGTACAGCGAGTCTCCGTTCACGGTGGAGTCCTCGGCGAGACGCTGCTGGTCGAGCAGGAACAGCTCACGATAGGCGTCTCCCAGAAGCCGGTCGTTCACGTGCTTCGGCCGGGCGACGTACGCGTCCAGCATCCTCCGGTACTCGGCCTGCTTCGCGGGATCGACCTTCCCCGTGGTCTGCTTCTCCTGGTAGATGTCCTTTGCCACGGCGCGGTAGCGGTCCACCAGCACCCACTCGGCGGCCTCGCTGTAGGGGTACTCCGTCAGGACCCGGTCTGCGACTTTGCGCGCCTCCGCGGTCAACCCGACGGCCTTGTAGATCTCCGCGACGGCCTGTAGGGTGCTGGGAAGGTCGCGCCTCTTCATGAGCGCCTCGGCGTCGGCCCGCACTGCCGCCTGCTTCTGTTCGGCGGAGAAGTCACGACGCCCCTGGATCGCCCGCCAGAGCTCCTGGTGGACACGCACGGCGCTGCTGAGATCGGCCGCCCGCTGGAGGAGGGGGAACGCGTCGTCCACGCGGCCTTCCATCACCAAGGACGTCCCGGCGAGATAGTAGGCGTCGACGTTCGTCGAGTCGGCGGCCCGGGCGCGGGCGAAGCTCGCCAGCGCCGCCTGAATGAGAGAGTCGTTCTTCGTGTCCATGCCGCGGCCGAACTGGGCCCGCCCGAGGCTCACCAGCACCACGGGGTTGTCCCGCACCGCCGGACGCAGGCCGTCGATGAACGCGAGCGCGGCCGAGTCGCTGACGTCGCCGCGCAGGATGTTGAGGCGGAGGCGAAGGAACGGCAGGTCGGTGGAGAGCCGCATCATCGAGTCGCTCGCTGCCACGGCTTCGTGGTAGCGGGAGCGATTCTGGTCGAGCGCGCCGGCCAGGGCGAGCCAGGACCATGGATCGCGGGGGGCCGCCCTCACCATGGCTTCGCCCCAGGCGACCGTGCTGTCGCTCAGGGAGTCGGACATCGGGGTCCGGGCCGTGGCGAGGATGAACCACGCCCGCGGCTCGAAGGCGCGCGGCCCGGCGTTCTGCCACTTCCTGCCCTCACTCGAGGCGATCTCGTACTCGCGCAGATCGAAGAGGTGGGCCAGCCGCTCGGAGGCTGTCGCGATGTCCCGATCGGAGGGGCGCTGTGCGCATCCAGCTGCGAGCGCGAGGAGAGCCACCGTCAGGATCGCTCCGGGGTACCGTGAATGCGAAGTGAGCATCTGACCCTCCTTCTCGTTAATCAGCTGATGGCCGCGTTCGGGCCGGAGCGGCTAGCCCCCGCTCGTCGCGCGCCTCACCGCGGCCTCCACCATCTGGGGCGTGTAGGAGTCGTAGCGGATGGGCGTGGTGTAGCCGACCCCCGGACCGAAGACGGCGAGCAGCGGAATGCCCACCCATTTCAACTGGGCGAGCTTCGCCCGGCCGTCCGGGTTCGCCGTCGTGAGGTCCACCCGCATCGGCACGACGCCTGGAGAGTGGAGGAGCTCGACGACCCTCTTCGTGTCCAGCACTCCGCTCTCCAGCGCCTTGCAGTTCAGGCACCACTCGGCGGTGAAGTCCATGACGATCACGGAGCCCCGGCTCCGCGCGGCGGCGAAGCGCCGGGGCGTGTAGCCGACCCAGGGGACCGGCCCCTGGCTCGCGAGCGACGGGACCAGGACCAGCGTGAGCACGATGGCGAGGCCCGCCACGGCCCGCAGACCGAGGCGCCAACGGACCGTACGGGCAGCGCGGCCCGCACGGTACGCCAGCCATGCGAACGCCACGATCACCAGGCCGCCGACCGCCCACCAGTATGCGTTGCTCGGCGGATCGGGCTGGCGCTGGAGCGCCCCCGAGAGCGCGCTCCCGACGAAGAACGCGGCCACGGCCAGCATGAGGATCCCCATCACCTGCTTGAGGAGCACCCCACCCGGCCCGCTGCGCGGCACCCTGGCCAGCCAGGACGGGCGCAACGTGAGCAGCACGTAGGGTAGCGCCATACCCGCACCGATCGCCGCGAACACCGCCATGGTGACGGGCGGGCTCTGCAGCGCCGCCCACGCGGCGGCCCCGGCCATGAACGGCGCGGTGCACGGGGTGGAGAGCACGGCGGTCATCACGCCGAAGCCGAACGACCCCGGCACGCTCTCCGCGCTGGGATCGATGCGGTACACGCCCTGGGGCAGGCGGATGTCGAAGAGCCCCAGCATCCCCAGGCCCGCCACGCCGACCACGGCGCCCACCACGGGCGTGAACCACGGCATCTGGAACAGACTGCTGATCGCGTCGAAGCCCGAGACGAACGCCACCGCCCCGCCGAGCACGAGCCAGAACACCATCATGCCTGCGCCCATCGCCGCGCCCAGCGTGGCGAGTCGCGCGGAGCCGCCGGCCGCGTTGCGCAGCCCCATGATCTTGATCGGCACCAGAGGCAGCACGCACGGCGTCAGGTTCAGGAGCAATCCTCCCAGCGCCGCCACCAACATGAGCAGGGCCAGCCCGAGCGCCCCGCTCGGCCGGAACGTGAACGACCAACCGAACACGTTGACGTATGCCGGAGCGTTGCCGACGATCGGTCGTGCCCCGGCGCCCACGGCGAAGCCTGTGAACATGCCCGGCTCGGCGACGCCCGGCGACGCGGCGGTTCCCGGTGCCACGACGTGGAGGGGAACCGAGACGTCCCTCTCGACGGGCGGGTAGCAGACGGTCGCGTCGCAGGCCTGGTAGCTCACCTTCACGCGGATGAGCGCCCTGCCCTCCGGTTGGTCCGACCCGAGGGTCACCGGCGCGTAGATCAGGGTGCGGCCCGTGTAGGACAGCAGCGCCACCGGGCTTCCCGTGTAGCGCACCTCGACGGCCGTGGGCTCCGGCCATTGGATGTCGCCCACGGTGGCACCCTGAGGCACCGTCAGGGACAGGTCGGTGGGGATCGGCTCGAGACCTCCGAACACCGGAGGAACCACGGGCTTGTGCGGCCAGGCGTGGAAGCCCGCGGGAAAGGTCAGCTCCACGGCCACCGGGACCACGTCGCCCGGGTGCACCGTGGCATGAGCCGCCACCGCCCGGACCCCGACCTCCATGGCCGGGTTGCGCTGTTGAGCTCCGGCGGTCGTGGGCATCGAGACGGCGGTGACGATGGCCAGGACGGTACAGGCGCGCGACAGGATCATGCTCTGCTGGATCCTCCCTCGTCGAGCGGCGAGCCCCTCGTCGGCGGCGAACCAACCATGTGCGGGTCCTCCGACGGCTTCAGCCGGATCGGCCGGCTCGTGGGAGGGGCGATCCCCGATCCACCCACTTCTGCAGCGCAACTGGCCCCAAGACGCGCAGCAGGACGCGGCGTGGACCGAAGGCGAGCCCGTCCTTGCCCGACACAATGCCCTGCTCGAACACGATGACGTGCGGCATCACGGGGGTCGTCGCCGTCGGGCTTCCAATCCATCCCCACAGGGGTTCTACGCTCCGTCACGAGTGCCATATAGATAGATACTCTACATATACAGACGGCCTACCCATATAGCGTGACGCCTTGGACGTCAAGAGAGGCGAGTCGGCCGGCACCTTCGAGTGGGCATGCCCTCGGGTCGAGACTGACTGGAGCGGACCCCGTCCAACCTAGAAGACGTCGAGCTCCACGTCCTCGTCGAGCGTCGCGTCTGGGCGAGGCGCATGAGCCGAAGGCGTAGCGCCCCGCCCCAGGTCGTCCCGCTCCGGCGCCTACGTAGTCATGCGTATCGGCGACCCCCTCGTCCGGCGGCATCTTACCAGCGTGGTCCCGGATGCGAGGCGGGTAGAGGGCACCTGTTGATGGCAGGAGGTGGATCATGGTCCGCCGGATCTCGAGAGCCGCTCTCGTGCTCGCGCTCCTCCTGGGGCACGCACCGCGGCTCCACGCGCAGAGCATGCCCGGCCCGGGCACGCGCGTCCGCGTCACCGCGCCGTCCCAGAAGCTCACAAGCGCCGAGGGGACGGTCCAGGACACCGCGAACGGCGCCCTGGTGGTCCAGCTCGGGAAGCCGGGAGCGGCGACAGGGGTGCGGACCTTCTCACGGTCCGATCTCTCGGGGCTGGACACCTACGCCGGCCGGCATCGCCCCGTCCTCGAAGGCGGGTTGATCGGGTTGCTGGCCGGAGCCGCGACGGGCGCCATCATCGGGTTCGCTTCGGGAGACGACAAGTGCAGCGCGGATGCATGGTTCTGCATGGCCTACACCTCGGACCAGAAGGCAGCGATGGGCGCCGCCGGACTCGGCACGCTCGGGCTCGTCGTTGGGCTGGTCGTAGGCGCACTCTCACCCTCCGACCGTTGGAAGCCCGTCCCCCTGGACGCGAGCAGGCTCGCCGTGCGTCCCACCTTCAACGAGAACGGCATGGGTGTGAGCGTGCGCGTCCCCTTCGGGAGGTGAGGGCCCCACGATGGAGACGCCGGTGGTCCACTGCGTCTCGGGCATGCTGCCGGGCTTCTGGAGCCAGCCCTGCGAGCCTCCCTCAGCGATACGGCAGAATCCTCGTCCGACAGCGTCGCCCTCGGGGGGGCTCAGCGACCTCTCACCAGGCGCGTCAGGATCCGGTCGAAGGCCGCCGCGAAGGCCTGCTTGTCGGTGGGGCCGTAGCTGCCGGGCCCGCCGGTCTCCACGCCGGTGGAGCGGAGATGGTCCATGAAGTCACGGATCGAGAGGCGCTCGCCGATGTTCTCCCGGGTGTACTCCGTCCCCCTCGGGTCGAGAGCCCGCACACCCTTCTCGACCAACCGGGACGCCAGGGGGATATCCGCCGTGATGGCCAGGTCTCCGGGCCGGGCGTGCACCGCGATGTGGTCGTCGGCCGCGTCGGGCCCTCCGGCGACGCGCACCGAGCGGACCAAGGGGTTGTTGAGCGGAGTCCGAAGGTGCCGGTCCGCCACCAGCACGGTCGACAACTGCAGCCGGAGCGCGGCCCGGGCGACGATGTCCTTCACGTCCCGGGGGGTAGCGTCGGCGTCCACCCAGATGGTCGGTCCCGCAGGGATGTCGTCCTCCATATCCGGTCTCACCCTCCGCGCGCGTCCAGGTGCTCGCGGCCCCGTCGACCGATGCGCCCCAACGCCCACGCCGCCGCCTCCACCACGACCGGGTCCTCGTCCGACAGCGCCGCCCTCAGCAGCGCGACGGCCTCAGGCTGGGGCGTATCACAGGACGTCAGCCAGTTCCCCAACGCGATGGCCACGTTGCGCCGCAGGCCCGAGTAGCCCGCCCGCCGCACGGCCGACCCCCGCGTATAGGCGTCCCACTCGTCCTCGCTCATGCGCATGAGGTCGACCAGGGCGGGGCCGTCGGTGGGGGGGATGACCGCCCCGGCGCGCCCGGCGGCGCGCGACGTCTCCGCGGAGACGCCTCCTGCGCCGCGTTCCGGGCCCAAATCCGTCTCCCCCGGCGGCGGCGCAGCGTAATCGCCGTGCGGTACGGCCACCGAGAACTTCTGCACGAAGGGACAGCACGCCTGGCAGATGTCGCATCCGAACACCCGGTTGCCCACGAGCGGCCGGAGCTCCATCGGGATGGGCCCGCGGTGCTCGATCGTCAGGTAGGCGATGCAGCGGCGCGCGTCCATCACGGGCGCGCCCGTCTCGTCGCGACCGAGCAGCGCTCCGGTGGGACACGCGTCCAGGCACGCGCGGCACGTCCCGCAGCGATCGGCCTCGAACGGAGCATCGGGCGGAAGCGCGATGTCGAGGAGGAGCAAGCCGAGAAAGAAGTACGAGCCCTGCCCCGGATTCAGCAGCATCGTGTTCTTGCCGAACCACCCGAGCCCGGCACGCCGGGCGAGCTCGCGCTCGAGGATCGGGCCGGTGTCGACGTACGCGCGCGCCTCCACCCCGGGCGAGCGCTCCTGCAGCCAGCGAGCGAGCGCGACCAGCTTCTTCTTCAGGACCTTGTGGTAGTCGCGCCCGCGCGCGTAGCGGGCGATCACGCCGCGCGACGGATCGCCGGGCACGCCGGGCGGATCGTCCTGCGCGTACGCATCGGCCACGACGAGAACGGAGCGTACACGCTCCAGCGTGGCGGTGAGGTCGCCGCGTCGCCGCACGGCATCGGGCCGCGCGAGATAGCCCATCTCGCCGTGCATCCCCTCCGCGATCCACGCTCGGTAGCGCCCGAGGTGCTCGCTGGGGTCCGCCGCGGCGATCCCCGCCAGGACGAAGCCCCGCGCCCGCGCCTCCTCCTTGAGCGCCCGGGCCAGCTCGACCGGGGTCACGGCCTCTCCGAGACCGGCCTGAGCACGTAGCTCCGCCCCTTCCACCTCACGCGCCTCCCCGCGAGCCACGAGCGCAGGTAGATCCACTCGCACACGCCGGCGCCCAGCGGATAGAGGATCCCGTACCACGGCGGCGCCTGCATCACGCGGGTGACCGCCGCCCAGAAGAGCGCGCTCACGGCGGTCACGAGCGCCGCCCACGCCAGGAGCCCACCCCCACCGAACCCCGCCAGCGCCAGCAGGAGCAGCACCGGCGGCGCGAGCCAGAGCGCCGCGAGAGCCACCACGGTCGCGGGCGCGACGATCGGCCTCATCCAACGGGGCACGGTGCGCAAGCCCCCCATCACCAGGTTCTTCGACCAGCCGCGCACCATCCCGCCGAGCGATCGGTACATCCGGGTGGCGAAGTCGTCCCGAGCCATCCGCAGCGTGAGCCGCAGGCCCCGGCGCACGAGGAGCTGCGCGAGCGACAGATCCTCCGCGACCTCGTCGCGCACCGCCCGGTGACCGCCGATCGACTCGTAGGCGTCGCGCGAGAAGAGCAGATACTGACCGTTGGCGATCGCGTCCCTCCAGCGTCCCCGCGCCACCCAGCGCTCCACGTCCCGGAACCGCAGGAACATCAGGAGGAAGACCTGCGGCTGCACGAGGCGCTCCCAGAAGGAGCCCATCAGCTGCCGGCCGGCCACCGTGAGGAGATTGGATCCCTCCCGTTCCCGCTCCGCGACGGCCCGCGCCAGGAGCCCGGGACCGTGGACGGTGTCGGCGTCGGTGAACAGCAGCAGGTCGCCGCGCGCGCGCTGCGCCCCCTGCCAGCAGGCCCACGGCTTGCCGAGCCAGCCCTCGGGGACCGCCGCTCCCTCGATCACCTCGATCCGCTCCGCGCCGCCCCGCGGCACCGCCCGCGCCAGGTCGGCCGTCCCGTCGGTGCTGCGATCGTCCACGACGAGGATCTCGAAGCGAGGATAGGCCGTCGCCGCGAGGGACCGGACGCAGCCCTCGATGTTCACGGCTTCGTCGCGCGCCGGCACGATCACGCTCACGAGCGGAGCGTCACCGCGCTCCACGGCCGCACCGGGGCCCAGGTCCCGCGGAAGATGCACCCGCAGGAACACGAAGGCGACCAGGCCGAGCCAGGGCAGCGCGAAGACGAGAAACATCTGGTATCCATCCAAGGAAAGGCATACTAATGCTAACTGTCAGGAAGAGTCCCCCCCGCATCGACCGGCCCCGCGGGAGGTCGTCACGGCGCCGGTGCGACCCGGGAGGCCACGAGCCACAGCATGCGATTCTGACCTGCCATGGGCATCTTCAAGCGTCGGAGCCCCGCGGGGCCGACCGCCCCGGACGCTGCCCCCCTGTCCTGGGAGGAGCGCTGCCGCAGCCTCTTCGAGCATGCGACGGCGGGCTTGGCGACCTGCACCGTCGTCCTCGACGAGCATGGGGCGGCAGCGGACTACGTGTTCGACCGCGTGAACCGCGCGTTCGAGGAGCTGACGGGCCTCGCGGCGTCGGAGGTGCTGGGCCGGCGGGTGACGCAGGTACTTCCCGGAGCGGCGGAGGACGGGCTCGTGGCGGACCTCGCGCGGGTGGCCGTGACCGGCGAGCCGGCGCACCTGCGCCGGTACTCGTCCGGACTCGAGCGCTACCTCGACCTCGAGGCCTTCCCGTGGGGGCCCGGCCGCTTCGCCGTCTACTTCCTGGACGTCACCGGCCAGGTCCGCTCCGACCTGGCGCGGGCCCGGCTGGCCAGGGCGATCGAGCAGCTCGGAGAGGTCGTGGTCATCACCGACCCCGAGGGCGTGATCGAGTACGTGAACCCGGCGTTCGAGCGCGTCACGGGCTACTCGCGCGCGGAGGCCCTCGGCTCGACCCCGCGGCTGCTCAAGAGCGGTCGCCAGCACGACGCCTTCTACGCCGATCTCTGGGAGAAGATCACCCGCGGTGAGACGTGGTCCGGTCAGCTCGTGAACCGGCGCAAGGACGGGACCTTCTATCGCCAGGAGGCTTCGATCTCCCCGGTGCGCGACGCCGGCGGCCGCATCGTCAACTACGTCAACGTGGCGCGTGACGTGACCCGTCTGATCGAGCTCGAGGAGCAGCTGCGCCAGTCCCAGAAGCTGGAAGCCGTCGGCAGCCTGGCAGGTGGGCTGGCCCACGACCTCAGCAACATCCTCTCCATCGTCACCGCCAACGCCGACCTCCTCGTGCAAGGGCTCCGCGACGGCGACGAGGCCATGCTCGCGTCCGCGACCGACATCCACGCCGCGGCGGTCCGCGCCACCAGGATGGTCAAGCAACTCCTCGGCTTCAGCCGCAAGGCGGCCCTCGAGCGCCGTCCGATCCTCCTGCCGAGCGTCGTGGCCGAGCTGTCCTCGATGATGAGCCGACTGATCCCCGAGACCGTCGAGGTCCGGATCGCCGCGGCCACCCGCGTCCCCCCGGTGCTCGCCGACCCGCTCGCGGTGGAGCAGATGGTCGTGAACCTCGTGATGAACGCTCGCGACGCCATGCCGGCGGGCGGCGTGCTGGAGATCGACCTGGAGGCGCGCGAGCGCAGCAGCGCCGATCTCGAGGGCTATCCCGGAGCGTCGCCCGGTCTCTACGCGTGCATCTCCGTGACCGACGACGGCGTGGGGATGGACGAGGCCACGCGCACACACCTCTTCGACCCGTTCTTCACGACCAAGGCACCCGGCAAGGGGACGGGCCTGGGGCTGTCGGTCACCTACGGCCTCATGCAGCAGCACGAGGGGTTCGTGGAGGTCGAGTCGAGTCCCGGCCTCGGCTCGCGCGTGTCGCTCTGCTTCCCGGCGATCGCCGGAAGCGTCGTGGAGCGGACGAGCGAGAGGAGATCCAGCCTGCCGCGCGGAAGGGGACAGACGCTGCTCGTCGTGGAGGACGAGGAGCCACTGCGGCGCACGGCCCGGCGCGTTCTGGAGCGCCACGGCTACCGCGTCCTCACGGCGGAGAACGGCGACGAGGCGCTCGACCTCGTGCGGCTGCACGCGGACCGCCTGAGCCTCGTCCTGACCGACGTCGTCATGCCGGGCAGGGGAGGCCCGGGGCTCCTGGCCGCGCTGAACGAAGCGGGCTACACCATCCCCGTCCTCTTCACGAGCGGATACGCCGAGGCGGAGAGCGCGGGAAGCCACCCGCTTCCCCCGGACGCCGCCTTCCTCCCCAAGCCGTGGAGCGTGGAGAGCCTCCTGCGCATGATCCACGACATGCTGGAGCCGGGCGAGCCGGCCTCCGGGCGCCTCCCCGGCTCGCTCTGAGGGGAGCGCGCCTCACTCCGGGGCGGAGCCGGACGGATCGGGCTCGCGCCGTGTCCAACGTTCCCCGTCGCGCGTGCGGTACTTCTCCAGCACCTGTTCGAGCGCCTGGCCCAGGTCGATCCCCTGCTCGTTCGCGATGACGAGCAGCACGAACAGGACGTCGCCCAGCTCGAGGGCGAGCTCCCGGTCCGCCTCGTCCGCCCGCTTCGGCTTGTGCCCGAAGCGGTGGTTCAGCTCCCGCGCCAGCTCGCCCACCTCCTCGACGAGCCGCGCCAGGTTGCTGAGGGGCGGCCAGTAGCCTTCCTCGAACTGCGAGATCCACGCGTCGACCCGGCGCTGCGCGTCCCTCAGGTCCATGGAGACGTCCCGACCCGGGGGCGATCTTCCCATCCGGGGGCGGCCCACCGGTCCCGACGAGCCATCGCCCCGTCCCTCACGGGACCAGCACGAGCTTGCCGAACACGTCGCCCTTCTCCAGGAGCTCGTGCGCCCCGGCGGCCTCGGCGAGCGGCATCACCGCGTGGATGACGGGAGTCACCCGCCCCGCGAAGACCAGCCGCATGACCTGCCGGAACTCGCGCGGAGAGCCCATCGTGCTCCCGAAGATGGAGAGCTGCTTCCAGAAGACCAGGCGGATCTCCGTGTCGCCGTGCGAGCCGGTCGTGGATCCGGACGTCACCAAGCGTCCCTGGACCGCGAGCGCGCGCAGGCAGGAGGGCCAGATCGCCTCGCCCACGGTGTCGAAGACGAGATCGACGCCGCGCTTGCGCGTGTCGCCCCAGACCCCGCGCGAGAAGTCACCCGCGAGCCGATCGTACACCACGTCGGCGCCCAGCTCGCCGACCCGCTCGACGTTGTCGCGCCCGCTCGTCACCGCGAACACGCGGGCGCCCGCGAGCTTGGCGAGCTGCACCGCGGCGGTCCCGACGCCGCCCGACGCGCCCGTCACCAGCACGTCCTCGCCCGCCCGGAGCCCACCCCGCACCATGAGCGCGCGCCAGGCGGTCACGAACACGAGGCCGGCCGCCGCCGCCACCTCCGAGGCCACACCCTCGGGAACGTCGAGCAGGTTGGCGACGGGCACGATCGCGTACTCGGCCATCCCGCCCTGGGTGTGCTCGCCGATGATGCGGAACGGAGGATCCCGGAAGCCCTCCCCGCGCCCGACGCCGTCGTACCAGCCATAGTCGAGCGAGGGGTCCACGACCACGCGCACCCCAAGGGGCGCACGCACGCCGGGTCCCGCGGCATCGACGACCCCGACGATGTCCGAGCCGCCGATGTGCGGCATGGGCGTCTCCACCGGCAGTCCCTGTCGGACCCACAGGTCCAGGTGGTTCATGGCCGTGGCGTCGACCCGGAGGCGAACCTCGCCGGGACCGGGGTCCGGCACGGGCACGTCGCCGATCTCCACGACCTCGGGACCACCGAAGCGGGAGAAAACCGCTGCGCGCATCGTTCGAGCCATGTCACCCATCCTCCGTGAAGGCTCGGAAGTCTAGGGACCTCGCCGGGCCGTCACAACCGAGGCCCGCGATCCGACGCCACGGCTGCGAAGGGCCCCACCGGGGCTTCGCCCGCGGTGGCCCCACCGATCCGCTTCTTCTAGCTTTGAGGGGTCGACGGCGCAGATCGGATCCAACCGGTCGCCGAACCCGATTCCGTGCCAAGATGGCAGACCCCGAACACGGTGGCGCTGAACAAGAGCCTGGTCCCCCGCAGGACGGGACCCTGGCCGGATACTTCGAAGCCCACAACCGCCCTCCCGCCTTCGAAGGCTCCGACGGACACCCGTACACGGTCTCTCCCGAGGTGGAGCAGACGGGGAACCTGCGCGCTCCGTACGCGGGCTTCCTGGTCTTTCCGCGGTGGGCGCTGACCGGCCCCGGGATCGTGGGCCACGTCGAGACGCCCGTCCTCGTGGAGCGGCGCAGCTCGCAGGAGTCCCTGGACTGGATGGGCCGCCTGTCGCTGCACGAGGTGAGGGCCTACCTCGAGGAGGCCCTGGCGCGGAGCGGGAACGAAACCACTTGACCAAGACGGACACATCATGCTTCGAGAGGGACTGATCTACCTGAGCCATTCCGGGACCGCGAAGGCCGTCGTCACCCGCACGCCTCTGCGGGGCATGAGCCGGCGCTTCGTGCCCGGCGAGTCCGTCGACGACCTGATCGACGCCGTGAAGGCCGCCAACGCCGACGGGCTGCGTGCCACGGGCAACTTCCTGGGCGAGTCGGTCCACGACGAGCCCAACGCGCGTCTCGCCGCCGACGTCTATCTCGGCATCCTCGACCGGATCGCGGCGGAGGGCCTCGACTCGAACGTGTCCATGAAGTTCACGGCGCTCGGCCAGGACATCTCCGAGGCGTTCCTGGCCGAGAACCTCGGCCGGGTGCTCGACCGGGCGCAGTCGCAGGGCAACTTCCTGCGCTTCGACATGGAGTCGTCGGAGTACACCCAGCGAACGCTGGATGCGTTCGAGAAGCTGTGGGCCGAGGGGCGGCGCAACATCGGGGTCGTGCTCCAGGCCTACCTGAAGCGCACCGCGGGCGACGTGGCGCGGATGAACGAGCTCGGGGCTCGGGTGAGGCTGTGCAAGGGCGCCTACGACGAGCCCGCATCGGTTGCCTTCCGCGACCGCGCCCTCGTCGACAAGAGCTACGTGGAGCTCATGAGGATGCTCCTCTCGGGCGGCAACTTCCCCGGCATCGCGACCCACGACCCGAGGATGATCGACGCCACCATCGACTTCCACCAGAAGCAGGGCATCGCGAAGGACGCCTTCGAGTTCCAGATGCTGCACGGAGTGCGGCGCGATCTTCAGCAGCAGCTCGTCGCGGACGGCTACGGGATGCGCGTCTACATCCCGTTCGGCTCACACTGGTATCCGTACCTGATGCGCAGGCTCGCGGAGCGCCCGGCCAACGTGCTCTTCATGGTCGGCAGCGTCATGAAGGAATCCCCGCTCGGCTTTCTGTGGCCCGGCGGCGGCAACGGGACGAAGCGTTGACCGAGAGGCCGTTCCTCCGCGTCACCGAGATCTTCCACTCGATCCAGGGCGAGTCGACGTGGGCGGGTCTGCCGTGCACGTTCGTCCGCCTCACCGGCTGCCCGCTCCGCTGCGTCTGGTGCGACACGACGTACGCCTTCCTGGGAGGCCGGCCCATGACGCTGGACGAGATCCTCCGGGAGGTCGCCCCGTACCCGGCGCGCCTGGTCGAGATCACGGGAGGCGAGCCGCTCGCGCACCCCAACGCGTTCGTGCTGGCCCAGCGCCTGCTGCACGAGGGCTATGAGGTCCTGGTCGAGACCTCGGGCGCGTTCGACGTCTCGGCGCTGGATGCGCGGGTGCACAAGATCATGGACCTGAAGTGCCCGGGCTCGGGGGAGTCCGAGCGGAACCTGTGGTCGAACCTCGAGCACCTCGACGGGGGTGACGAGATCAAGTTCGTCGTGAAGGACCGCGCCGACTACGAGTGGGCGCGCACGGTCATCCAGGAGCTCCATCTGGGTGCCCGCGTGGCCTCCGGCTCGTTGCGGGCCCTGCTGATGTCCCCGGTGTGGGGGGTGATGGGTCCGGAGGATCTGGCCGGCTGGATCCTCGAGGACGGGCTCCCGGTGCGGTTCCAGCTCCAGCTCCACAAGCTCATCTGGGATCCGGCGCGGACCGGGGTGTAGGGAGCGACCGGCCCGTTCCATGAGACGGACGGGTGTGCGCCCGATCGTCCCCGGAAGGGGACAGTCGCCGACCCTGGACCGGAGAAGATCCGCCGAGCCGTAGGCTCTTCCGTCCTGGCACGGCCCCTGCACCTCCCTCTCCGATGGACGCGTCCTGCGGGACGCCAAAGACGGGAGGTGCACGATGAGACGGGCGCGTGCGTATATCATGCTGGCTCTGGCGGGTGCGATCGTGGGCGTGCCAAGGCCGGCCGCCGGGCAGGTCGCGGTTCGCTTCCAGCTCTACTGGACGTGGTCCGACGGAGGATGGCGGGCGCATCGCTACGAGTGGGACCGGAGCAGGGCGGACTACGAGATGCCGGAGCCCGGCGTGTGGATGCCGGCCGACTTCCTGCCGCCTCCGGGCTACTGCCGTGAGTGGATGCCCGGCGTGCCGTTCGCCGACCAGCCCGCTCCGGCTCCGTGCGGCGTCTTCTTCCGCCCCTACGCATACGCCCGCCTGGGCGTGGTCATCGTCGGCAATCCGTGGTTCGCCGGACCGTCCGTGGGCGTGGCGTTCGGCTATCGCTACGGGGGCGATCGCGGCGCCTACTGGCGTGACTACCGCGACGGCTACCGGCGCGCCTACCAGGACGGCTACGGGCGCGAGGACCACGGCGGCTACGCGCGCGCCTACCGCGACGGCGGGTGGCGCCGCGGGCGCGACGGCTACCGTGCGGCGCCCGGGCACGACCGGGTCTCCGGGTACGCGCACCGCCGAATCCAGGCC
>JBJKSF010000024.1:0-3458 GCA_046704285.1 Longimicrobiales bacterium | reverse complement strand
GGGTAGGGTCGGCCAGGCGCTCCCGCTCCTCCTCCATCTCCTCCTCACCGGAGTTCCGCTTGACCTCGGTGAGGTAGCTTTCAAGCGCCTGGTCCTGGTACATCGCAGCGGACATCAAGTACTGCGGCTCGAGCTGCTTCCGCTGCCATGGTATGTCCCGCCACTTCGCTCCCCGACCCTTCCCGCTCACCCATCCCTTCTGGCTGAAGTCGAACTGCCCGATCAACCGCCCCTCGTACAGCGGCAGCGCCACCCCCTCCACCGCCTCCTCCGGGATCCACGCACCCGCATCCCGCGACAGAATCACGCCGGCGGGCAGGTCCGCCCGGGGGATCGGCAGCGTATCGTACGGCGGCTGCGCGCAGCGCACGCGCCACTCCGTCCGCTGAACGTCCTCGCTTCGCGCCGCGATCTCCGCCTCGCAGGCCGCGTCGATCGGCGCCACACGCGACGGGTCGACACCCAGCTCCGTCCACAGCTCGGCGATGGGCCGCCAGTCGCCCTTCAGCCAGCGGCTGTACTCGTCCGGACGGTAGCCGTCCGCTTCCCATTTCGGGCGCGGCGGGAAGAGCTTCGAGTCGCTCGTCATGTTGAAGTCGCCTTGCGCGTACCGGATGCCCCAGCCGTCGGGTCCGTCGTCGCCGAGCAGGACGGAGTTCGCGTAGATCTTCTCGAGGATCACGAGGTCCTTCTCGGACTGGATCTCGAGGATCGCTTTGGAGTGCGGGCTGAAGCGGTCGACCTGTGCGCGCGCGTACGGGGTAGCGAGCGCTTCGGCGCGCTCCCAGTCCTCAAGCCTCCGCCGCATGAAGGCGGTGCGCACATGATCGGTCGTGCCGCCCTTCTGGACCACGATTGGGTTGAACTTGAACGAGCGGTGGATGGTGAAGATGCCGTCCCGGTTCTCGAAGCCGAACAGCCACTCCCAGCGGCAGCGGTCGAGGAAGAGCCGGCGGAGCGCGTGGGTGCCGTGGTCGGAGTACAGGCCCGACGGGACGATGAAGCCGAGACGGCCATCGGAGCGCAGGAGCGCGTGCGCCTGCTCCAGGAACAGCTTGTAGGTATATGCCTTTCCTTCGCCCCGATGCTGGTAAGGGTGCTCCGAGTCGGCGAATCCGCAGCTCTTCGAGCGCGCCACGCGCCATCGCTCGTGTAGCGCCGCGTTCTGCTTGCCGCGGGCGATGGAGAAGCGATCGGCGCTGGCTTCCGTGACCTCAGGGTCACCGAACGGCTCGGCGGCGTACTTCATCCAGTTCGAGTCGTTGGCGAAGCCCGCCGTGTACTCGAGCCACGCCCGCTCGACCTCGCGCTCCGCGAAGTAGCTCGCCTGGTAGCGAAGCGCCTCCTGTTTGCCGTAGGCCCGGTACAGCGGATCGTGATCGGAAAAGAACTCCTTCGAGTTCGGTTGAAGCGTCTCCCAGGGCGGGTTCCCCAGCATCGCGTCGAAGCCCGAGCCCTCGGTGCGGAACACATCCGGGAACTCGAGCTCCCAATGGAAGAAGCGCTTCCGCTCTGCGAGTCGCCGAGCGACGTCGCGTGTCCGCTCCGGCGGCGTGGCGAATGTGCTGGGAAGCGGCGCGTCCTCGAGATCGTCAGCCGGCCAGAACCAGCACGCGCACCACAGGTCCATCGCCGCCTTGAGCGAGCGATACGCGTCCGAGCCTACCAGCTCCTCGCGGTAGACGCGAGCGCGCTCGGCGGTGTCCTGCACCGGCAGGTCGTGCAGACGCGCGAGCGTCGCCAGCGCGTCCGTGTGCACGTGGGCGGCCTGCTCCTGGAGGTCCTCGGAGAAGAGCGTGCGGCCGCCGAGGAAGGCTGCGAGATCGGGCTTGAGCCGGTCGTTCACGAACGCCTTGATGGCCTTGGTCCGCGCCTCCTTTTGGAAGTGGACGCCGTTCCCGTGGCCCTTGTCGCCCCCTTCGCGGTTCTTCCACGCCATCACGGGATAGTGCTGAAAGCTGTCGAACCAGGCGCCGACGAGTGCGTTGCCGCACTTCACCTTGTGGTCGAGGAACGAGAACGGGAGCGCGCGGTCCATCGTCTCGATCCAGAGCGCCAGCCGGCAGAGCTCGACGGCCAGCGGGTCCAGGTCGACCCCGTAGACACAGCGCTCGACGACGTAGCGGCGGAGGATGGCCTTGAGCCGCGGCTCGAAGACCGGATCGTCGGGGCGGCACGGCAGCCGCTCCTGGCCGAGTGGCACCCGCTCCACCGCTTCACGCGCCGTGGAGTCCAGGAGCAGGCGGACCACCGAGCGGTCGCCATCGGCGCTCACACGCCCGTGGCGGTGCAGCGACACGAACAGCGCTTCCGTGAGGAACCTGAGCGCCGCCACCGGAAACGTCCCGGAGCCGCACGCGGGGTCGCACACCTTGAGCGCCAGGATCTCCTCGGGGGTCTTGGGCGTCCACGCCGCCGGAGGGGCGTCCGGGTCGGGCCCGCCACCGTCCGCGGCGGACGGCGGCTCGTACGCGAGCGGGCGCAGGGTGCGCTGTACGGTCGGGACGGCGAGGCCGGGGCGTGTGTAGAAGGTGCCCGCGCCCTTTCGCGTACCGCCCCAACGCACCAGGTACCACTCCCCGGGGAGCACGACCCGCGTGACGAGCTGGCGCGCCTTCCTCGAGATCCGCTCCTCGTAGGCCTGCTGCCGGTCCGGGGTGAGGCGACCCCGAGGCCGCGACACGAGCTTGCCGACCTCCACCGCGCGCCGCGCCCAGACCTCGGCGCGTGTGCGCGTCGCACCGCGCTCGTCCACGACGTCGGCTTCGGCCTCGTCGGCCGCGTCGTCGTCCTCGTCGCGGTCGTCGTCGCCTTCGTGGTCGGCGTCGCCCTCGGCGGCCCCGACGTCCTCGCCACCCTCCCCGGCGGCGGCATCGTTCTCCTCGGCGCCTCCGGCATCTTCGGGCTCTTCGCCTTCCTCCTCGTCCCCGCCCTTGCTCGTGTCCTTCATCTTCTCGAGCAGGTTCCGGAGCGCGGCGTCGTCCATCGCCTCCAGGCGCGACAACGGGAGCGCCGGCTGGTTGCCCACCGCGAGGAAGATCACGGGGTCCCCCGGTGGAGCGGTCTTCAGCTCGAAGTCGAGCAGGCCCTCGTAGAGGATGCCGATGTACTCGCTCGACAGGTCCGAGAAGTCGACGGGGACGTTCACCCAGGTCGCCGAGCGACCCTGTCGTACCTTCGCGCGCGTCCGGGTGATGCGCTCGAGCATCCGGCGCACATCGCGGTCCGGTAGCAGCTCGCGCTCGAAGCACGCGGTCTCGAACACGGCAAGCGCGCGCGTGAGGCCGGGCGTCGCGTCGTCCTCCGCCGGAGCGAACAGCTCACCACCGTAGGCCGGCACAGGGAGCGCGGGGTGGTGCGAGCCCTCGTGGATCAGGCGGAAGAGCGCGAGCACGCGCGGCCACGCGTTCCATGACCGGGAGAGACGGCCTCCACCCCGCGCCGCGACCTTCTCCAGC
>JBJKSF010000023.1:0-11874 GCA_046704285.1 Longimicrobiales bacterium | reverse complement strand
CGCCGGCTCGCTCGCTCCCCCGGGCGCGCCCGTCGGGGCGGCCCCCGCCGCAGTGTCCGGCGGGCCCTTGTCGCGGTGGCGCGGAGGGCTCACGCAGCGACTCGACACCCTCTACGGCGAGCGCGGGCCGCTGGTCTCGGCACTCTCCCTCGCGGACAAGAGCGCGCTGGACCCGGCTCTGCGCGACGCGTTCGCGCGCTCGGGAACCGCCCATCTGCTCGCGATCTCCGGATTCCACGTGGGCGTGGTGGCGGGCGCCCTGCTCGTCCTGCTCCGTGGCCTGGGGATGGCACGCCGCCGGGCCGGCCTGGCGGCCGCGGCGCTCGTGTGGCTCTACGTGGCCCTGATCGGCTTTCCGGATGCGGCGTGCCGTGCGGCGCTCATCCTCACGTTCGTGAGCCTGTCCGCGATGCGGGGGCGTCCCCCGGCCCGGTGGGGCGGGCTCGCCGGAGCGCTCCTGGTCCTGCTCGTGCTGGATCCGGGGCGCATTTCCGGCCCGGGCTTCCAGCTCTCGTTCGCCGGGGCCGCGGGGCTCATCGCGTGGATGGCGCCGATCCGGCGCCGGCTGGTCCGCCTGCGCTGTCCGAAGCGGTGGGCGGACGCGGTCGCGGCCGGCGCTGCTGCCACGCTGGCGACCCTGCCCGTGGTCGCGTGGCAGTTCGAGCGCATCTCGATCGTCGGCATCCCGGCGACCCTCGTCGCCTCCCCTCTGGTTGCCGCGGCGCTCCCCGGCGCGCTGGCGTCGCTCGCGGTGGACTTCGTGTCGCACGGAGCGGCCCGGTTCCTGGCGGGGGGCGTCGACATGCTCCTGGTCGGGCTCGCGACCAGCGTCCGGTGGATGGCCGACCTGCCGTGGGCCAGCGTGTGGGTTCCGCGCTCGTGGACCTGGATCGCGCTCTGGGGCGCGGTGGTGGGATCGGCGCTGCTGGCCGGGGCGCGCGTCCGTTCCCGCGCGCGCCGGGTCGTGGGGGCGCTGTGCGCCGTGTCGGCTCTGGCCCTCTGGCCCCTGCTGCTGTCGCTCGAAGCGCGCGGCACGCTGAGGTTGGTGGTGCTGGACGTGGGCCAGGGGGACGCGCTCGTCGTACGCACGCCGGGGGGCCGCTGGCTGATGGTCGACACCGGCCCGGCGGACCCGGAGGAGCGTGATCCCGGGAAGAACCCGGCCGTGCGCGCCCTGAGGCGCCTCGGAGTCCGTAGCCTCGAGATCCTGATCCTTTCGCATCCCGACTTCGACCACATCGGAGGGACCATCCCGATCCTGCGGTCGCTCCCCGTCGGGGCCGTGATGGACCCTGCCTTCCCCGCGCCCAAGGCCTCCTACGTGGCGATCCTGGACACCGCGCGTGCGCGCGGAGTCCCGTGGCGGAAGGCACGCCACGGTCAGGTGCTCGAGGTGGACGGCGTCACGCTCGACGTCCTCGCTCCGTGGCCGGAGGGTGTCGGGCCCCTGCAGTCGGGCGAGTCCGCGACCAACGCGGCGTCCGTGGTGCTCCACGTGCGTTACGGCGCTTTCGACGCGCTCTTCACCGGGGATGCTCCGGCCCGGGTGGAGCGGGCCCTGGCGCCGGACCTGCACGGCGGCGTCGAGGTGCTCGAGGTCGGCCACCATGGCAGCGCCACCGCCACCGACTCCCTCTGGCTGGCCCGCGCGCACCCGGCGGTGGCGCTGATCTCGGTGGGGCGCCACAACCGGTACGGCCTGCCCTCGAGCCGGGTGCTGGCGCGCCTGCGGGAGGAGGGGGTGGCGGTCCGGCGCACCGACCGCGAGGGCACCCTGGACGTGCTGGCCCGGCGCGACGGGAGCTTCGAGATCACGGCTGAAGGCACCGCTCGGTACGGTCGCGAGCGCCGCCGCTGACCCTGCGGGCCGCCGCCCGCGCCGCTCAGCAGCTCGGCGGACCCTCCTCGATCGAGCTCAGGCCCCGGTCCACGTCCACGAGCGGTGCCGGATACTCCCCCGAGAAGCACGCCGTGCAGTAGGGTCCGCCCTCCGCGACGGCTCCCACCATCCCCTCGAGCGAGAGGTAGCCGAGCGAATCGACCGAGAGCGCCTCCGCGATCTTGGGGATCTCGAGACGCGCGCCCACGAGCTCCGACCTGGTCGGCATGTCGATCCCGTAGAAGCACGGGAAACGTACCGGTGGGCTGCCGATGCGGAAGTGCACCTCGGTCGCGCCGGCCTGGCGCAGCATGCGCACGAGGCTACGGCTCGTCGTTCCCCGCACCAGCGAGTCGTCCACGACCACCACGCGCTTGCCGGCCAGGACCTCACGCACCGGGTTGTACTTCATGCGGGCCCCGAAGTCGCGGTCCCGCTGGGACGGCTGGATGAACGTGCGCCCCACGTAGTGGTTCCGCAGCAGGCCCAGCTCGAACGGGATGCCGCTTTCCTCCGAGAAGCCGAGCGCGGCCGAGTTGGCGCTGTCGGGGACGGAGACCACCGCGTCGGCCTGGACCGGGTGCTCGCGGGCGAGCTGGCGGCCGAAGGCGCGCCGCGCCCGGTCCACGCTCGTGCCCCAGATCCGCGAGTCCGGCCGGGCGAAGTACACGAGCTCGAAGATGCACGGCGCCGGGTGGGCGGCCGGCGGCAGCGAGCGCAGGCGTGTGACCTGACCGCTCCGGATCTTCAGGACCTCGCCCGGCTCCAGGTCCCGCACGTACTCCGCTCCCAGGATGTCGAGGGCGCAGGTCTCGCTGGCCACGATGTGTCCCCCGTCCTTGCGTCCGAGCAGCAGGGGCCGGAAGCCGCGCGGGTCACGCACGGCGTACAGCGTGTCCCCGATGGACAGCACCAGGGAGAACGCTCCCTCGAGGTAGGTGAGCGCCTCGTCGAGCTGGGCGTCCACCGTCTCGTGCCTCGACTTCGCGACCAGGTGGACGAGGATCTCCGAGTCCGACGACGTGCGGAAGATGGCTCCTTCGTCCACGAGCCGGCTGCGCAGGTCGAGATGGTTCGTGAGGTTGCCGTTGTGCGCGAGGGCCATGTCACCACGGGAGTAGCGCGCCTGGATCGGCTGCACGTTCTCCAGCTTGCTCCCACCGGCGGTGGAGTACCGCACGTGCCCGACGGCCGTAGAGCCGGGCAGGCCCGCCAGCGACGCCGCGTCGAACACCTCGGAGACGAGACCGACGCCCTTGTGCGCGTGGACCGTCCCGCCGTCGTCGATGGAGACGATGCCCGCGGACTCCTGCCCGCGATGCTGGAGCGAGTACAGCGCCAGGTACGTGAGCTCCGCCGCGCTCTCGATCCCGCTCACCCCCACGACCCCACACTCCTCGTGTGGGCCGTCGTCGAGATGGAGGGCCGAAACGTCCACGGTCCGGCTCTGCGCTCCCCTCGCGCCGAGCACGGGCAACGCACGCCGTGGGGCAGTCATCGTGATCAGTCTCCCGATGCGGATGCAGCGTCCATGATGCGATCGAGCGCCCCGAAGTAGGCGTCCTTCAGGAGAGCCGCCGGGGCCTCGATCGAACCGCCGCGGGTGGTGACGCGGAACACGCCGCCAGGGGCGCCCACCTCGCCGATCGCGCGCGCGGGCACCCCGTGGCGCTCCGCGAGCCGCAGTACGTCGGGAGAGCGCTCCGGCGCGCACGAGACGACGACGCGTCCGGGGCTCTCCGCGAAGAGGGCCGCGACGGGCGGCAGCTTGTCGGCCAGGCTCACCGTCACCCCCACGGGCGAGTCCCCGCACCCGAGCGCGCTCTCCGCGAGCGTGCACGCGAGGCCGCCGTCCGCGCAGTCGTGGGCCGAGCGGAGATATCCCTGCTGGATCATGGCCAGCACGGCGTGCTGCAGGCGACGCTCCGCCATCAGGTCGACGGCGGGCGGGCGGCCCGCCACGCGGCGCTCGGTCACGTACAGGTACTCGGAGCCACCCATCTCCGCACCCGTGCGCCCGAGCAGGATGATCGCGTCTCCCTCCTGGCGGAACGCCGGCCCCGTGAGGCAGGAGACGTCCTCGACGACGCCCACCATGCCGATCACCGGGGTCGGGTATACGGCGCGTCCGTCGGTCTCGTTGTAGAACGACACGTTGCCGCCGGTGACCGGGGTCTCGAACAGCGAGCAGGCCTCGGCCATGCCGCGTACCGCCTCGCGGAACTGGTAGTAGATGTGGGGCTTGAGCGGGTTGCCGAAGTTGAGGCAGTTCGTGATCGCCGACGGCACCGCCCCGACGCACACCACGTTGCGGGCGGCCTCCGCGACGGCGGCCACCGCGCCCCCGTACGGGTCCAGGTACGTGAGCCGTCCGTTGCAGTCCGTGCTCACCGCGACGGCCCGCCGGGTGCCGCGGATGCGGATCACCCCCGCGTCTCCTCCCGGTCGCGCCGCGGTGGCCGTGCGCACCGTAGTGTCGTACTGGTGGTAGACCCACTGCTTGGACGCCACCGTGGGGGAGCCGAGCACCTCCAGGAAGACGTCGGTGAGGTCGCCCTCCCGCTGCGTCACGGACGAGACGTCCTCCTCCCTCAGCGCCCGGATCTCCTCGCTCTCCACGCCCTCGCGCTCGTACGTGGGGCATCCCTGCGTCAGGGGCAGCGCGGGGATGTCGGCGACCGGCGCCCCGTGCTCCAGGACCCGGAAGCGGCCGTCGTCCGTCACGCGTCCGATCACGGCGGCCTCGAGCTCCCACTTCGCGAGGATGCGCCGGACCTCGTCCTCCTGGCCGGCCTCCGCCACGACGAGCATGCGCTCCTGGGACTCCGACAGCAGGACCTCGTAGGGCGTCATGCCCCGCTCGCGCACGGGCACGTCGTCGATCTCGATCTCGACGCCGTTGCCGGCCCGACCCGCCATCTCGGACGCCGACGACGTGATGCCCGCCGCGCCCATGTCCTGGATCCCGGTGATCGCGCCGCTCTTGATCAGCTCCAGGCTCGCCTCGAGGAGAAGCTTCTCGGTGAACGGGTCGCCGACCTGCACCCGGGGCCGGCTGGTCTCGTCGGAGTCCTCGGAGAGCTCCTCGCTCGCGAACGTGGCACCGTGGATGCCGTCCCTTCCGGTGCGGGCTCCTACGGCCATGAGCGTGTTCCCCACGCCCGTCGCCGCGGCGGTGATCAGCTCGTCCTTCTTCATGAGCCCGACGCACATGGCGTTGACCAGCGGGTTCCCCTCGTAGCCGCGGTCGAAGACCACCTCGCCCCCGATGTTCGGGATGCCCATGCAGTTGCCGTAGTCTCCGACGCCTTTCACGACGCCCGCGAACAGGTAGCGCACGTGGGCGTCGTCGAGGTCGCCGAAGCGCAGCGAGTCCAGCACCGCGACCGGCCGGGCTCCCATCGTGAAGATGTCACGCAGGATCCCGCCGACACCGGTCGCCGCGCCCTGGTAGGGCTCGACGGCCGAAGGGTGGTTGTGCGACTCGATCTTGAAGGCGACGGCGTAACCGTCGCCCACGTCGATCACCCCCGCGTTCTCCCCCGGGCCCTGGATCACCCACGGCGCCTTCGTGGGCAGGAGCCGCAGCAGGCGCTTGGAGTTCTTGTACCCGCAGTGCTCCGACCACATGGCACTGAAGACGCCCAGCTCGGTGAACGTGGGCGTGCGCCCGAGGATCTCCACCAGGCGTGCGTATTCCTGCTCCGAGAGGCCGTGATCGGCGACCAGCTCCGGCGTGATCACCGGATCGCCCGGCCGGGCGCTCACGTCGCTCATGGAGTTGCCGGCGAGAGGCAGGCCAGCAGCGAGGTGAAGACGCCCACGCCGTCGACGGAGCCGAGGATCGGCTCCATGGCCCGCTCGGGATGCGGCATCATGCCGAGCACGTTGCCGTGCTCGCCGAGGATGCCTGCGATGTTGCGCCGCGAGCCGTTGGGGTTCGCCTCGGCGGTCGGCTCGCCGCGCGAGTCCACGTAGCGGAACACGATCCGCCCGTCGTTCTCCAGGCGGTCCAGCGTCTTCTCGTCGGCCACGTAGTTGCCCTCCCCGTGGGCGATCGGGATCCTCAGGATCCGGCCCGGCTCGTATTCCCTCGTGAACGTCGTGTCGGTCCGCTCGACCCTGACGAGCACGTCCCTGCCCTCGAAGCGGAGCGAGGCATTGCGCACGAGCGCCCCGGGGAGCAGTCCGGCCTCGCAGAGGATCTGGAAGCCGTTGCAGATGCCGAGCACGGGCCCTCCGTCCCGGGCGTACGCGACCACGTCCTCCATGACCGGGCTCATGCGCGCGATCGCTCCGGCCCTCAGGTAATCCCCGTACGAGAATCCTCCCGGAAGCATCACGGCGTCGAAGCCGGTGAGGCCGCGCTCGCGGTGCCACACGAAGGCGGCGTCCCCGCCGACCTGCCGGACGGCCTTGTAGAGGTCGTAGTCGCAGTTCGAGCCGGGGAAGGTGACCACGGCGACCTTCATGCCGGCGCCTCCTCCCGCGCTCCGGTGAGCGCCACCTCGAAGTCCTCCGTGACGGGGTTGGCCAGGATCTTCCGACACATCGCCTCGGCCGCTTCGCGCGCGGCGCCCTCCGACGGCGCGTCGAGATCGACGTAGAGGACCTTTCCCACGCGCACGTCCTCCACGTCGGACCATCCCAGCGAGTGCAAGGCCCGCTGGATGGCCTGGCCCTGCGGATCGAGGAGCCCGGGGCGGGGCTTCACACGGATCTCGAGCAGAAAGCGGCTCAAGCGTCATCCTCCGAAGACGGGGTCAGACCGATGTCGGGCCCACCGGAGCGGCGGGCCCCCAGCTCGTAGTCGAGCGGGCGTACCTCCCCCTGCCCGTCGTCCCCGTCCTCGTCCGCGTCCAGGAGGGGATCGCCGCCTGGCAGGCGGTCGAGAAGGCCGAGCAGGACCGACTTGAGCAGTCCCCACAGGGCGTACAGCAGGAGGGCCGGAAAGAAGAAGTACCTCGGATCGGCGAGCGCGGCGAAGAGACACGCGAGCACCAGCGCCGTCTTCGCGATGCCGCCCGGCGAGCGCAGGCCGATCCGCGGGACCTTGCCGTAGGGGACGTGGCTCACGAGCAGGACCGCGATGAGCACCATGCCCACGCCAGCGACCTGATGCCAGGGAAGGGTCCCGAGATACGTGGAGAAGAAGGACGTCCGGCTGAACGGATAGTAGGACGCGAGCAGCATACCAGCGGCGGGGGAGGGCAGGCCGTGGAAGTACCGCTTGGCCTCGCCGCCCTGCTCGACGTTGAAGCGCGCGAGGCGCACCACGATGGCGGTCAGGTAGACGAACGAGAGCGCCCAGCTCCACTGAGTGTCCGAGAAGAAGAGCTCGTACATGATGTAGGCGGGTGCCACACCGAACGAGACCGCGTCCACGAGCGAGTCCAGCTCCGCGCCGAAGCGCGAGCCGGTGCGCGTGAAGCGGGCGACGCGGCCGTCGAGTCCGTCGAGCGTGGCCGCGACCACGATGAACCAGCCCGCCCACACGAAGTCCCCACGGTTCGCCGCGACGATCGCGTACAGGCCGAAGAAGAGGTTGCCGAGGGTGAACGCCGACGGGAGCATGATGACGCCGCGCTGCAGCGTCTCCCGGCCGGACGGGCGCGGCGTCTTCATCCCGATACGTAGGCGGGCTGGCGTGCGAGCACCGTGAGCCCGGCCACCGTCCGGTCCCCGGTCGAGCAGACGACCTCCCAGTCGAGCGGCACGAAGAGCTCGACGCGCGAGCCGAACCGGATGAGGCCGATGCGCGCGCCGCGCTCCACGACGTCGCCCTCCACCGGGTCGGTCACGATACGGCGGGCCACGAGGCCCGCGATCTGGCGGACCAGGACCCTGCCGCGCGGCGTCGAGATGCCCAGGGATGCCTGCTCGTTGTCCTCGGAGGCCTTGTCGCGCCACGCCATCGCGTAGGCGCCCGGCCGATACGTGCGGTACGCGACGAGGCCGCTCACCGGAGCGCGCTGCACGTGCACGTCGAAGATGCTCAGGAAGATGGAGATCCTCCGGCAGGCTCCACCGAGGAAGGCGGGCTCCTCCGCCTCGCTCACGCTCAGCACACGCCCCGCGCCGGGGGCGACCACCAGTGCCGGGTCGGACGGCGCGGGCCGCACCGGATCCCGGAAGAACCAGGCGATGAACGCCGCGAGCACGGTGAGCAGCGCCGCCGCCACCTCCATCCCCTCCCCCCCGACGCCGAGCCCCACCCCCGCCCACGCCGCCACGGCGGGAGCGGCTCCCACCAGCATGAACGGATACCCCTCCGGGGCGAACCTCACCGATCGGAGCCGAAGAGCGGGGGGTGGAAGTCGTCGAGGGCGATCCCCGTCAGCCGCCGGAAGACGTCCTGGTAGCGCCTGGAGGCGGCCTCGACCACCTCGTTCGGGATGGTCGGAGGCGGCGGTGTCTTGTCCCAGCCCTCCAGGGCGTCCAGCCAGTCGCGGATGGGCTGCTTGTCCAGGGACGGCTGACCGCGTCCCACCGCGTAGCTCTCCTTGGGCCAGAAGCGCGAGGAGTCGGGCGTCATCACCTCGTCGATCAGGAGGAGCTCGCCCGCCGGATCGATCCCGAACTCGAACTTCGTGTCCGCCAGGATGATGCCCCGCTCGTCGGCCACGTCGCGCCCGAACCCGTAGATGTCGAGCGAGGCGGAGCGCAGCCGCTCGGCCAGGCCGGAGTCCACGACTTCCTTCATCCTCGAGAACGTGATGTTCTCGTCGTGGCCCTCCTGCGCCTTCGTGGCCGGCGAGAAGATGGGCTGCTCCAGCCGCTCGCTCTCGCGGAGGTTCTGCGGGAGAGGCTCCCCCGCCAGCGTCCCGTGCGCGCGGTACTCCTTCCAGGCGGACCCCGACAGGTAGCCGCGCACCACGCACTCGATCAGGACCGGATCGGTGCGCCGGACGAGCATCGAGCGCCGGGCCCACTGCTCGCGGCTGGCCGCGAGCTCCGGGTGGCGCGCCACGATCGCGTCGGGATCGACGGCGAGGAGGTGGTGGGCGACCCGAGACTCGAGCTGCTCGAGCCACCAGGCGGTGATGAGCGTGAGGACCTCCCCCTTGCGGGGGATCGGCTCCGCCATGACCACGTCGAACGCGCTGATGCGATCGCTGGCCACCATGAGGAGGGTGCTCCCGTCCACTTCGTAGACGTCGCGCACCTTGCCACGGTGGAGGAGGGGAAGGTCGAGGTCGGACTGGACCACTGGCTTGGCGTCAGACATGGATCTCCGGAGGTTGAACGCGTTCGATTTCCATCCCGTACCGTTCGAGCACCGGCCGCACCCGGTCCTCGAGGAACATCGTCACCTGCTGCGGTGCGCGGCCCACGAAGCGCGACGGATCCAGGAGCCCTTCGATCCGCTCCGCCGACAGCCCGAACGCCGGGTCGGCCGCGATGCGCTCGAGCAGGTCCGCCGGCGCCCCCTCCTCCTTCATCCTCCTGGCCGCCGCCATCGAGTGCCTGCGGATGCGCTCGTGGAGCTCCTGGCGGTCTCCACCGCGCGCGGTGACGTCCATGAGTATGGCCTCCGTGGCCATGAAGGGAAGATGCTCGGCCAGATTCCTGCGGATGACTTCCCGGTTGACGACCAGCCCCCGCGCCACGTTCTCGACCAGCACGAGCGCGCCGTCGAGCGCCAGGTACGCGTCGGGGATCGACAGGCGCCGATTGGCCGAGTCGTCCAGCGTGCGCTCGAGCCACTGCGTCGCGGCCGTGAACGCCGGGTCCTGCGCCAGCGTGATGACGTGGCGGGCCAGCGCGCAGATGCGCTCGGCGCGCATCGGATTGCGCTTGTACGGCATGGCGGACGAGCCGATCTGCTCCTCCTCGAACGGCTCCTCGATCTCGCGCAGATGCGCCAGCAGGCGCAGGTCGTGGCCCATCTTGGACGCGGACGTCGCGACCCCGGCGAGCGTGGCCTGGACGGCGTAGTCCACCTTGCGGGGATACGTCTGGCCGCTCACCGGGTAGGTCTCCTCGAAGCCCAGGCGCCCCGCCACGGCCCGGTCCAGCGCGTCGACCTTGTCGTGGTCCCCGTCGAAGAGCTGGAGGAAGGACGCCTGCGTCCCCGTCGTGCCGCGCACGCCGCGGAAGCGCAGGACGCCGAGCCGGAACTCCACCTCCTCGAGGTCGAGCAGCAGGTCCTGGATCCACAGCGTGGCGCGCTTGCCCACGGTCGTGGGCTGGGCCGGCTGGAAGTGCGTGTACGCGAGCGTGGGAAGGCGGGCGTTCTCTCTCGCGAAGTCGGCGAGCGCGGCCACGCACCGCACGATCCGGGTCGCGACGAGGCGGAGCGCCTCGCGGTGCTGCATCAGGTCGGTGTTGTCGCCGATGAACGCGCTCGTGGCACCGAGATGGATGATGCCTCGGGCGCGCGGCGCGTCGTCCCCGAAGAGGTGCACGTGGGCCATCACGTCGTGGCGGAAGCGCCGCTCGTACTCCGCCGCCCGCTCCAGGTCGAACGTGTCGAGCACGCTCCGCATGTCCTCCAGGGCGCCCTCGGGAATCGCCAGGCCCAGCTCCTGCTCGGACTCGGCCAGCGCGAGCCAGAGCCTCCGCCAGGTCCCGAAGCGGTGCGCGGGAGAGAAGATCGCCTGCATCTCCCGGGAGGCGTACCGCTCCGACAGGGGGTGGACGTACCGCTCGTAGGATTCGCTCACGCGCACTCCTCCGTCACTGCCACGTAATCGTCTCGAAGAAGCCGTTGTGCTCGATGACGAGCTGGACATTGCTCGATCGCGGCAGGCGGTCGAGCGCCCGCGCGCCCTCCTCGGCCGTGCGGATGGCCCTCCCGTTGATCTGGACGAGGACGTCGCCGTCGCCCAACCCGAGCTGCTGCGAGAGGTTGCCGGAGATGGAGACGATCAGCGCGCCGTTCGGGCTCCGGAGCCCGCGCTCGGCCCGGATCTCGGGTGTCACGGTGATGAGCTGGACGCGGCCGCCGAGCGCCGCGACGCGCGGCGCCGAGGCGGACGGGAGCCCCGTGGCGACCACGTGCACGAGCCGGGCGTCTCCCTGGACCTTCAGGTCGAGCGAGTCGCCGGGGCTCAGGTCGAGCATCACGGCACGGAAGTCGAGGGGACTGGCCAGGCCGTGGCCGTTCGCCGCGAGCAGGCGATCCCCCGGCTTCAGGCCCGCCTTCGCCGCCGGGGAGCCAGGCGCCACCCGGGAGATGCGCACGCCGCGCGTGCGTCCCCATGCGTCGGCCGCCACGGGCTCGACCTGGACGCCGATCCAGACGGCGCGCACGTGCCCGTACCGGAGGATGTCGTCGGCGACGCGCAGCGCCCGGTCGATGGGGATCGCGAAACCCAGACCCTCGCTCCCGCCGCTCGTCGAGACGATCGAAGCGTTGATCCCGATGACGTCGCCGAGCGCGTCGACGAGGGGGCCGCCCGAGTTGCCGGGGTTGATCGCGGCGTCGGTCTGGATCATCCCCAGGTAGGCGCCCCGCCTGTTGTCGGACGGGTCCGACTGGGGAACGATGTTGCGGTTCGTCGCCGAGATCACTCCTGCCGTGACGCTCGGCTCGGAGCCCGAGAAGTAGTTGGCGAACGGGTTGCCGATGGCCACCACCCATTCCCCGATCAGCAGCCCCTTGTCCGTGCCGAGGGGTGCGACCGGGAGGTCGTCGGCGTGGACCCGCAGCACCGCGATGTCCGCCACGGGATCGGCGCCCACCAGCCGGGCGGTGAAGGAGCGCCCGTCCGTCAGGGTGACCATGATGCTGTCGGCGCCCTCCACGACGTGGTAGTTCGTGACGATGACGCCGTCCTTGCGGATGATCACGCCCGAGCCGAACCCGGCCGTCTTCTCCCGGTAGCCGAACATGCCGAACCACGGGTCGCTCACCTCCCGGGTCCCGAGGACGCTCACGTTCACGACGGCCGGCGACACGCGGGCCGCGGCGCGCACGAGGGCGGTGCTCCGGCTCGCCTCCAGGCTGTCGGACACGCTCGCAACGGCCCGCCTCTGCGCCTGCTCGAGCG
>JBJKSF010000022.1:0-27941 GCA_046704285.1 Longimicrobiales bacterium | reverse complement strand
GCCGCGCTCCTGCGCGAGCACGTGCTGGCGGCCGCCGACACGGCGGCGGCGGGCGGGGGGGTCCGCGCCGTCGACGCCTACTGCGGGGTCGGGGGTTACGGGCGCGCCCTGGCGCGCAGCGGGTGGCAGGTGACCGGAATCGAGATGGATCCCGCGGCATGCGGGGCCGCCCGGCACGAAGCTCCGGACGGGCTCCGCGTGGTGGAGGGAGCCGTGGAGGAGCGCCTCGACGAGGCCCTCCCCGCCGACCTGGTGCTGCTCAACCCGCCGCGCACGGGCCTGCACGCGCGCGTTCCGGAACTGCTCTGCCGGACTCCCGTGCGCGAGATCCTGTACGTGAGCTGCGATCCGGCCACCCTGGCGCGCGACGCCGCCCGGCTCGACGCGGCGTACACCCTCACGGGCCTGCGCGCCTTCGACCTCTTTCCCCAGACGCCGCACGTCGAGACCGTTGCGCGCTTCGGGGCCCGCGGAGCGCGGTGATGCTCTATCACGTGACGGTCGGGGAGCGAACGTTCCGCGTCGAACTGGGGGCGGACGGCACGCTGGTCGACGGCACCCCGGTGTCCGCCGACCTGACGGCGGTGCCGGGAACCGACGTGCGCAGCCTGCTCGTGGGCGGGGAGTCCTACCGCTTCGTGGTCCATCGAGAGGGCGGGGGCCGGTGGAGGCTCCTGCTGGGCGGACGGCGCTACCGGGCGGAAGCGGTGGACGAGCGGACGAAGACGATCCGGGAGATGACCGGAGCGGGAGCGGCGGAGGCGGGTCCCCGTCCCGTGCGGGCGCCGATGCCCGGCCTGGTCGTGCGGGTCGAGGTCGCGGAGGGCGATCGCATCGAGGAGGGCCAGGGCGTGGTGATCGTCGAGGCGATGAAGATGGAGAACGAGCTGCGCGCCGAGTCGGCGGGGGTGGTCGCGCGCGTCCACGTCGCGGAGGGCAGCACCGTGAACAAGGACGACGTCCTGATCGAGCTGGCGCCGCTGGACCCGGAGGACGGGGAATGAGCGACGCTCGCGCGGGCGGGCCGACCACGGACAGCGGCATCCCGGTCGAGCGCGTGTACGCTCCTGCGTCGGACGCCGACGGTCCCGGCGAAGCCGGGAAGCACCCGTTCACGCGCGGGATCCACCCGGACATGTACCGCGGGCGCCTCTGGACGATGCGCCAGTACGCGGGGTTCGGGACGGCCGACGAGACCAACGAGCGGTTCCTGTACCTCCTCCAGCAGGGCCAGACCGGCCTGTCGGTCGCCTTCGACCTGCCCACGCAGATGGGCTACGACTCGGACTCCCCGCTGGCGGACGGCGAGGTGGGGCGGGTGGGCGTCGCGATCGACTCGCTGGACGATCTGCGCACGCTGTTCCGGGGGATCCGGCTCGACCGCGTCTCCACGTCGATGACGATCAACGCGACCGCCGCGATCCTGCTGGCCGGCTACGTGGCTCTCGCCGACGAGCAGGGTGCGGCGCGCGGCGAGCTGTCGGGCACCGTCCAGAACGACATCCTGAAGGAGTACGTGGCGCGCGGCACGTACATCTACCCGGTGGAGCCCAGCCTGCGCCTCGTGTCGGACGTGATGGCGTTCTGCGCGCGGGAGGTGCCGCGCTGGAATACGATCTCGATCTCCGGCTACCACATCCGCGAGGCGGGCGCCACGGCCCCGCAGGAGGTGGCGTTCACGCTCGCCGACGGGCTCGAGTACGTGGAGCGCGCGCTGGCGGCGGGGCTGGACCTGGAGACGTTCGCGCCGCGCCTCTCCTTCTTCTTCGCGGCGCACAACGACCTCCTCGAGGAGGTGGCCAAGTTCAGGGCCGCCCGTCGCCTGTGGGCCAGGCTCCTGCGCGAGCGCTACGGGGCGTCCGACCGGGCGTGCCAGCTTCGCTTCCACACCCAGACCGGGGGCTCCACGCTCACCGCGCAGCAGCCGCTGAACAACGTCGTGCGCGTGACGGTCCAGGCTCTGGCCGCCGTCCTGGGCGGCACCCAGTCGCTGCACACGAACGGCTACGACGAGGCGCTGGCCCTGCCCACCGAAGCGTCGGCGCGACTGGCCCTGCGCACCCAGCAGATCCTCGCCGCGGAATCCGGGGTCGCCCGTACCGTCGACCCGTTGGGAGGAGCGTACTACGTGGAGGCTCTCACCGACGAGATCGAGAGCCGGGCGCGCGAGTACCTCGAGAGCGTGGCCGGGCTGGGCGGGGCGGCACGCGCGGTCGAATACATGCGGGAGGAGATCCAGCGGGCCGCCTACCGGTTCCAGATGCAGGTGGAGTCCGGCGAGCGGCAGGTCGTGGGCGTGAACGCGTACACGGAAGACGAGGGGCCGCCGCGCATCGCCCAGCCGGACTATTCGGCACTGGAGCGCGCCCAGCGGGAGAGCCTGCGCGCACGCAAGCGGGCCCGGGAGGCCGGCAGCGTGGACAGGCTGCTGGACGACGTGCGGCGGGCCGCGGGCGGAACGGAGAACCTCATGCCGCCCATCATCCGGGCGGTGAAAGGCGGCGCCACGCTGGGCGAGATCAGCGACGTGCTGCGTGCGGAATGGGGGACGTACGACGGGTGAGCGGGGTGCCCCCCCGAGCTCCGGACGGAGCGCGGCCCCGGGAAGCGCGGGACGACGGGCCCGGTTGGTTCGCCTCGTTGTCCTTGTTAGGTTTTTCGGCTGTCACGACCCATCTCGCAGCCGGTGATCCGATGCCCACCTACGACTACGTCTGCCCCCGCGGACACGAGTTCGAGCTCGTCCAGAAGATGAGCGACGACCCGGTAGCCGCATGCCCGGAGTGCGGCGAGCAGGCCGAGCGCCGGATCTCGGGCGGAGGCGGCCTCCTCTTCAAGGGAGGCGGCTTCTACGTGACGGATTACCGCAGCGAGGACTACAAGAAGAAGGCATCTGCGGAGAAGACGGGGGGCGAGCCCGCGAAGGCGCAGGGCAAGGCCGGCTCCGGCGGAGACGCCAAGGCGCCGTCGCCCGGCGGATCCTGAGCGGCGCCGTGGCGCACGAAGCCATCCGCGCGGCGCTCACGGCGGCGCTCGCGGAGATGGGGGTCGCGGAAGCCGAGGTGCACCTCGAGCGGCCGAGGGACCCGAGCCATGGCGACGTCGCCACGAACGTGGCGATGGCCCTCGCGCGCTCTCTCGGGCGACCGCCGCGCGACATCGCGGCCGAGATCGCCGAGCACATGGACCTCGAGGCCGCGGGCGTGAGCGCCGTCGAGGTCGCCGGACCCGGCTTCCTGAACTTCCGCCTGACCACCGGAGCGGTGGCCGGTGCGCTGGACGACATCGTGCGGCAGGACCGCGCGTACGGGCGCAGCGGCACCGGGAGCGGGGAGCACGTGATGGTCGAGTTCGTGTCGGCCAACCCGACCGGGCCCCTCCACCTCGGCCACGGCCGCCAGGCGGCGCTCGGAGACGCGATCGCCTCCCTGCTGGAGTGGACCGGCTGGACCGTGCACCGGGAGTTCTACTACAACGACGCCGGCCTGCAGATGGAGCGCCTCGCGGCGAGCGTGCGCGCTCGCTACCTGCAGCACTTCGGCCGGGACGTCCAGGTGCCCGAGGACGGATACCAGGGAGAGTACGTGCGCGACGTGGCCGCGGCGCTCGCCCGGGACGTGGGCGACCGCTACGTGGACGACGATGGCCCGAAAACGCTCGACGCGATGCGCCGCTTCGCGGTGGAGGCGCTGCGAGCCGAGCAGGACCGCGACCTGGCCGCGTTCCGCGTGCGCTTCGACCGCTACTTCCTCGAGTCGTCCCTCTACGAGGACGGGAAGGTCGAGCGGACGTTGTCGGCCCTGCGCGCCACCGGCCTGGTGTACGAGGAGGACGGGGCCGTGTGGCTGCGCACCACCCGGTTCGGCGACCAGAAGGACCGGGTCATGGTGCGGAGGAACGGTGCCCCGACCTACTTCGTGCCGGACGTCGCCTACCACATGGACAAGTGGGAGCGCGGCTTCCTCCGTGTGGTGAACGTGCAGGGCTCGGACCATCACGGCACGGTGCCCCGGGTGCGGGCGGGCCTGCGCGCGCTCGGTCTCCCGGAGGGCTATCCGGAGTACGTGCTTCACCAGATGGTCACGGTGGTCCGGGGCGGGGAGGAGGTGAAGCTGTCCAAGCGTGCGGGCTCCTACACGACGCTGCGCGAGCTGGTCGACGAGGTGGGCGTGGACGTGGCCCGGTACTTCTTCCAGATGCGCAAGCCGGACGCGCACCTGGTCTTCGACCTGGACGTGGCGCTCGACCGCTCGGACAAGAACCCGGTGTACAAGGTCCAGTACGCCCACGCGCGCATCTGCTCGATCTTCGCCAGGGCGGGCATCGCGGTCGGCGGCCTCGACCCCGGCGGCGCGGACCTGTCGGTGCTCACGCACGAGCTCGAGCGTGAGCTCATCAAGCGACTCGCGGAGTTTCCGGCCACCGTCGAGCGCGCCGCGTCCCAGAGCGCGCCGCACCTCGTGTGCGACTACCTGGACCAGACGGCGGGAGCCGCCAACTCCTGGTACCACGCCGGTAACCCTACGCGCGACCCGGAGCTGGCCGTCCTGCACGCCGACCCGACGCTGCGGGCGGCCCGCCTCGTGCTGGCGGACGCCGTGCGCGTCGTGCTCCGCAACGGCCTCACCGTCCTGGGCATCGACGCCCCGGCGCGCATGACGCGCGCCGAGGCGGACGACGATGCGGCCTGAGGCCTGCGCTCCCCGTCCCCGGCGGCCTTCGGGGCGCCGTTCCTCGAACCATTCCGAGGCATGATGACGATCCTCTGCGTCGGCAGCGTGGCCCTCGATTCAGTCGAGACCCCGTTCGGGCGCGCCAGCCGCGTCCCCGGCGGCTCGGCAGTCTTCTTCACCGCCGCGGCGTCGCTGCTGGCCCCCGTGCGCGTGGTCGGCGTGATCGGCGACGACTACCCGACGACCGAGCTCGACTTCCTCTCCGACCGGGGCGCGGATCTCGAGGGCATCCAGCACAGCCCGGGGGAGAGCTTCTTCTGGGCGGGACGCTACGAGCAGGACCTGAACACGCGCGAGACCGTCGAGACGAGGCTCGGCGTGTTCGCGGACTTTCGCCCTCGCATCCCCGAGAGGTTCCGGTCTTCGCCCGTCGTCTTCCTGGGCAACATCGATCCCGTGCTGCAGCACGAGGTGCTGGACCAGGTCGAGACCCCGGACCTGGTAGCGTGCGACACCATGAACTACTGGATCGAGGGGCGCAGGAAGGAGCTCCTGTCGCTGCTGGAGCGCGTGGACATCCTCCTCGTGAACGACTCCGAGGCGCGTGAGCTCGCAGGGGCGTCGAACCTCCTGGGCGCCTCGCGTTGGATCCGGGACCGCGGCCCGCGCCTGGTCGTCGTGAAGAAGGGCGAGCACGGGGCGATCCTCTTCGGTCCGGACTGGACCTTCTTCGTCCCCGGCTATCCGCTCGAGGAGCCTCTCGACCCCACGGGGGCCGGCGACGCGTTCGCCGGCGGGTTCCTCGGCTGCCTGGCCCAGGCCGACGGGGTGGACGAGGGCGAGCTGCGGCGCGCCATGGCGTACGGCTCGGCGACCGGCTCCTACGCGGTGGAGGGCTTCAGCGTCGATCGCTTCCGGAGCCTCACCGCCGAGGACGTGTCCCGTCGGGTCGCCGCGCTGCACGACATGACGTCGTTCGAGACGCGCGCGGAGCGCTCCGGACGTGTCTGAGACGGGGCAGAGCTACCGGAACGCCGGCGTGGACCTGGACGCCGCGGCGCGCGCCAAGGAGAGGCTCAAGAGCCTCGTCGACGCCACGCGGGACCGTTGGACGCTCTCCGCGCTGGGAACGTTCGGGGGCCTGTACCAGGTGCCGGAGGGGCTGGCCGAGCCGGTCCTGGTCGCGAGCGCCGACGGCGTGGGGACGAAGCTGAAGGTGGCCATCGCGGCGGGCCGGCACGACACGGTCGGGCAGGATCTCGTGAACCACTGCGTCAACGACATCCTGGTGCAGGGCGCCCGCCCTCTCTTCTTCATGGACTATGTCGGGACGGGCGAGATGGACGAGCGCCTCGTGGCCGAGGTCGTGGGGGGAGCGGCGCGCGCGTGCCGGGAGAACGCATGCGCGCTCCTGGGTGGAGAGACCGCCCAGATGCCCGGCTTCTACGCTCCGGGCGACTACGACCTGGTGGGCTTCGTCGTCGGGGTCGTGGAGCGGGGACGGGTCCTCGACGGCGGCCGGGTCCGGGAAGGGGACGTCCTGCTCGCGCTTCCATCGTCGGGCCTGCACACGAACGGCTTCACGCTCGCGCGCCGCATCGTCTTCGAGGTGATGGGCCTGGGCCTGGCCGACGAGCTGCCGGGAACGGGCCGGTCCGTGGCGGACGAGCTGCTGACCGTGCATCGCAGCTACCTGAGCGCGCTGCAGGGGCTCCTCGACCAGGACCGCATCCACGCGCTGGCGCACATCACGGGCGGAGGCATCCCCGGAAACCTCCCGCGCGTGCTGCCCCAGGGGCTGGGCGCCCGCATCGAGCGCTCCGCCTGGGAGGCGCCCCCCGTCTTCGCGACGCTCCAGCGGGCCGGCCGGGTGGAGCCCGAGGAGATGGACCGGGTCTTCAACATGGGCGTGGGCATGATCGCCGTCGTCGCTCCTTCCGACGTGGCGGAGGTGCGGGCCCACCTCGAGACGCGTTCCACGCCTGCGACCGAGATCGGCACCGTCGAGCGCGGTTCGGGGGTACGGTACGCATGAGCGTGCAGCGCGGCAGGGCAGGCCTCGTCGCCTTCGGTCTCGTCGTTCTCGGCTTCATCCCCCGGCCGGGCGCAGCCCAGAGCGTCACGACGCTCGCCCAGAGCTGCGTGAGCGCCGGCGGGCCGCAGGCGTCGTGCACCGAGACCGCGGTGACGGCGGCGGCCGTCCAGGGCTTCACGGGGCTCCTGGCGGGGCTCGGGTCCGAAGTCCCGGGGAGCGCCAGCACCCTGGGGCGGCGCCTGGGCCTGACTCCGCGCTTCTCGCTGGGGATACGCGCTTCGCTGCCGCACGTGGCCATGCCGGACCTGCGCGACCCCAGCGGTCCACCGTCGACGAAGGCGGGGTTCCTCGTACCCACCGTCGAGGCGAACTTCGCAGCCGGAGTGCTCAACGGGTTCAGCCTCCTGCCGACCGTCGGCGGCGTGCTCTCGCTCGACGTCTTGGGCGACGCGAGCGTCCTCTTCCTCCCCTCCGGGCAGGGCTTCGCCGGGAAGGCGGCCGCCTACACGATCGGGGCACGCGTCGGCGTCTTCCGCGAATCCTTCACGCTCCCGGGCGTCTCGGTGTCGGTGTCGCACAGGAGCGTGAGCGCCGTGCGGCTGAACACCTCCGCGGGGGGCGTGATCCCCTCGCTGTCCGTCGATCCTTCCGTCACCTCGATCCGGGCTACGGTGGGCAAGGACCTGATGGGCGTCGGGGTGCTGGCGGGGATGGGGTGGGACTGGTACGGCGGCCGCGCCGCGATCCGCGTGGCCAACGACTCGCTGAACACCTTCCGGGGCTCCGTGGCGCAGCTCCACCAGCACCGCAGGCTGTACTTCGTCGGAGCCTCCGTGACCGACCTCATCCTGCAGTTCTCCGCGGAGCTCGGATGGGCTGGAGGCTTCGGCCCCGTGGCCGGGTATCGGGGCAATCCGTTCGATCCCACCGCCGGCACGTTCTTCGGGAGCGTGGCCATGCGGCTCACCATCTAGCGTCCGCGGGAGGGCCTTCGGGAGTGGCCATGGGCGGCTCCGACATGCTCGAGCCCGAGGCGCTCGCCTACCTGGAGCGGGCGCGCGGACTGGGACGGAAGGGGTGGGGGTGGGTGCACCCCAACCCGCTGGTCGGGTGCGTGCTGGTGGGCGACGGCGGGGTGGTGGTGGGGGAAGGGTACCACGGGGAGTTGGGCGGCCCGCACGCCGAGGTCGTGGCGCTCGAGGCGGCGGGCGCACGGGCGCGTGGGGCCACGGCCTACGTCACGCTGGAGCCGTGCAACCACTACGGGCGCACGCCTCCGTGCACGGAGGCGCTGCTGGCGGCCGGAGTGGCGCGCGTGGTGTTCGCGGTGCGCGACCCGGGCGCGCAGTCGGGAGGAGGGGGCGAGACGCTGCGCGCGCGGGGTGTGGAGGTGCTGGGGCCGGTCTGGGACGAGCGGACCGGCAGTGCCGAGAACCCCGCCTTCTTCCACACGTCGGCGCACCGGACACCCTTCGTGGCCCTCAAGCTGGCGATGACCCTCGACGCGCGCATCGCCCGGACCCCGGGCGCACGCACTCCGATCACCGGCCCCGCCGCCCTGGCGGAGGCGCACCGGCTCCGGAGCGGCTTCGACGCGATCATGGTCGGGGCGGGGACCATCCGCGCCGACGACCCGAAGCTCACCGTTCGCCTGGCCCCTCCCGGGCGGATCGCCCCCAGGCGGATCGTGCTCGACCCCTCCGCGGCCCTCCCGGAAGACGCCGCCGTCCTGAGCGGCGTGGAGGAGGCTCCCGCGCACGTGTTCGTCGGGCGGGAGGCCGCGCAGCACGACGTGGCGCGGCTCACGGGGGCCGGAGCCCTCGTGCACCCGGTGCCCACGGTCGCGAGCGGGGGGCTGGACCTGGAAGCCGTCTTCGACGTCTGTTGGGAGACGGGAATCCGCTCCATCCTGTGCGAGGGGGGAGCCCGGCTCGCCGCTTCGTTGCTCGCGGAGGGACGCGCCCAACGGATCTACCTGTTCATCGCCCCGTTCACGCTGGGCGAGGAGGCCCTGCCCGCCTTCCCGAGCGGGGCCGCACGCATCGAGCGGGGCCGGTTCGAACCGGTGCTTCCACCCGAGCGCTTCGGGAGGGACGTGCTCCTGGTCCTCGACCGGCGGAGCCCGCAGGAGGAAGGCTGATGTTCACGGGAATCATCGAGGCCACCGGGCGGATCCGGTCGGCGGAGGACCGCGACACCACCCGCCGCTTCGTCATCGAGGCGCCGGAGCTCGCGCGCGGCCTGGCCTCGGGAGGCTCGGTGGCGGTCGACGGCGCCTGTCTCACGGCCGTCGGCGTCGACGCGGACGCGTTCGCGGTCGACGTCATCGGGACGACGCTGGCGCGTACGATCGCGGGCCGCTACGGGGAGGGCACCCGAGTGAACCTCGAGCGCGCCATGACACTCGACTCGAATCTGGACGGCCATCTCGTTCAGGGACATGTGGATGGTATCGCTCATGTCGAGCGGGTCGCGAAGGACGGAGAGTACTGGCTGATGGACTTCAGGATCCCTTCGGACGTCGCCGCCACGACGATCCTCCACGGCTCGCTGTGCCTGAACGGCGTGAGCCTCACGGTGAGCGACTTCCTGGACGGGGACGTGTGCCGCATCGGCATCATCCCCTACACCTGGGAGCACACGAACCTGGGCGCGCTCCGCCCCGGCGACCCCGTGAACGTGGAGGGGGACCTGATCGGAAAGTACGTGGGTAAGATCCTCGCGACCCGCCAGGGCTGAAAGAGAGGCGCACAACATGCCATTCGACCGTGTCGAGGACGCCATCGAGGACATCCGCCAGGGACGGATGGTCATCGTGGCGGACGACGAGGACCGGGAGAACGAAGGGGACCTGGTGCTCGCGGCGGCGGCCGTCACGCCCGATCACATCAACTTCATGACGCGCTTCGGCCGCGGCCTCATCTGCGTACCCCTGACCGAGGAGCGCGCCGACGAGCTGGAGCTCCCGCCGCAGACGGAGACGAACACCGATCCCCAGGGGACGGCGTTCACGGTGACGGTCGACGGCCACCGCCGCTTGGGTGTCACCACGGGGATCAGCGCCCACGACCGGGCGCGCACCGTGCAGATCCTGCTGGATCCGGACACGAAGCCCGCGGACCTGCGCCGCCCGGGTCACATCTTCCCGCTGCGCGCGAAGCGCGGCGGGGTGCTCCGGCGCGTGGGGCAGACCGAGGCGGCCGTGGACCTGGCCCGCCTGGCGGGCTTCCCCCCCGCCGGCGTCATCTGCGAGATCCTGAACCCCGACGGAACGATGGCGCGTCGTCCCGAACTCGAGGTCTTCGCGCGGGAGCATGGGCTCAGGTTCATCACCGTCGCACAGCTCGTCGCGTACCGTCTCACGAAGACGCGCCTCGTGCGCCGCATCGCCGAGGCGGACCTCCCGACGGAGGCGGGCCCGTTCAAGGTGATCGGCTACGAGAGCGTGGTGGACGGGCGCGAGCACCTGGCGCTCGTCAAGGGAGACCTGACCGGAAAGGCCAACGTCCTGGTGCGCATGCACTCGGAGTGCCTCACCGGCGACGTCTTCGGCTCGCAGCGCTGCGACTGCGGGGAGCAGCTCGCGGCGGCGATGCAGCGCATCCAGCAGGAGGGCCTCGGCGCGCTCGTCTACCTGAGGCAGGAGGGACGCGGCATCGGCCTGGGCAACAAGCTCAGGGCGTACGCGCTTCAGGATCAGGGGATGGACACCGTGGAGGCGAACGAGCATCTCGGCTTCAAGCCCGACCTGCGCGACTACGGGATCGGCGCCCAGATCCTGCTCGACCTCGGGCTGCACTCGGTCCGGCTGCTCACGAACAATCCCCGCAAGATCGTCGGCCTCGACGGCTACGACATCGAGATCACCGGCCGTGAGCCCCTGAAGGTCGAGCCGGGCGAGCACAACTCCCGCTACCTCGACACGAAGCGCATCAAGCTGGGACACATCCTGTGAGCTCCGAGGGGTCCCCGGGGGGGTCCCGGCGCGGCCGCGTCAGCGCGGTCGGAGTGCGCGTCGCGCTGCTCGTGTCGCGATTCCACGAGGACGTAACGTCCCGGCTGCTGGAAGGAGCGCTGGCGTGCCTGCGGGAGCACGGCGCGGACGACGACGCGGTCGACGTCTACCGGGTGCCCGGCGCGTGGGAGCTGCCCCAGGCGGCCGCGCGCGTCGTCGCGGCCGGACGGCACGACGCCCTGGTCGCACTGGGGTGCGTCATCCGCGGCGAGACGCCCCACTTCGAGTACGTCGCGCAGGAGGCCAGCTCGGGGCTGGGGGCCGTCGCCCGCGCGTCGGCCGTTCCGATCGCCTTCGGCGTGCTCACCACGGAGGATCTCGCCCAGGCGCTCGCCCGCTCCGGTAGCGGGACCTCGAACAAGGGCTACGAGGTCGCCCTGGGCGTCCTCGAGATGGTCGGGCTCTACCGCAGCCTGAGGGAAGCGACTTGACCGAAGCGGGGGCGTTGCGGCGCGCGGAGCGCATCGATCGCAGCCGGGCCCGCGCGTGGATCGTCCAGATCCAGTACCAGTGGGAAGCCGCGCTCGACGCCGGCTCGCTCCGGGACGCTCTGGCCGCGGCCCTGGCCACGCGCCGCATGGCGCCCAGACGGCTGCCCTACGTGCGCTCCGTGCTCGGGCTCCTGGACGAGCACCTGGGCGACATCGACGCCGCGCTGCAGCAGGCGCTCGAGAACTGGCGTCTGGAGCGGCTCTCCACGCTGGATCGCGCGATCCTGCGCACGGCCGCGGCCGAGATCCTGTACGTGGAGGACGTGCCCCCGAAGGTGTCGATCCAGGAAGCCATCCGGCTCGCCGAGGCCTACGGCGGCCCGGATTCGCCGCGGTTCGTGAACGGAGTCCTGGACGCGCTCTACAAGTCCCTTCCCGGAAGGCCGGAGTGAGCCGCCCGCTCGACATCCTGGTCATCAACTGGCTGGACCGGGAGAACCCGCAGGCCGGAGGAGCCGAGACGCATCTCCACGAGATCTTCGGACGGCTCGCCCAGCGCGGTCACCGGGTCACGCTGCTCGCCTCGGGATGGAGAGGCTCGCCGCGCAGGGCCAGCCTCGACGGCATCGAGGTCCACCGGACCGGCCACCGCTACACGTTCTCGCTGGCGGCGCCCCTGTACCGCAAGCGGGCGCTCGCGGGGCGGAGGTTCGACGTCGTGGTCGAGGACCTCAACAAGGTCCCGGTCTTCGCTCCGTACTGGACTCGTGAGCCGGTGGTGCTTCTGGTGCACCATCTCTTCGGGGCCACGGCCTTCCGGGAGGCCTCGCTGCCCGTGGCGGCGGGGACCTGGATCCTCGAGCGGCCCATCCCGTGGGTGTTCCGGAAGCTGCCCACGATCGCGATCTCCGCCAGCACCAGAGAGGATCTCGTGCGGCGCGGCATGAGCGCCGACCGCATCGAGGTGATCCCGAACGGGATCGACGTCCTGCGCTGCACGCCTCCACCGGACGGACGGCGCTGGGAGCGGCCCACCGTGCTGTACCTGGGACGCGTGAAGAGGTACAAGCGCGTGGACTTGATCCTGCGGGCCATGGCGCGGCTCGCGCGCGAGGGGCTCGACGCGCAGCTGGTCGTCGGAGGCAGGGGCGACCACCTCGGCGCGCTGCGGCGCCTGGCGTCGCACCTGGGCATCGACGACCGCGTCAGCTTCGAGGGGTTCGTGGACGACGAGCGCAAGGTCGAGCTCTTCCGCCGCTCCTGGGTCCACGTGCTCACCTCGCCCAAGGAGGGATGGGGCATCGCGGACCTCGAGGCGGCGGCGTGCGGGACGCCGACGGTCGCGAGCGACTCTCCCGGGCTGCGCGAGTCCGTGCGGGACGGCCAGAGCGGGTTCCTGGTTCCCCACGGCGACGTGGACGCGCTGGCGGCTCGCATCGGTGAGATCATCCGCGACGCCCGGCTGCGCGCCGATCTCGGGCGGGGCGCCCGGCGCTTCGCCGAGTCCTTCTCGTGGGACGCCTCGGCCGACGCAGTCGAAGCCGCTCTCGGCCGGGTGGTCGCGGCCTGCAGTCCCGAGTAACTTTCACCTTTACAGAGGGTTCCTCCAGGGAGGCACACTTGAGAATCCAGATCTCCGCAAGACACTGTGAGATTCCAGATTCCACCCGCGAGCGCACCCAGGAACAGATTTCGGGCCTCACCCGCTACGATCCCGACGTGGCCGCCGCCGAGGTGGTCTACGAGGAGGAGAAGCACCTGCGTCGGGTGGAGGTGATCCTCTCGATCGACCGCGGCGACCCCGTCGTAGCGACGGGGGAGGGAGACGAGTTCCGCGCCGCCCTGGACCAGGTCGTCGATCGGCTGCGCCGCATCCTCCGGCGCCGGCGTGGCCAGCGGAAGGACCACCAGGGCCCGCGCCTCGCCGGAGGGCTCGCGAGCGACTGAGCGCCCACCCGTGTCCCCCCTGAACGACCCTCCCGACACCCCGGGCTCGACGGCGAGCCGGGGCATCACGGTCCAGGAGATCCTCGACGTCAAGCGCGAGGCCCTGAGCCTCGAGCTTCTGGATCCCGAGGTGTCCCTGACCGCCGTCGCGCTGGACGCGGACATCACGAGCCCCGGTCTCGCGCTCGCCGGCTACACGGCGCGCGTGCCGGACGGTCGCATGTGGGTCTTCGGCGAGACGGAGATGACCTATCTCGGGACCCTGGATCCGGCCGAAGGGCGCCTGCGTGTCGCCACCCTGTTCGGGTTCGCGGTGCCCGCGGTCTTCGTCACGAAGGGCCAGGTCGTGCCCGACTTCTTCCTGTCCGCGGCCCGGGAGCACGGCGTGCCCGTGATCCGCACCGCCCTCAGCACGAAGTCGTTCTATCGCCGCCTGAAGCCGTTCCTGGAGATCACGCTGGCGCCCACCACGACGCTGCACGGCTCGCTCGCCGACGTGTTCGGGGTGGGCCTCCTGTTCGTGGGGGAGAGCGGCGTCGGCAAGAGCGAGTGCGTGCTGGATCTCGTCGAGCGCGGGCACCGGCTGGTGGCGGACGACGTGGTGATCGCCTCGAGGCAGGGCAGCGGCATCCTCATAGGACGCGGTCACGAGCTCCAGCATCACCACATGGAGATCCGCGGCGTCGGCATCATCGACATCCCGGCCCTGTTCGGCGTGCGCGCGATCCGCCAGCAGAAGCGCATCGAGGTCGTGGTCCAGCTCGAGTTCTGGCACTCCCAGAGGGCGTATGCGCGCACGGGGCTCGAGGAGGACGAGGTCGAGATCCTCGAGGTGAAGATCCCGCGGGTCACGGTCCCTCTGAACCCGGGAAAGAACATCACGGTCATCTCCGAGGTCGTGGCGATGAACCATCTCCTCAAGTACGCCGGGGTGAATTCCGCCGAGGCCTTCGACCGTGCGCTCCGAGAGTACATGCGTCCCGCCAGGGAGTACGTTCACCCCGTGAGCGAGTACCTCGAGCAGGACCATGAGTGAGGTCACTCCGGTGCGGGGCGTGGTCGTAGCCCATGGAACCATGGCCGCGGGCCTGGTCGACGCGGTGCGCAAGATCGCCGGGAACGCCGCCGACGCGTTGATCCCGCTCAGCAACGACGACCGCACGCCGCAGGACCTCGCAAGGGAGCTGGAAGCGCTCGCCCAGGACGGGCCCGTCGTGGTCTTCGCGGACCTCGGGTCCGGGAGCTGTGCGATGGCGGCGTTCGGCTCCTGTCGCAACGCAGGAGAGCGCGCCGTGGTGTGCGGCGTGAACCTGCCGGTTCTCCTGGATTTCGTCTTCCACCGGAATCTCCCCCTGAACGACCTCGTTCCCAGGCTCGTGAGCAAGGGACGGGAGGGGATCCTGGACCTCCAGCCCTCCCGCTGACGCCGCCGAGGCCGCCGTGCCGATCGTACTCTATCGCATCGACGAGCGACTCATCCACGGACAGGTCGTGCTCGGATGGGGGAGCGCGGTCGCGCCGGCCCGCTACGTGGTCGTGGACGACGACCTCGCCGCGGCGAGCGGATGGGAGCAGGACCTGTATCGCATGGGGACCGGGGGCGTGGACGCCGTGTTCGTCACGGTGGAGGACGGGCGGGGGCGCCTCGAGGAATGGCGCGGCGGTCCCGAGCGCACGGTGCTGCTCACGCGGGACGTGTCGTCCATGCTCCGCCTCGGGCGCGGGGGCCTCCTGCGCGGCGCGAAGGTCAACGTCGGCGGCCTCCATCACAGCGCCGAGCGCACGCAGGTGCTCCCCTACCTGCACCTCACGGTCGCGGATCGTGAGGCCCTGCGGGAGCTGCAGGCGGAGGGAGCGGTCCTGTCCGCCCAGGAGCTGCCCGACTCGCACCGGGTCGATCTCCAGGCGATCCTGGGCTCCTGATGGACGCCGCGACGCTGGCCCTGCTCGCGCTGGTCGGCGGCATCCTGGCGCTCGACGCCACCTCGGCGGGCCAGTTCATGCTTTCGCGACCGCTGGTGGCCGGCACCGTGGCGGGGTGGGTCCTGGGCAACCCCGAGCAGGGTCTGTTCCTCGGGGCCCTGCTGGAGCTCTACCTGCTCGTGTCGTTCCCCGTCGGTGGAGCCCGCTTTCCCGAGGGGGCCACGGCCACGGTCGTCACGGTGGCCTCGGCCGCCGGCATGGTCGGCGCCGGAGCGATGACGATCGCGATCGCGGTGGGCCTGATCTGGGGACACCTCGGCGGATGGACGATCACCGAGCTGCGCCGGCTCAACGGGCGCTTGATCGTCGAGCCCAGCGGGCCCTCTGCGAGCCTCGGGCGGGTCACGTCCTCCCACCTGCTGGCGCTCTCGCTGGACTTCGTGCGGGGCGCGCTGGTCACGCTCTCCGGAATCCTGGTCGGGCGGGCTACCGTGGCGGCCGCGTCTCCGTCCTGGCCGCTTCCCGCACCCGACTCGCTGGGACTGCTGCTCGTCGGTGCGGCGGTCTCGTGCGGGATCCTCCTGCGCAGCCTGGGGGGATTCCACCGTCGACGGGTGATGTTCACGGCCGGGCTGGCGGTGGGGCTTCTGTGGATGAGGCTCCTGTGAGCGTTGCGCTGCCCGGACGGCCGCTGCGCTCCGCGTTCGCGCGCTCCTTCCTGATCCAGGGCTCCTGGAACTACCGCACGATGCTGGGATCGGGCTTCGCGTTCGCGATGCTTCCGGTGCTGCGCCTCCTGTTCAAGGATGACGCGGAGCGTATGGACGCGGCCCTCCGGCGGCACCTCGAGCACTTCAATGCCCATCCCTACATGGCGGACGTGGCGCTGGGCGCCGCGATCCGCATGGAGGCGGACGGGGAGGACGACGAGACGATCCGCCGCTTCAAGGTCGCCGTGCGGGGCCCTCTGGGCAGCCTCGGGGACTCTCTGGTGTGGGCGTCGTGGCTACCGCTGGTTTCCCTGGTGTCGCTCGCGGCGGTATGGTTGAGCGCGCCCGCATGGCTCGCCGTGGCGCTCTTCCTCGTGCTGTACAACGCAGGCCACATCCTCCTTCGGATCTGGGGATTCCGGGCGGGGTTGAGGGAGGGGCGGGAGGTGGCCCGTCACCTCGTGGCCTCCAGGTTGAACGTCTGGACGGAGCGCCTCCGCGTCCTCGCGGCGACGCTCCTGGGTCTGGTGGTGGGCACCCTGGTGGCCGGACTGGGCAGCCTCGGAGACGCGGGCGTCCTGTGGGGAGTGCTCTCGGTCGGGGCTTTCGTGTGCGGCCTCCTCGGAGGACACCGCTTGTGGCGCCCGGCCGCCGTGGCTGTCGTCACCGCCGTGGCGTTCCTCGCGACCTGGGGACTGGTCACATGAGCGAAGAGCCTCGGCTCGAGAAGGAGGTGCGGATCGTGAACCGGGCGGGCATGCACGCGCGTCCCGCCGCGGAGTTCGTGAAGGTGGCGGGCAGCTTCCCGTGCGAGATCATGGTGTCCAAGGACGGGCTCGAGGTGAACGGAAAGAGCATCATGGGCGTCCTCATGCTGGCGGCGGAGCAGGGCAGCACGCTGCGGCTCGTCGCCCGGGGCGAGGACGCCGCCGGCGCTCTCGACGCTCTCGCCGACCTCGTCGGCCGCGGCTTCGACGAGACATGAGCCCCGTGTCCATCGTTCTCGACGGCTCGCCGGCCTCGGAAGGGATCGCCTCCGGAACGGTCTTCTCGCTGGACTGGGGCGTGCCCTCCGCACCCCACCGCACCGTCGCTCCGTCGGAAGTCGCGGGCGAGATCGAGCACTTCCACGAGGCGCGCGCGTGGGCGAAGGAGCGCATCCGGGAGATGCAGGCGAGCACCGAGCAGCGCCTCGGCCCCGTGGAGGCTCGTATCTTCGAGCCGCAGCTCCTCATCCTCGACGACGGCATGGTCGTGGACGGCACGGTGCGCTACATCGAGGAGAACCGCCTGACCGCGGCGCGCGCGTTCGAGTGGCGCATGCTCGAGCTGCAGGCGATGTGGAGCCGGACCTCGCACCCCATGGTCATGGACCGGCTCAACGACGTGGAGGACGTGATGATCCGCGTGCTCCACCGGCTCCTGGGCTCCAACGATCCCTCCGACCTGGCGTCCCGGGCGGAGGGCGTCATCGTGGTCGCGAAGAACCTCACGCCGAGCCTGGCCGTGCAGATGGACCCGTCCACGGTCCTGGGCATCGCGACCGACCTGGGCACGCGAACGGCGCACTGGGCCATCCTGGTCCGCTCCCTCGAGATCCCCGCGGTGGTGGGACTCGGCCGGGTGTCGCAGGTCGCGGTGGAAGGGCAGGAAGCCATCCTGGACGGGCGTATCGGCCGCGTCGTCTTGGACCCGGACGAGTCGCACCGTGCGGCGTTCCGCGAGCGCATGCGGCGCAACCTCGTCTGGGAGAAGGAGATCGCGGTCATCGCCGAGGAGGAGTCCGTCACCTCCGACGGCCAGCCCGTCGCGCTGCGGGCGAACCTGGACCTCCCGGTGGAGGCCGAGCAGGCGAGGGCGCACGGCGCGGAGGGCATCGGCCTCTTCCGTACCGAGTTCCTCGTGGTGGGCCGCAACCTCATGCCGGGCGAGGAGGAGCAGTACCACGCGTACCGCACGGTCGCCGAGGTCTTCCCGGACAGCGCGGTCTGCATCCGCACCTTCGACCTGGGCGGAGACAAGTTCCCCATGTTCCTGCACATGCCCCAGGAGGAGAACCCGTTCCTGGGGTGGCGCTCGATCCGGGTGTGTCTCGACGAGCCCGAGTTCTTCCGCACGCAGCTGCGCGCGCTGCTGCGGGCGACGGCCCACGGCGACATCCGCATCATGGTGCCCCTTGTCAACGACGTGGACGAGGTCCGGCGCGTGCGTGCGCTGCTCGAGGAGGAGGAGGAGGGCCTCAAGAAGGAGGGTATCCGGTACAACTCCGGCTACAAGCTGGGCATCATGATCGAGACGCCGGCCGCCGCGCTGAGCGCGGCCGAGCTGGCGCCGTTCTGCGACTTCTTCTCGATCGGCACCAACGACCTGGTCCAGTACACGCTGGCCGTGGACCGGACCAATACCCGCCTCTCCAGCCTCTACAACCCGTTCCACCCGGCGGTCGTGCGCCAGCTCCACCAGGTCTCGAGGGTGGCGCGCGCGGCCGGCATCGAGGTGAGCGTGTGCGGCGAGCTGGCCGCCAACCCCCTCGGGGCGTTCCTCTTCCTCGGGCTCGACATCATGACCATGTCGATGGCCTGGCCGTCGCTTCCCGAGATCAAGGAGCTCGTGCGCAGCGTGCGCGTCGAGGACGCGCGCCGCGCCGCCCGCAAGGCGCTCTCCGCTCCCACCGTCGCGGACGTGACCCGCTGCCTGGTCGAGGGGATCGGCAACTCCGTCGATCTGAAGGTGTTCTCCGGCCGTTGGAACTTGTCGCTGCCCACCTGACCCGATACCGTTCGGCGCCCCTCCTTCCGAACCCCGCAACGAGGAAGTCACCTTGAGCGGCACCCTGTTCACGTCGGAGTCCGTCACCGAAGGCCACCCCGACAAGATCGCCGACCAGATCTCCGACGCCGTGCTGGACCATCTGCTGGCCGAGGACCCGAACTCGCGCGTGGCCTGCGAGACTCTGGTCACGACCGGGATGGCGATCGTCGCCGGCGAAGTGACGACCACCGGGTACGTGCACGTGCCCGACGTGGTGCGCGGCGTGCTGCACGGGATCGGCTACACGAACGCGGCCTACGGCATCGACGCGTCCACGTGCGCCGTCCTCACGAGCCTGGACCGTCAGTCGCCCGACATCGCGATGGGCGTGGACACGGGTGGAGCGGGCGACCAGGGCATGATGTTCGGGTACGCCACGGACGAGACGGCGGAGCTGATGCCGGCCCCGATCGTCTTCGCCCACCGCATCACCCGACGGCTCGCCGAGGTGCGCAAGAGCGGGAGCGCCCCCTGGCTGCGGCCCGACGGCAAGTCGCAGGTGACGGTGGAGTACGAGGGCGACCGCCCGGTGCGCGTGCACACGGTGGTGGTGAGCACGCAGCACGCCGAGGACGTCTCCCGCGAGGACCTCGTGGAGTGCGTCCTCGATCGGGTCGTGGCGGCCGTGCTCCCCGAGGAGCTGTACGATCCGGCCTCGTGCATCATGCACATCAACCCCACGGGGCGCTTCGTCATCGGCGGGCCCCACGGCGACGCCGGGCTCACCGGTCGCAAGATCATCGTCGACACGTACGGCGGAATGGGGCGCCACGGAGGCGGGGCGTTCAGCGGGAAGGACGCCACGAAGGTGGACCGCTCCGGCGCGTACGCCGCGCGATGGGCGGCGAAGAACGTGGTGGCCGCCGGGCTGGCCCGCAGGTGCGAGCTCCAGATCGCCTACGCGATCGGAGTGCCGGAGCCGGTCTCCATCCACGTGGATACGTTCGGGACGGGAGCCGTCCCCGACGCGAAGCTCGCAACCGCCCTGCGCGACGTGTTCGACTTCCGCCCTCGCGCGATCATCGAGCGGCTCGGGCTGACCCGGCCCGTCTTCGCGGCCACCGCGAGCTACGGCCATTTCGGCCGCGAGCCACGGGACGGGCTGTTCGGGTGGGAGCGCACGGACATGACGGGCGACCTGAAGACCGCCGTGGGCGCTTGAGACGGATCGAACCCGCGGGCACTTCGGGAGTACTGGTGAGGGAGTGCGGGGCGGCAGCGCCCCTGGCGGCATCTCTCGTCCGGAGTCCTCGCGTTGCTGGTGGAGGTCAGGGTTCAGAGCCTCGGGCTCGACCGCTCGAACAACACGCCGGTGGTCATCCTGCAAGAGCTGGGTGGCGACCGGGTGCTCCCGATCTGGATCGGTCCGGGGGAGGCGAGCGCGATCGCCATGCAGCTCGCTGACATGGAGTTCTCGAGGCCGCTGACGCACGATCTCCTCGTCTCCGTTCTCAAGGGGCTCGGGGGCAGCCTGCACCGGGTCATCATCACGCGCGTGGAGAAGAGCACGTACTATGCAGAGCTCATCGTCCACCGGAACGGCCAGGTCATCTCCCTCGACGCCCGTCCCTCGGATTCCATCGCGGTGGCGCTCCGTACGGACGCGCGCATCTTCGCCGAGGACGGACTCCTGCAGTCCGCCTCCGTCGAGATCAGCGAAGACGAAGAGGCCCCGGCCAGCGAAGGAGACGTCCCTCGGGCGGCCGACTCCCAGAGCATGGGGCCGGAGGAGCTCAAGGAGCATCTGCGCAAGCTCGATCCCGAGGACTTTGGACGCTTCATGCCCTGAGGGCGTCAGCCGTCTCGTCCGCGGGCCCGGCCGGCTCGCGCGAGGCGTCGGCTCGCTCGCCCTCCTCCTCCAGATCGCCTTCGGCGGAGCCGTCCTGCTTCCGGGAGCTGCGCAGGCCCAGGTCCTGGCCCACCCCGTGATGCACGGGAAGGTGTACGTGGGCAACGAGCCCCTGACCCACGGACGAGTCATCCTCCACCACCTGTCGCCGAAGTACCAGGGCCCGGTCGACTCCGTGAGGCTCGGCCGGACCGGGACCTTCACGTTCCACCTGCCGACGGTTCCCGACTCCGCCGCGGGTGACCTCTACTTCGCCGCCATCATGCACGACGGCGTGCTGTACTTCGGGACACCGATCACCCTGCCCATCCAGCTGGACTCGCTCTACCAGATCCACACGTACGACACGACGATGGTCGCGGCCGGCGGCGTAGCGCTGCCCATCAAGGTCCGCAACCTCTTCGTGGAGAAGGACAGCACCGGCCGGGGGTGGAGGGTCACGGACCTCATCGAGGTGGACAACAAGGCGACCCGGACGCTGACGGCGCGGAAGGACGGCGTCGTGTGGCGCTACCCACTCCCGTCCGAGGGCAGCGACTTCAGGCTCGGCCAGACGGGCTTCGCGCTCGACGCGGCGACGTTCCATGGCGACACCGTCGTCGTACGCGCTCCGCTCCCGCCCGGCCTCAGGGTCTTCGTGATGCGCTACGACGTCCCCGATCCGTTCCTCACCGTGCCGATGCCGGGGCTCACGTCCACCATGGAGGTGCTGGTCCGGGAGCCGGCGCCACCCATCGGCGTGACCGGCCTGCAGGTCGAGGACGACGTGGAGCTGGAGCCCGGGGCAAACTACCGCCATTTCGTCGGACGCAACCTGCACGACGTGGTGGTCGGCCTGAAGCGGGCACCGGCTCCCCGCCTTCCGCCGGTGCGGTGGGTGGCGGTGATCCTCGCGCTCCTCCTCACGGGCTTCGGCCTCAGGGCGCTCTACAAGTCGGGCGGCAAGCCGTCTCCGGCAGGCACGCCCGCCGGAGACGGGCCGCCGCAGGACCGGGAGGCCCTGCTCCGGGAGATCGCCCGTCTCGACGAGACGTTCGACGCGCTGGAGTCCCCCACCGACGAGCAGCGCACGCGCTACGCGGAGCAGCGCCGCGCGCTCCTGGGCCGCCTGCGGGGATGACGTGGCACCGGTCACGACCCGGGCGGTCCTCCTGCGGGCCTACCCGTTCGGGGAGACGAGCCGCGTCCTGAGGTTCTATACCGACGACCGGGGGCTGATGGGGGTCGTGGCCCGGGGAGTCCGGAGCCGCACGGGCAAGGGCAGCACGACGCTGGCGACCTTCGCGTCGGGGGACCTCACGGTCTACGTGAGGCCGCACCGCGATCTGCAGACGATGAAGGACTTCTCGTGCACGCGGCTGCGGGCCGACCTGGGCGCCGACGTGCTGCGCTTCGCGGGCGCGTCGGCCGTCGCCGAGCTGGTCCTCTCCCACGCGGACCACGAGGAGCCTCATCCTGACCTGTTCCGCGCGCTGGAGTCGGCGCTCGACGCCCTCTCCGAGGTGGACTCCCCGCTCGTGCCCAGCGCCTGCCTCGCAGGGCTCTGGCAGGTGGTGGAGGCGTTCGGCTTCGCCCCTCAGCTCGACCCGTGCGTGCACTGCGGGCGTCCGCTCGGGGACGGGGAGGAGGGCCGCTTCGACCTGGCCGCGGGCGGGGTGCGCTGCGCGGCGTGCTGCGAGGGCGCCGCGGGACCGCGCGTGGGGCCGGGCGCGCGCCGCCAGCTGGCACGTCTGCTCGAAGGAGACGTCTCCAGCCCCATCACGCACGCCAGGGCGCACCTCGCCCTGCTGTCGGAGTTCGTGACCTACCACGTCGCCTCCAGGCCCCTGCGCTCCATTCCCTTCCTGGGCGATCTCCTCCCCCAGGAGGACAGGGCGTGATCACCGAGCCGGGCGCGATCCTGGGAACGGCCGGACACATCGACCACGGCAAGAGCGCCCTGGTGCGGGCGCTCACGGGGGCGGACACCGACCGGCTGAAGGAGGAGAAGGCACGCGGCATCACGATCGACCTCGGGTTCGCCGAGCTCCCGCTCGGGGACGGCGGGCATCTCGGCGTGGTGGACGTGCCGGGCCACGAGGACTTCGTGCGAACGATGGTGGCCGGTGCCTCCGGCATGGACGTCGTCCTTCTCGTGGTGGCGGCGGACGAGGGCGTCATGCCCCAGACGCGCGAGCACCTCGCCATCGTCGAGCTCCTGGGCGTCCCGCAGCTCGTGGTCGCGCTGACCAAGGTCGACCTCGTCGACGCCGAGTGGCTGGCCCTGGTCGACGGGGAGGTGGCCGAGCTCCTGGCGGCGACGCCATACGCGGAAGCCGCGCGGATCCCCACGTCGGTCGCCACGGGCGAGGGCCTCGACGCCCTCAGGCGGTCCCTGGCGGCAGCCGGCGAGCGCGCCCGCGCGAGGCGGCGCACGGAGGACCTCGCGCGCCTCCCGGTGGACAGGGTGTTCACGGTGCAGGGCACGGGCACGGTGGTCACGGGCACGCTGTGGAGCGGCGTCCTGGAGGCCGGCGCCCGTGCACGTCTCCTCCCCGGAGGAATCGAGGCGCGCATCCGCGGGCTGCAGGTGCACGGGCGGGACCTGGCACGCGCGGCCGCCGGCGACCGTACCGCGGTGGCCCTCGCGGGGTCCGGCGTCGATCGCCACGCGCTGGAGCGCGGCTGCGTGCTGGTGACGGAGGGCGCATGGACCGAGGCATGGATGCTCACGGCCCGGGTCCGGGTCCTCGAGGACGGCAGGTGGAGCCTGGCGCACAACCAGCGGGTCCGGGTCCTGCTCGGCACCGGGGAGATGATGGCCCGGTGCGCCCTCCTGGAGGACGGCGCTCTGGGCCCGGGTGACGAGGGATGGGTTCAGCTCCGTCTGGAGTCGCCCGCGGTCGCGCGCGCCGGCGACCGCCTGATCCTGCGCGCGTACTCGCCCGTGGAGACGCTGGGAGGCGGGACGGTGGTGGAGCCCGCCCCGGTCAAGCGACGCCAACTCGACGCCTCGACCCGCCGGGAGCTCGATCGTCTTCTCGAGGCGGTGCGGCGCCCCGCGTCCGGGAGCGCGGCGGCGGTGGCGGCTGTTGCCGAGCTGGCCGGGTGGAAGGGCGTCGCGCGGGCCGCTCTCCCCGTGCTGACCGGAGGGACCCCCGCGGAGGTCGAGGCGGGGCTGGCAACCCTCGAGGCGGGAGGAGGCGTCGCCGCCGGAGGCACGGTGTGGGCCGGCCCGTTGGTCGAGGAGGCCGCCACGAGGATGCTCGATGCCGTGGCCGGAGCCCATCGGGCCGATCCCCTCAGCCCGATCGTTCCTCTCGAGGTGCTGCGGGGCTCGCTGCCCGGGTGGAGCGGCGGCCCGCTCGCGGACGCGGTGCTCTCCAAGCTCTCGGAGCGCGGTAGCCTCGAGCTGCTCGACGGAGGCGCCCGCTTGCCGGGGTTCCGTCCCCGCCTGGCGGACGAGCAGGAGGATGCCTGCAGGCGGATCCGCGCGTTGTACGCCGAGGCGGCCCTGGCACCGCCCCGCGCTCAGGAATTGCCGCCGGAGCTCGCGGGGCGAGCGGACCTGCGCGCCCTTCTGCGCCACCTCGAGGGCTCGGGAGCACTGCGGGCCGTCGGAGACGGTCTCCTGTTCGACGCGGCGGTGCTGGAGCGGGCGGCCACGGAGGTGGGCCGCGTCCTCGGCGGTCGCAGGGGGCTGGGCCCTACGGACTTCCGCGAGGTGCTCCCGGTGAGCCGGCGGCACCTTCTCCCGCTTCTTCTGTATCTTGATCGTGTAGGCGTGACGGTCCGACGGGGTGACACGAGGGACGTTCCGCCACCGCGATGACGGGCCGTAAGCAGTTCAGGACAACGAGATGGCGATTCGGAGCATCCAAGTACCGAGGAGCCACGAGTGAGGCTACGAGTCGCTTGACCCCTGGATGCACTCATCAGTATCATGAACAAGTCGGGGCGAGCTTCGCCCGTCCGTCGTTCGACGCATGGGAGCGCAATCGGTCCATTGGCTACGGTACGATCCGCTGTGCGGAGGTCTCGATGAGGCGCGTGCTGGGCGTCTTGTCCGTCCTTCTGCTCGTCTGCGCAGCCCGGCCCCTCGCCGCCCAGGATGCGAGCAAGGCCGGCAAGGGAGAGCAGGGGAAGGAATTCCAGCTGGAGCAGAACTACCCCAACCCGCTCCGGCCTGAGACGAATATCCCCTTCGTGCTGAAGGAGGCGCTCTTCGTCACGAAGCAGCCGGTCGTCGTGTCCCTGAAGATCTTCAACGTGCTCCAGCAGTTCGTCGCCAGCGCCTTCACGCTGAACCATCCCAGCGGCCAGAGCGTCAAGCTCCTCCGCCTGCAGTACAGCCAGCCCGGACGCTACGAGGCGTACTGGGACGGCAAGGATAGCCTGGGCCACACGGTGGCCCCGGGCATCTACTTCATGCAGCTCACCGTCGACGGGGTCAGCACGGCCCGCAAGATGTACATGCCGAAGTAGCGCGGCGCGTCGGCAAGCCGCCGCCGCTCAGCTCAGGATGTACAGGAACCGGCCGCAGTGCTCGCAGGTCTGGAGGATCGCGTTCGGGTCCCCCTCGCCGACCGTGGCGGTCGGGATCGACACGAAGCATCCGTAGCAGGTGCCCGCGATCACCGGCACGACGACGCGGTCCAGATGTCCCGCGATGCGCGCGTAGCGGCTCCGCACATTGGGCGAGAGCTCGCCTTCGAGCTCCACGACCCGCTTCTCGAGCTGTGCCGCCGCCTCCTCGGGGTCGATGCCGAAGTGCTCCCTCTCCAACCTGCCCAGGTCCGTGTCGGCCCGCAGCTCCTTGATCTTGGCCCTGGCGTCCTGGATCTGCAGGAGGAGCGTCAGCTCGGCGTTGATCGTCGCCACCGCCGTCAGGGGGCCTTCCGGTCGAGCAGGTCGAGGAACGCTTCCGGAGCGTCGAGGTCCAGGAGTTGCTCCGGGACGTCGGGATCCTTCGCGAACTGCGCGATCTTGCCCAGGACTGGGAGGTACTGGTTCGAGACCTCGAGGGGCGGCGCCACGATGAGGAAGAAGTTGTGCACCGGTGCGCCGTCGATGGCGTTGAAATCGACGCCTGACGGCTTGCGGCCGTACGCGAGGCGCAGGCGGTTCACCACGAGCGAGCGACAGTGGGGGATCGCGATCCCCCGCCCGATCCCGGTCGACCCCAGGTTCTCGCGGCGCTTGAGGGTCTTGAAGAGGATGGCCTCGGATTTTTCGTCCAGGGCCAGCAGGGCCACCAACTCCTTCAGGAGATCGTCTTTCGTCTCCGACTCGAGGTCGAGCTTCACGGCCTCGGCCGTGAACAGCTCCCGTAGCCGCATTCTGTCACTCCGAAGAGATCGGTTCAATGTCACAGGTCACAGGCGCGGCGGACCATCCATCACCGTCGCACAGCGTACTATGCTAACATGCTCGGGTGCCCATGCCCAAGTAAGGACGTCTCCGAGCGGCCGGTCGTCCACCGCTCCCCGGCGGGCGTTCACTCGACGGCGGCGCCTCGGTACCTTCCAGCATCCATGAGCGATCCCATCCGCATGCTGCGAGAGGGCCGTACGCCCCTCTACCTCGCTCCCCAGGCCGGGGTGAGCGAGTCTCCGTTCCGGCGCCTCTGCCGCCGGTTCGGCGCCGACGTCGTGGTGAGCGAGTTCGTGAGCGCCGCCGGGATCGTCATGGGGACCCCCCGCACGTGGAAATACCTTCGCTTCGACGATGCCGAGCGCCCCATCGGCATCCAGATCTTCGGCGCGGACCCCTCGCGCATGGCCGACGCGGCCGCCCTCGTGGCCGAGGTCTACGAGCCGGACTTCATCGACGTCAACTTCGGCTGCCCGGTGAAGAAGGTCGTCAAGCACAACGGGGGATCGGGGTGCCTGCGCGACCTCGACCTCGTGGAGCGGATCCTGAGTGCCGTCGTCGGCGCGACGAAGCTCCCGGCGACGGCCAAGATCCGGAGCGGCTTCGACGAGAGCACGCGGAATCCGGTGGGAATCGCACTGCGTTGCCAGGACGCCGGAGCCCAGGCCGTGTGCCTGCACCCGCGCACCCGCGCCGACATGTACGGCGGCCGTGCGCGTTGGTCGGAGATCCGCGACGTGGTGGAGGCGCTCGAGGTCCCCGTGATCGGCAACGGCGACATCGCGACCGGGGCCGATGCCCGGCGCATGCGCGACGAGACCGGCTGTGCGGGCGTCATGATCGCGCGGGGCTCGCACGGCAACCCGTGGATCTTCGCCGAAGCCCGGGCTGCGCTGGACGGTGCGCCGGAGCCGCAGCGGCCGGGCGTGGAGGAGCGCTTCGAGGTGTGCCTGGAGCACGCACGCAACGCGATCGCCTTCGAGCGCGACCCACGCCGCGCGATCGTGGACTTCCGCAAGCACCTGGGCTGGTACGCGCACGGCCTCCGGGACGGCAGGCGGCTCCGCACGGAGCTGTTCCAGACGACCACGCTCCAGGAGGTCGAGCGCCTGCTGGAGGGCTACCTGGAGGCGCACCGGCTGGATGCGCTCACGGGGGAGGCCGGCGGAGACCGCGCGGTGCCCGCAGCCGCGACGCCGTAGCCCTGGGTCGGCCCCGGGGCCTAGCGGCACCCTGGACCGCGCATCGGGCGCGAGGGTAGCATAGAGGTGCAGTCCGCTGTTTGAGAGCAGCACCCTACGGGGGCGTCACGGTTTCGACGTGTCTGGAGAACGTGGAGTTGCGTGCCGAGGTCTCGATCCTCGTTAATCCTCGGGAAATCTCTATAGCTGCCAACTCCAATCTGGCGCTGGCCGCGTAAGCTTCTTACCGGCCCGTTTCTCGAGTTGCCTGCCTGAGGCGGCTCCCGAAGCGACGACAAGTCAGGCTGGTCCTGCCGCACCGCCGCCGCGCGGAAGGACGAGAACACAGGTGGCTGGCTCCGGGTCCGGTTGATCGCTCGCCGGCCGGAGTGAGATCAAGCAGCGATCTACGCACGTAGAGATTCCGCCGGACCCATTCGCGGACGCGGGTTCGACTCCCGCCGCCTCCATGATCGGCCCGGGCCGCGAGGCCCGGGCCTTTTTGTTGCCCGGCGGGAGGCGGAGCCGCGCGGACTGCGCGCAGCGCAGGTACATCGACGACGTCCTCACCAAGCTCGGCGCGGTGGGGACATTCCTGGAGGAGGTGGATCGGGGGCAGGGCGGCTGAGGGACAAGGGCAGGACACCGGGGCAGCGGCGATCGGCCTTCAGCCTCCGAGGAAGTCGATGATGTACGGCTCGGGCCCGTGACCCACAGGGCGGCCAAGATCCCACCGCTTCAGCGCCCGCGCGATGCCGCCCGGGTCCTTGTTTGGCAGTGTGTGCGGAATGACGAGCACGCCAAAATGTGGCTCGCCGCCTTGGAAGAAGACTCGGGTGAGTCGGATGAAGTCGTCGCGGTTGCGCGTGACCAGGATACGCTTCTCGGTCGCTGCGAAGCGGAGTTGGGCGTCGTCGGGGAACGCGACACCCATCCGTCCGATCTCGTGGACGCTCACGACATCCAGGTCCAGGGCGCGCGCTGCCTCCGACACCGCCGGATTGACGTCCTCGT
>JBJKSF010000021.1:0-9506 GCA_046704285.1 Longimicrobiales bacterium | reverse complement strand
GCGCTGCACGGCGCCAGATGTACAAAGTGGCGCGAGGGACCGCCGGTCTTGCACCTGAATGTCGCAGACCGTCACGGCTGCAGGCGCACCAATACATCCAGGCACGCGGCCTAACGACTTTGGGTTTAACCTGCGGGAGCAACATGCTCCCCGGCGGTTGTGAGGTGCAAGCCGAACAACCGTCCGACCTCCCCGGCTACCCCGTCAGGTTCAAACCCTTGTTAGGAAGCGACACCCAGCAGTCTAACCGCCGTAGGGAGACGTAGCCCAGTTTGCGGCCTCCACGACCATGGCACATCCAGCCGGATGCGCCCACACCGTGTTCGGCAGACCCCAGTAGTAGAAATAGGTCGTGGAGCCGTTTTGCTCGAGCCGTTGCTGAGCCTGACCGGCTCCGCTGAACAAGACGATGGTGTCACCAGGTTTGACCAGTTGGTTCGGAAACCAGAAGGCTGTAAGCTGCCCGTTCGAAATCGCCGTCGGCTGCTGATAATGCGTCAGAAGCGCGACGTAGAACCCCAGGTTTGCGGGCTGCAGCACGCTCATCTGCAACCGTTCGAGGTTTGGTTGCCCGCGGTCGGCGATTCCAAGAATCTGGAGCCTCATCGCTTCACGACCCTCCCGATGGTGGCGCCGAGCATGAGAATGATGCCGAGCCCAATGGCCACATAACCTTCGGGTTGCTTGCTCCAGAAGAGAGGTGCTAGGCCGATGAGGGCGCCCCCGATCCCGACGCCGACTCCGAACATGACCTCGAGCGCCGTATGGGTACGGACCCGTTCTTACAGGACGGCGGCGCGCTTGTCTGCCTCGTGGAACCGCGGTTCGAACGCCCGGAAAATCTCACAGTCTGAATCTGCTCGTTCGAGCTCGTCCAACAGCATCTTCTGCACACCAGGGCTCTTCAGGTCCTCATCGCTGAGTTCCCGGCGGAGATCCCGAAGCGCCAGTCGTCTTCCCGTTACGGGGGCTCCCTCGGCGGAGGACGAGGTTTGTGGTTCTCCGTCTCCGGGCTTCTGGCCCTGAGCGATTGCTTCTTCAGGACCTGGACTTGGGTTCGTCATGAGCTTCTCAGTGGATCACCCTCACTTGAGCCGTCGCTTCCTAACGATCCTGCATTTCTACTGCGCGAGCGTCGCTGCTGAGGCGCCCGAACCACGCGCTCATCATACTGCTCCGCTGACCGCCACCGCGAGCCCACGGCAGCTCGACGCACGGAAGAGAAAGCGCCATGCACGTCGCGCAGTAGCAAATGCGTGTTATGGACGCCGCCCCGGCAGCGCCTCGAACACCTTCGAAGGCGACCCCGAAGAGCTCGGTCGACATCCGGACGCTCAGCGCGCGGTCCTGGACGACGAACTCAGATCTCGAGGGCAGCCGATCGAGGTCGCGCGGCGGAGCTTCGAAGCGAGCGCCGCGCCGACCGGAGTGCGAACACGAGGCGCCGTCAGTGTCAGACCGCGGACTCCTACCTCAAGAAACCTGAAGTTGCGGGCCGTGCCCGGCGAGCTACTCGACGCTCCGGCGGCTCCATAACTCTGTTCTAGCCTGCCCACGCCCCCTCACATCCCCTCCCTTTGGGCAGCACCGTCCGCAACTTAGTTGGTGCGGGCTGAGTCGGCGAACGCCCCGCACCGCCCGGCCGGACGCACTGCCGTGCTTCCTGGTTAGGCTGTGGGGGAGGCGACGTAGTCGAGCCCCGGGCCGGCGCCGGGACAGGGCAGCATAGCACCGGATTCACTCCTCGGCGGTGGGCGTCGGGTCCGTCCGTTCCGGGTTGGTCCGGGGCGCCCGCGTCGGCCGGCGTCTCTCCGCGCCCTACCGCTCCACCGCCGCATCCAGCGGGCTGCGCACGCCGAACCCCCTCTGGTCCGTCACGTGCAGGTAGATCATCGTGGTGCGCACGTCCTTGTGGCCGAGCAGCTCCTGCACGACCCGGATGTCGTAGCCGTCCTGCAGCAGGTGCGTGGCGAACGAGTGGCGGAGGGTGTGGCAGGTGATCGTCCGCGGGATCCCCGACGCTCGTGCGGCGGCCTTCACCGCCCGCTGCACCGCGCTGGCGTCCAGGTGGTAGCGGCCGAGCCGCCCCGTCGCGGGATCCCGGCTCTGGCGGGCGGCGGGGATCAGGAACTGCCACGCCAGCTCGTGGCCGGCCCGCGGCGACTTCCGGTCCAGCGCGTCGGGCAGGCGGGCCCAACCTCCTCCTGCCTCCCGGTCCCGCCGGTGCTGCTCGTCCACCCGCCGCACCTGGCGCTTCAGGGCCTCCGCCGCGTAGTGCGGCAGCACCGTCACGCGGTCCTTCCATCCCTTGCCGTCCCGCACCGTGATCTGGCCCGCCTCGAAGCTCACGTCCTTCACCCTCAGGCTCAGGCACTCCTCCAGCCTCAGGCCCGATCCGTACAGCAGCGAGGCCACCAGGCGCTTCACCCCGGACAGCTCCCGGAGCACGCGCCTCACCTCCGTGCGCTCCAGCACGCTCGGCTTCCTCGACGGGCCCCGCGCCCGCGTCAGCCCGTCCGCCCCCTCCAGGCCGAGCACGTCGCGCAGGAGGAAGACCAGAGCGGACCCGGCCTGGTTGCGGCTCTTCGCGGCCAGCCGCCGCTCGTTGGCGAGATACGACAGGTAGCGCTCCGCCTCCTCCTGCCCGAGCCGGCCGAGGGGCGCCCCACCCCGGTGCCGGAGGAATCGTCCGATCCAGCCGAGGTACGCTTCCTCCGTCCGCGGGCTGTAGTGCCGCGTCCGCATCAGCCGCCGCGCCCGATCGAGCAGCGGACGTGGCTCCGGAGCCGACGGGCACGCCGGCGTGGATGGAGCCGGGGTCGTCGCCATCCCGCAGGTTCGGGGCGGTGACGGGACGCGGGAATGGACGAGCGGGCCCTCGGGCCCTCTCTTCCTCCCGCCCGTTCCAGGACACCTTGCCGACATCCGCGGGGTAAGGACGATCCTCCCGCCAACAGGAGGCATCATGGAGGTACGTCTCGACGGACGAAGGGCACTCGTCACGGGTGCGAACTCGGGGATCGGCAGGGCGATCGCCATCGCGCTCGCGCAGTCCGGCGCGAAGGTCGCGGTCAACTGGGTGGTCAACCCCGATGCCACGGACGAGGTGGTGAAGGCCATCCAGAAGGGCGGGGGCACGGCGCTCCCGGTGCAGGCCGACGTCTCGAAGGCCGACCAGGTCGCCGCCATGTTCCAGCAGATCGACCAGGCGTGGGGCGGCCTCGACATCCTCGTGAACAACGCGGGCATCGACGGCCAGCGCAGCCTCGCCTGGGAGGCCGACCTGGACGCCTGGCGCCGCGTGCTCGAGATCAACCTCTTCGGTGCGTTCTACTGCGCGAGCGAGGCGCTCAAGCGCATGGTCCCCGCGGGCGGCGGCACGGTGCTCAACCTCACGTCCGTCCACGAGGTCATCGCCTGGACGGGCTACAGCGCCTATACGAGCGCCAAGGCGGGCCTCTCCATGCTCACGAAGACGCTCGCGCAGGAGGCCGCGCCTCACGGCGTGCGCGTCCTGGCCGTGGCGCCCGGTGCGATCAAGACGCCCATCAACAAGGACGTCTGGACCGACCCGAAGATGCGCGCCGACCTGCTCGACAAGATCCCGATCGCCCGGATCGGCGAGACCGACGACGTCGCGGACATGGTGACGTTCCTCGTGTCCGACGCGGCGAGCTACGTCACCGGCACGACCGTCTTCGTGGACGGGGGGATGACCGACTACCCCGACTTCCGGAAGGGGGGCTGACGTGGCGACGGCGTTCGGGGCCCCGGGCATCGAGCCCCGGTGGACGTCCGCGGCCAAGGACGGCGTGGGCACGGCGCTCTCGGCCGACAGCCCGCTCTGGTTCACGCTCTCGCACGGGATCGTGGACGAGGTCTACTACCCGCGCCCGGACCTCGCCAACATCCGCGACCTGGGCCTCATCGTCACCGACGGCGCCGGGTTCTTCTCCGAGGAGAAGCGCGACGCCACGTGCGGGGTCGTGCGCCCGCATCCGGGCGTCCCGCTCTACGAGCTGACGAACACGTGCAGGAGCGGCCGCTACCGGATCCACAAGACGGTGTGGTCGGACGCGCACCGGCCCGTGCTGCTCCTGCGGGTCCGCTTCGAGGCGCTCCGGGGCGATGCCGCCGACTACCACGTGCACGCGCTCGTCGCGCCCCATATCCGCAATCATGGTCGGGGCAACACCGCCTGGCTCGAGGACGACCGCGGGGTGCCGGGCCTCTTCGCCGGCCGCGACGGGCTCACCATGGCGCTCTTCGCCGAGCCGGGATGGCGGGCGCGCTCGGTCGGCTTCGTCGGCGCGAGCGACGGGTGGCAGGACTTGCGGGCGCACGGGCGCCTGACCTGGGCGTTCGACCGGGCGCCGGACGGGAACGTGGCGATGGCGGGCGAGCTCGACCTGTCGGCCGGGGGCGAGGCGCTCCTCGCGCTCTCGTTCGGGCGGAGCTCCGCCGAGGCGGCCCTGCAGGCGCGCGCGGCGCTCGCCGACGCCGACCCGACGGCGTTCGTCGCCGAGTGGCGGGCCTGGCACGACGGCCACGCCTCTCCGGACGGGAAGGCCCGTCTGTGGTCGCCGAGCGCCATGGTGCTCAAGACGCACCAGGACAAGACGCTCGAGGGCGCGACCGTGGCGAGCCTCGCCATCCCGTGGGGGTTCTCGAAGGGCGACGACGACCTGGGCGGCTACCACCTCGTGTGGTCGCGCGACATGGTCGAGACCGCCGGGGGATTCCTGGCCCTCGGCGCCGACCGCGAGGTGCGCGAGGCGCTCACGTACCTGCGCGTCACGCAGGAGCCCGACGGCTCCTGGCCGCAGAACATGTGGATCGAGGGCGACCCGTACTGGACCGGCGTGCAGATGGACGAGACGGCGCTGCCCGTCCTGCTCGTCGACCACGCGTGGCGGCGCGGGATCGTCGACGACGCCACGCTCCCCTCCCTCTGGCCCATGGTGCGGCGGGCGGCGGCCTTCATCGTGCGCGACGGCCCCGTGACGCAGCAGGACCGCTGGGAGGAGGACGCGGGTTACACGCCGTTCACGCTCGCGGCCGAGATCACCGGGCTGCTCGCGGCCGCGGCGATGGCCGATCGGGTGGGTGAGTCCGACGTGGCCTCCTACCTGCGCGACACGGCCGATGCGTGGAACGCGAGCATCGAGCGGTGGATCTGGGCGGAGGGCACCGAGCTCGCCCGCCGCTGCGGCGTGTCGGGCTACTACGTGCGCATCTCCGCCCCGGACCGTGGGGACGCGGCGTCGGCTCTGCAGGGCTACGTGCCGATCAAGAACCGGCCGCCGGGGCAGAGCGAGGAGCCCGCGGAGGAGATCGTCAGCGCGGACGCGCTCGCGCTCGTGCGCTTCGGGCTCCGGGCGCCGGACGACCCGCGCATCCTCGACACGGTGAAGGTCGTCGACACGCTGCTGCGCGTCGAGACGCCCAACGGGCCCTCGTGGCACCGTTACAACGACGACGGCTACGGGGAGCACGAGGACGGCCAGCCCTTCGACGGCACCGGCGTGGGACGCGCCTGGCCGCTGCTCACGGGCGAGAGGGCCCACTACGAGCTGGCGGCCGGCAACGTGGACGAGGCCGAGCGGCTCCTCCAGGCGATGGAGGCGTTCGCGAGCGACGGCGGCATGATCCCCGAGCAGGTCTGGGACGCCGACGACATCCCCGAGCGCGAGCTGTTCCGCGGCCGTCCCTCCGGCTCGGCGATGCCGCTCGTGTGGGCGCACGCCGAGTACGTGAAGCTCGTGCGCTCGCTGCGAGAGGGTCGCGTGTGCGACATGCCGCCCTACGGGCGGGAGCGCTACGTGGAGGGAGGCGTGGGCTCCTGGCACTGCCCCTGGCGCTTCAACCACAAGGTGACCTGGGTCTCGGCGGGCCACGCGCTGCGCATCGAGGTCCTGGCCGCCGCGACCGTGCACTGGAGCGCCGACGGGTGGCGGACCGTGCACGACACGCCGACGCGCGACAGCGGCCTGGGCGTGCACTGGGTCGACCTCGAGCCGGCCGCGGGCGAGACGCTCGTGTTCACGTTCCACTGGACGGACGCGGACCGCTGGGAGGGGATGGACTTCCGGGTGGAGGTCGTGGCCGCGGGCTGAGGGCCCACGACGCGCCCTTGCCGGGCCGTCGTTCGACCTGCATTGTCGATCCCCGGAACCCACCGGGACCCGAGGTCGCCCCGGAGATCTCCGACCCGCGACACCGGCTGGATGCCTCATGCCGCCTGAGCGCCGCCACGGACCGCCCACCCGCGCCGCCCGCGCGGTCGTGTACGCGATGTTCGTGGTCATCGCGGCAGTGACGCTCTGGGTGCCGCTCTACAACCGCACCGAGCCGAGCCTGCTCGGCGTCCCGTTCTTCTACTGGTTCCAGTTCGCCTGGGTGGTCGTGACGGCCGTCGTGACCTGGATCGCCTACCGGCTGCGGGTATGAACTGGACCGCGACGATCGTCTTCGTCGCCCTGTTCGGGGCGGTGACCGTGCTGGGGTTCTTCGCGGCGCGGTGGCGCCGCGGCGACCTCGACCGGCTCGACGAGTGGGGGCTCGCCGGCCGCCGCTTCGGGACGGTGGTCACCTGGTTCCTGCTGGGCGGCGACCTGTACACCGCCTACACCTTCGTCGCCGTCCCGGCGCTGGTCTACGGCAGGGGCGCGATCGGCTTCTTCGCGCTGCCCTACACGCTGCTCGTGTTCCCGTTCGTGTTCCTGTTCTTCCCGCGGCTGTGGTCGGTCTCGCACCGGCACGGCTACATCACCGCATCGGACTTCGTGGAGGGCCGGTTCGGCAGCCGCGGCCTGGCGCTCGCGGTGGCGGCCACCGGCATCCTCGCCACGATGCCCTACATCGCGCTGCAGCTCGTCGGCATCGAGGTCGTCATCGCGGGGATGGGCTTCAACGCGACGGGCATCATGGGCGACATGCCGCTCATCATCGCGTTCGCGATCCTGGCCGCCTACACGTACAGCAGCGGCCTGCGCGCTCCGGCGCTCATCGCGCTCGTCAAGGACATGCTGATCTACATCACGGTGATCGCGGCCGTGGTGATCATCCCCGTCCACCTGGGCGGCTACCATGCGATCTTCTCCGCGATCCCGCGGAGCAAGCTGTACCTCGCGCCCCCGGGGGCCGGCAGCCTCGGCGAGTACAGCGCGTACGCCACCCTGGCCCTCGGCTCGGCGCTCGCGCTGTTCCTGTACCCGCACGCCGTGACCGGCCTGCTGAGCGCGCGCAGCCGCGACGTCATCAAGCGCAACATGGCGCTGCTGCCGGCCTACTCGATCGCGCTCGGCCTCATCGCCCTCCTGGGCTACATGGCGTACGCGGCGCACGTGCAGGCGGTGCCGGCCTACGCCCCTCTGTTCAAGCGCTACGGGCCGGACTTCGCCGTGCCCGCGCTGTTCCTCGACCAGTTCCCGAGCTGGTTCGTGGGGGTGGCGTTCGCGGCCGTGGCGATCGGCGCGCTCGTGCCGGCGGCCATCATGTCCATCGCGGCGTCGAACCTCTTCACGCGCAACATCTACCGCGACCTGTTCCACCGCTCGCTCTCCGGCGCGGCCGAGGCGCGGGCGGCCAAGAACATCTCGCTCGTGGTCAAGGTGGGGGCCCTGGCCTTCATCCTGTTCCTGCCCGAGCAGTACGCCATCCAGCTCCAGCTCCTGGGCGGGATCTGGATCATCCAGACGCTGCCCGCCCTCGTGATCGGGCTGTACACGCGCTGGTTCCACGGGCGGGCGCTGCTGCTCGGCTGGGCGGGGGGCATGGCGGTGGGCACGCTCATGGCGGGAGCCCAGCACTTCGGGAGCTCGATCTACCCGCTGCACCTGGGCGCGCTGACCGTGCCCGGCTACGCCGCGCTCTACTCCCTGATCGTGAACCTCGTGCTCGCGGCGGGGGCGACGCTCGCGCTGGACGCGGCCGGCGTGCGGCGCGGCGCGGACCGGACCGAGCCCGACGACTACCTCGCCGAGCGCGCGGACGCGGGACGGGCGGCGCCCGACGGGGCCGCCGCCGCGTAGCCCCCGGCCGGCCTTGACGTCTCCCACCCTCGCCGTCACCTTCGTTCAATCATGAAGCATTCGACGAGCGTCCGGCACCATCATCATCACCATCACGCCACCCAGACGGGCGGCGGCATGGAGGTGCGCGCCTAGGACGCGAGTCCGACAGAGCACCCCGCCGCGGCCCGTCTTCGGACGGGCCGCGGTTTTTTTTGCCCACGGAACGGAACACGAGCACATGAGACTTCGAGTCGCCCTGCCCAACAAGGGCCGCCTCTCCCAAGGGGCGCTGGCACTCTTCGAGCAGGCCGGCCTCCGGGCCGCCTTCCGCGCGGAGCGCGCGCTGGTCGCCTCTCTGGGAGAGGACTTCCAGGCGATCTTCGTCCGGGCCGCCGACATCCCCGAGTACGTGGCCGACGGCGCGGCGGAGCTGGGCGTCACGGGCGCCGACCTGGTGGCCGAGAGCGGACGGAGCGTGGCCGAGGTCCTCGACCTCGACTTCGGAGCGTGCCGCCTGGTGGTCGCCGTGAGGGAGGACTCGAAGGTGCGCTCGGCCGCGGAGCTTCCGGCCGGCACGCGCGTGGCCACCTCGTTTCCGAAGGTGGCCTCCTCGTACTTCGCGTCGCTGGGGACGGCGATCGAGATCGCGCCGGTCACGGGGGCCACGGAGATCGCGCCCCACCTGGGCGTGGCCGACGTGATCGTCGACCTCACCTCCACCGGCTCGACGCTGCGCGTCAACGGGCTTCGCGAGATCGACACGGTCATGACGTCGACGGCCCGCCTCGTCGCCCATCCCACGACGCTCGCCGACCCCGCCCTGCGCGCGCGGGTCGACGAGCTCGCCCTGGCCCTCTCGTCCGTGCTGCGCGCCGAGGAGAAGCGCTACCTGATGGCCAACGTCCCCCGGGCGCGCCTGGACGAGGTGCGCGAGGTGATCCCGGGGATCTCGGGCCCCACCATCGTCGAGGTGCTGGACGGCGGGGGATGGGTGGCGGCCCACGCGGTCGTCGACGCCGGCTCGGTCTATCAGACGATCGCGCGCCTGAAGGGCCTCGGCGCCGAGGGGATCCTCGTGACCCGCATCGAGAGGTTGATGCCGTGAGCGCCCGACCCATGCTGCTCTTCGACGGGAGCCTCGCCGAACTGGACGCCGCCACCCGGCACCGCCTGTTCGAGCGCGAGCCGGGCGACGCGGCGCGCGTGACGGACGCCGTCGCGGCGATCCTGGCCGACGTGCGCGTCCGCGGCGACGACGCCCTGCGCGAGATGGCGCGCCGCTTCGACGGCGTCGAGCTGCGGACGATCGAGGTCCCGCGCGAGCGCTGGGAGGCGGCCGCCCGGGCGCTCGACCCCGCGGTGCGCTCCGCCCTGGAGCGCGCGGCGCGCTACATCCGCCGCTTCCACGAGGCGCAGGTTCCCGCGCCCGTCACCGTGGAGGTCGAGCCGGGCGTGCGGGTCACCCAGGGGCGTCCACGCGCGGGTGACCCG
>JBJKSF010000020.1:0-19546 GCA_046704285.1 Longimicrobiales bacterium | reverse complement strand
CTCGAGGCGGGCCGCCAGCGAGTCCGCCCCGGGCCCCGCGACGACGGCGACGTGCACCACGCCGGGCGGGCGGCTGCGGAAGGCCAGGCCCAGTGCGAGGGCGAGCAGGAGCGGAAACGCGAACACCCAGAAGAGCACCTCCGGCTGGCGGAGCTGCTCCCGGAAGCGGGCCAGCGTGAGCTGGTAGAGGGGGCCGAGATAGTCCGTCAAGCGTCCCTCAAATGGCGTCCCGTGAGGCTCAGGAAGAGATCCTCCAGGCTCGTCTGATGGGTGATCAACTCCGTCATCTCCACCTCGCGCCGCTCCAGCTCGGCCACGAGTGCGGGGAGCACGCGATGGGGCTCGGTCACGGTGAGGCTGTAACGTGCTCCGTCCCTGCGGGCCGACGTGACCCCGGGCAGCGCGGCCAGGATCTCCGCCGACGGAGGATCGCCCCCGTCACGGATCACGAGCTCGATGATGTGGCCCGCGCCCAGCGATGCGATCAGCTCGCGCGGCGATCCCAGGGCGATCACCCGCCCGTGGTCCATGACCGCCACGCGGTCGCACAGGCGCTCCGCCTCCTCCATGTAGTGCGTCGTGAGCACGATCGTGCCGCCGCGCCGCTGGAACGCACCGATGACGTCCCAGAGCTGGCGGCGCGACTGGGGGTCGAGCCCGGTGGTCGGCTCGTCGAGAAAGAGGATGTCGGGGTCGCCGACCAGGGCGCACGCGATGGCGAGCCGCTGGCGCTGGCCTCCCGAGAGGCGCTCCACCCAGGCGCTCCTCTTCTCGCCGAGCTCGACCAGGTCGAGGACCTCGGCGACCTCGTGCCCCCGCTGGTAGAAGCTGCGGAAGAGCCGGATCACCTCCTCGACGGTGAGGCGGTCGGAGAGGCGGGTCTCCTGCAGGGCGACACCCAGGCGCTGGCGCAGCGCCCGCTCGTCGTGCTCCCAGCCGAGGCCCAGCACCTCGATCGAGCCGCCCCCGGGGGGCACGAGCCCCTCGAGCATCTCCACCGTGGTCGTCTTGCCCGCGCCGTTCGGTCCGAGGAGGCCGAAGCATTCTCCGGAGCGCACCTCCAGGTCGAGGCCGTCGACCGCGACGACGTCCTTGTAGCGTTTCGTGAGCGCCCGGCAGCGGATCGCGGGTGGCATGGATGGAGAGGGTGTGGAAGCTCCCGCGAGGTTCCGCCCCTCAGTGCTTCGAGATGACCAGGAGCACGCCGTTCACCGCGTCGTCGCCGAAGCGGGCCATGGCTTGCACGCGGTCGAGACGGTAGATCGCCTCGACGTTTGCGACCGGTAGCTTCGAGAGCTCTTCCAGGCCCCCGATCCGCGTCGAGTCCTGGTAGACCGGAATGTCGTTGTTGGCCATGACATACCCGTACGTGAGCGACTGCGTGCGTTGGGGCAGCCAGTCCGGTCGGAGGTCCTGCACCACCTCATAGGCCGTCTTCGCTCCCGACCGCTCGATGTCCTCTGCCGTGATCACAGAGCGGCCGCTGGGGAGGCCGGGCGGCAACACCGACGTTGGAGGAGGTCCGGGCTGCTTGTGCGCGGAGCCCAGCGGGAACGAGAAGCCGAGCGTGAAGCCCAGCGCCGCTCCCGCTCCCGTCCACACGCCCCGCTTCGCCGAGTTCTTGTCCCTCGCCCAATCACCCCGCTCGACCTGCGAGGACATGTATCCCACCCAGGCGCCGAGGAGCGCCTCTCCCGCTCCCGACAGGAGCCTGTGGGACCACGTGGGGCCGGAAGAGCGGGAGGCCGACGAACGGGTGCCCGCAGACGTCTGCGGTGCGTCCTCGAGTGCCCCGGACGCCACGGGCGTCTGGGACGGGCTCGCACTCTGGGCCAGCAGGCCCGGCGCGGCCGGAAGCGTCAGGAGCGCCGGAAGCAGGAAAAGAAGATGGAATCGATGCATCGACCGAGCGGCATAGACGGATCTAGGTCGGGAGGCTGCCCTACCTTGACCCGTGCGGCGTGATCCGTCAATAGGCGCGACCGCCGCCCGCGCGAGGGACCGCCCGGAGGCACCGCGAACCTGCCGTATCCGCCACTCCCGCCCCTTACATTCGCCGTCGGGAATCTCCCGACTGGACGAATCGGTCCGCTCTGCGGACGGTGGAGGATCACCAGCGCGCTCTCCGTCGGGAGGATTCTCCATGAGTCAGACGATCACCTTCCGGCTGAACGGCCGGCCCGTCACCCTCGACACGGACGGGAGCCGGCACCTGCTCTGGGTGCTCCGCACCGACCTGAACGTCACGGGGCCGAAGTACGGGTGCGGGATCGCGATGTGCGGCGCGTGCACGGTCCTCGTGAACGGCCTCGCGATGCGCTCCTGCCAGACCCCGTTGGCGGCCGTGCAGGGCGCGGACGTCACCACGATCGAGGGCCTCGCCGAAGGCGACCACCTGCATCCGCTCCAGGAGGAGTTCGCCGAGCGCGGCGGCTTCCAGTGCGGCTACTGCACGTCGGGCATGATCCTGGAGGCGTACAGCCTGCTCAAGCAGAACCCGCATCCCACGCGAGACCAGATCGTGAGCGGGATGAACATGAACCTGTGCCGCTGCGGCGCTCACGAGCGGATCGTGGAAGCGATCGAAGCCGCCTCGGCCCGGATGTGAGGAAGACGCCATGAACAGAAACGATCTGGGTCCGATGGCCGTCGATCGTCGCGACTTCTTCAAGTTCGCGGGGGGCGGGATCGCCGTCCTCATGGCGCTCAACGACAGCTCCCTGCTCGCCGAGGGTCTGCAGCGCCAGCGCGGCTACCCGACGGACCTCAACGCGTACGTCCTGGTCGGCGAGGACGGGCGCGTCAAGGTCTTCAGCGGCAAGATCGAGATGGGCCAGGGAGTGCTGACGTCCCAGGCGCAGATGGCCGCGGAGGAGCTGTGCGTGCCGCTCGAGTCCGTCGACATGGTGCTGGGCGACACGGACCTGTGCCCGTGGGACGCGGGCACGTGGGGCTCGCTCACGACACGGGTGTTCGGGCCGGCGCTGCGGGCCGGATGCGCGAGCGCGCGCGAGGCGCTCCTCGAGCTGGCGGCCGAGCGGCTGCGGGTGCCCGAGAGCCGTCTGCGGGTGAAGGACGGCGTGGTCTCGGTGATCGGCGGCACCGCGAAGGTCACCTACGCGGAGCTGGCCAAGGGCAAGAAGATCCTCAAGCGGCTGGACCACAAGGCCGTGCTGCACACGGTGAAGGAGTTCACCGTCATGGGCACGTCTCCGGAGCGGCTCGACGCGCACGAGAAGGTGACCGGCAAGGCCAGGTACGCGGGCGATATCCGCATCCCGGGCATGGTCCGCGCTCGCCTGCTGCGTCCTCCGGTGCACGGCGCGAAGCTCCGGGGCGTCGACACCTCGGCGGCGAAGCAGGTGCCGGGCGTGACGATCGTCGAGCAGGACGGGCTGGTGGCGGCGCTGCACGTCGATCCCGAAGCCGCCGAGCGGGCCGTCGGCCTCATGAAGGCGCAGTGGGACATGCCCACCGGACCCGCGTTCGACGACACGAACGTCTGGGACCACCTGGTCGCGATCGCGCCCGAGGGTCGCACCGTGCAGGAGCGCGGCAAGCTGGACGCGGGCGTGGCGGCCTCCCGCAAGGTCTTCGAGCACACGTACCGCGACCCGTACCTGGCCCACTCTCCCATGGAGCCCCACACGGCGATCGCCGTGGTCGAAGGCGACCGGATCACGGTCTGGAGCTCGACGCAGAGTCCCTTCGGCGACCAGAGCCGGATCGCGCGCGAGCTGGGCATCGCGGAAGACCGGGTGCGCGTCATCACGCCGTACGTCGGCGGGGGCTTCGGCGGGAAGTCCTCGGGAGGCCAGGCCCTGGAGGCCGCGCGCCTGGCGTGGATCACGAAGAAGCCCGTGCAGGTCATGTGGACGCGTGAGGAGGAGTTCTTCTTCGACACCTTCCACTCGGCCGCCGTCGTGAAGATCCGCTCCGGCGTCGACGCCGCCGGGAAGCTGCAGCTCTGGGACTACAACGTCTACCAGGCCGGAACCCGCGGCGTGGAGCTCTTCTACGACGTCCCGAACGCGGCGGTGGTGAGCCACTCGGCGCGCGACGCGCAGCCGTTCGCGACCGGGCCCTGGCGGGCGCCGGGAGCCAACTCGAACGCGTTCGCGCGGGAGTCGCAGATCGACATCATGGCGGCCGATGCGAAGATCGATCCGCTGGAGTTCCGCCTCCGGAACACGTCGGATCCCCGCATGCGGCACGTGCTCGAGGCCGTGGCGAAGGCGGCGGACTACAAGCCGGCGCCCGGACCCAGCGGGCGGGGCATCGGCGTGGCGTGCGGCATCGACGCAGGCACCTACGTCGCGCACGTAACCGAGGTACAGGTGGACAAGGCGACCGGCACGGTGAAGGTGAAGCGCGAGGTGTGCGCGCAGGACATGGGCATCGTGGTCGATCCCGTGGGCGCCAAGATGCAGATGGAGGGCTGCCTCACCATGGGCCTCGGCTACGCGCTCATGGAGCACCTGCGCTTCAAGGGCGGCGACATCCTCGACCGCAACTTCACCACGTACCGGATCCCGCATTTCATGGACGTCCCGGAGATCGAGACGGTGCTGGTGCGCAACGACGAGCTCGCCTGCCAGGGCGGCGGCGAGCCGGCCATCGTGTGCGTCGGCGCCTCCATCGCCAACGCGATCTTCGACGCATGCGGGGCGCGCGTCTTCGAGATGCCGATGACTCCGGCGGTGGTGAAGGCGGCGCTGCAGGCGAGCTGATCCCGGGACCGGCGCGTGCGTGGGTGCGGCGCGACCGCCGCCCCACGACGTGCCGATCGCCCGCGCGGCGCAGGCTCGGCGGGAAGCCCCCGTCGGGGCCGAGCCACGAGCAGGATTCTGGACCGCGGCCGGAGGGGTGCCTACTCTTCACCGGACCGGGATCGAGGGTTCCGGCACACACGACGCTGTCGGGCCACCTTCGTCGAGGAGTCCTCCTCATGCGCAGACATACGACCACGAGCCTGGGCCTCCTTCTGGCCTGTGCCACGGCGGTCAGTGGGCAGACGTCCAAGCCCGCGACGTCCTTCACGGGTGACCTCGGCTACGTGAACGCGTCCGGGAACACCAAGCTCTCCACGCTGAACATCGCGGATAAGGTGGTGCATTCGGGGGGCAAGTGGACGCTCACGCAGGCCGCGATGTATGTCCGTGGCGAGACGAACGGCACCGAGACCGCGAGTCAGTTCCGGATCTCGGGGCGCGCCGACTATGCCGTCCAGCCGCGGCTCGGCGTGTTCCTCGGTGCGTCCTATGAGCGCAACCGCTTCGCGGGCTTCGACTCCCGCACCAACGAGATGCTGGGATTGGCGTGGAAGGCGGTGGCCTCGTCGAAGGACTCGCTGGAGGTCGACGCGGGCGGCGTCCTCACGCAGCAATCGGACGTGAGCCACGCGACCCAGAGCTACCCGGCCGCCCAGGCCGCCGGCCGCTACGAGCACCACTTCAGCAAGACGGCCTACTTCCAACAGGTCGTCGAGTATCTGCCCAACCTGCAGGCGGGTGGCGCCTACCGATTGAACACCCAGTCGTCCGTCGTGGCGCCGATCTCCGCCCACATCGGCGTCAAGGTCAGCTACAACATCCAGTACGACAGCGATCCCCCCGCGGGCTTCGGCACGACGGATCGCCTGTTGACGACGGGCGTGCAGGTCTCGTTCTGAGCCGGGGGATCCCGCGGCCGACGACACGGCTCCGCCCCTTCTTGATACCGACGCGGCGCGCGCCGCCCTCCGGTCACCCGGACCCGTGAGTGACGCCCCTGCCGTGAGTGACGCCCCCAGCCCGGAGCACTCCCGGCTCGGGGGGTGAGTTCGTCCACGTGAGCAACCCGGAGGCACCATGCACAGTCTCGACTCGCTTCTCTCCCTCGTCGTGACCACCGTCGTCACCTGGGCTCCCAAGGTGGCGGGGGCGTTGGCCGTCCTGGTGTTCGGGTGGATCTTCGCGAACTGGGCGAAGAAGTTCACCGTGAGGGCGCTCACCCGCTCGCACGTGGAGCCCATTCTCCTGCCGTTCGTCGCAGGCATGGTCCACGTGGGCCTCATCGCCCTGGTGGGCGTGGCCGCCATCGCCACCCTGGGCGTCAGCACGACGTCGTTCGTGGCCGTGGTCGGCGCCGCCGGCCTGGCGATCGCCCTGGCGTTCCAGGGCACGTTCTCCAACTTCGCGGCCGGCGTGATGCTCCTGACGTTCCGCCCCTTCAAGGTCGGGGACTTCGTGGACGTGGGCGGTCACGCGGGCAGCGTGAAGGAGGTCGGGATCTTCACGTGCACGCTCTCCACGCCGGACAACGTGCAGATCAGCGTGCCGAACTCGAGCATCTTCGGCCAGACGATCATGAACTACTCGGCCAACGACACGCGCCGGATCGACATGGTCATCGGGGTGGGCTACGGCGACGATCTCGGTGTCGCGGTGCGCACGTGCATGGACGTGATCAGCGCGGACCCGCGGGTCCTGGCGGAGCCGCAGCCGGTCGTGGCGGTCAACGAGCTCGGTGATTCGTCGGTCAACCTCGTGGTGCGCCCATGGGTGAACGCGTCCGACTACTGGCCGACCCGCTGGGACCTGACCCGTGCGCTCAAGGAGAGCCTCGAGGCGGCCGGTTGCTCCATTCCCTTCCCGCAGAGGGACGTGCACCTCTTCCAGCCGTAGGGCGGACCCGGAGAGCGCGGGCCCGCCCCGCCCGCCGGCCATGGGGGCGATCCCCACCCCCGTGCCCTCCCTCGAGCGCAGGGCGTCGGTGCTCGTCGGCCTGCCCGTCCATCACCTCCGGGCCCGGCGCGGATACCGGCGCGCCGTCTGACGTCCGCCCGGGCGCGTCCGAGCGGTGCCTCGAGGCGCGGAGGCAGGGCTTGACATGGCTCCGCGGCCGACGTGAAATAGGGCAGCCTGCCCTTGCGCGCTTCCTGCGCCTCGACCGCCCGGGCTGCGGACCGATCGCCTGATCCCGTGTCCGGCCAAGGAGAAGGGCGTTGCGGCCATCCTCCACGACTTGCGGGGGAACGTGGAGCGACCCGCTCCCGCCGATCCCGGAGAACGGAGGGCTGCCCCGTCGCCTGCGGTGCCTGGCTCCCGGAGCGCCGACATCACCAGCAGCATAGGAGCATGAACATGTCTACGCGCAGAAGCATGTTCGCCCTGATCGCGATCGCGGCGCTGGGCTCGGCTCGGGTCTTCGTCACCGGGCCGGATTCGACCTGGCAGGAGATCCGGGCGGACCGGAGCCTGAACGTCCGTGCCCAGACCGTGGCGTTCGGCGGCGTCTTCGTTCCCGTCTTCGATCTCTGCACCGAGGAAGGCCGGATCCGGGCGAACCATCCGGACTTCCAGGTTTGCAAGGATCCCGGGCGGGACGGGGCCAACTGCGACATGAAGATCGTGCACCTGTCCCGCCCCCTGGTCGGCCAGGAACGCGTCTGCACCGATCGGTTCGGTGGTGACGGCACCTGCCGCGACGGCGATGCGGAACTCGTCACGGTGACGATTCCCACCCACTACGACGTGCCGGTCTACACGATGAACTGGTCGGATCCAGCCGGAGGCGACCTGCTCTTCAGCAAGCCCTTCGACGTCCCGGCCTGCGACGCAGGGCGGAACTGAGGCCACCAGGACCGCCCTGGGGCCGGGCGTCCTCGCGGCGGCGGGACCTCCTGTCGTCCGTCCCTGTACCACACCCGATGTTCGGCAGGAGGGCACACGACCGGAGGATCGACCTTGCACCCCGTACCCGCTCAACTGCAACCGTCCGTGCCCCACGTAGTCTTCGGCATCTTCAACGTCGCGGTGCCGAACCTCATCGCCTGGCTGGTGGTCGTCGGGGTCTTCGCTCTCGCGGTGTGGGCGCGTCTGCCGAAGAGCTTCGAGCGCGGGGCCGGGCCGGGAGAGGAGGGGGCGGGCTCATGAACCTGACCCGAAGAGCGCAGCAGTGGTTGCGGGGGAACCTCACCCTGGAAGACGCGCTGCCCACGAAGATGCCGCTCTACGTCAATTCCGCGGCGTATCTCTTCGGTGTGGCCACGCTCTCGGCGTTGGCCATGCTGATCCTGACGGGCGTCGTGATGAGCCTCTTCGGTCCGGATTGGTACCACGGCTCCGCGGCCGGGCACTTCGTCAATTCCGTGCACTTCTGGAGTGTGCAGGTCTTCTTCGCGGGGCTCCTCCTCCACCTCGTCACCAAGTACATGATGGCCGCCTGGAGGGACGGACGCTGGAAGACCTGGATGATCGGCATGCTCACCTTCGGCGTGGCCGTGTTCGCCGGGCTGACCGGCTTCCTCTCCCAGACGAACTGGGACTCGCAGTGGATCGCCGTACAGTCCAAGGACGCCATGAACGCCATGGGGATCGGGGCCCTCTTCGACCCGATGAACACCAGCCAGGTGCTCACGCTGCACACGGTCGTCCTGCCGCTGTTGATCGTGTTGCTGGTCGTCGTGCACCTGTTCCTGATTCGACGGGAGGGCCCCGTGAAGCCCATCCCTCCCGGGAACGCGGCGGATCGGAACGGGAGGGCACGATGAGCGCTCGCTCCGCGGAGTATCTTCGCGACGTCCCGACGAAGCCCTACGACCTGCTCCGGGAGGCGCTCACCGTTCTGGGGCTCCTCGCGCTGGCCGTCGTGGTCCTGGCCGCGGTGTTCAGCTCGCCGGACTACCCTCCGGTGCGGGCCCAGGACGTGGCTCGAATGCAGCCGATCGCGTTTCTGAAGACGAGCGCCCGGATCCTGGCCGGCGAGAGCGCCATTCAACACTACGGACCGCCCTATACCCGCGACTACGACCAGGCGCAGAACATTCTGGGGATCGCGCCGGCGGACTGGCTCGGCGTGACCAAGCCCATCGACCCGCGCGAGGACTTCGTGCTCGAGCCTCTGGCGCGAGTTGCGGCGCTGAACGACGCGGTGGCCGCCGCGCTGAAGACGTACGAGGCGGCGGCGCCGGCCCAGCGAGCGGCCTGGGTGAAGTCGTACCTGGCGGCTCTGGGCGGAACTTCCCTGGTCGACGGACACGTGCAGGTCCCTGCCGGCGACTACGGTCCGGTAGGGGTGTTGATGAAGGGGATGCTGGACCTGGGGCGGTCCGGCCTGCTGGAGGGGGCCCTGGAGAGCAGTGCGCGGCTGCCGTACACGATGGACCCCACCCGGTCGTTGCTCTTCTTCCAGGGCGACGTGGACCACGGCGTCGCCCGGACCCTGGACATGCTGGGGGAGCAGTGGGGGCTCAGCCACGAGACCGGATTCTATCCGGGTGCCTGGTGGCTGTGGCCCTACACGTTCCTGTATCAGATCCCCCCGATGTCCCAGTCCCCGTCCGGCGACCTGCAGGTGGGCGTGATCATGACGCTGGGATTCCTCGTGCTTCTGTTCATGCCCTTCATACCGGTCCTGAACGGGCTGCCGAGGCGGCTGGGCGTCTACAAGCTCATCTGGCGCGACTGGTACGCGCGCGGAGGCTAGCCCCGCATTCGTTCGTTGTCCGGGGCTCGCCGGGCCGGGGGAATCGCCGGCGCCCCGAATTCCTTCAACCTTGACATTTCCGCCCCGACCGAACGAACGTTCGACCGGTATGACTCACGACGAGCGTCTCGAAACCCTCCTCGACACAGCCGCCCGGGTCTTCGCCGAGAAGGGTTACCATCCGACCAGCATGCGCGATCTGGCGCGTGCGACCGGCCTCAGCCTGGCCGGCATCTACCACTACGTGCGCGGCAAGGAGGAGCTCCTCTACCTGATCCAGGACCGCTGCTTCAGCGCGGTACTGGCCGGGGCGGAGCAGGCGGTCGAGGGCATCGGCGACCCCGCCGCGCGCCTCGACGCGTTCATCCACCACCATCTCGCGTTCTTCGCCGGCCACATGGCGGAGATGAAGGTGCTGTCGCACGAGGCCGACAGCCTCGCGGGTGACGCACGCCTGCGCATCGTGACGCTCAAGCGGCGCTACACGACGCTGCTGACCGAGCTCATCCAGGCCGCCGATCCGGAAGGCGGCGCCGACCCGGCGGTCGCTGCGTACGCGCTTTTCGGGATGATGAACTGGATCTACACGTGGTACCGGCCGGGCGGCCGGGTCTCCATCGACGGGCTGGCCGAGCGGTTCAGCGGCCTCTTTCTCCACGGACTGGCCGGCACGGCGCGGCCCACGACGCTCGCAGGAGGGAAGGCATGACGGCGGAAGAGGATCTCATGGCTCGCATCGCCGACGGCTTCGTGGTCGAGTCCGAGGAGGACATGACGCCGGGCTACAAGAAGGCGCTCCTGACGCAGCTCACGGTCCAGGGCGACACCGAGCTGATCAGCGCGCCGGCCTACTATCTCGCCTCGCGCGACGCGCCGAGCCTGAACAGCCGCATCGCGGTGACGGCGATCATCCACGACGAGCTGGGTCACGCGAATATCGCGTACCGCATCATGGAGGACCTGGGCGTCGACAAGCACTGGCTCCTCTACGGACGCGAGCCGAGCGAGTTCAAGCACCCCTACGGCTTCGATCAGCCGCTGGAGAACTGGGCCGAGATGGTCGTGGCCAACGGCTTCTTCGACCGCGCCGGCATCACGCTGCTGTCCGACGTGCACGAGCACACGAGCTACGGGCCGCTCAAGCGCGCGCTCGTGAAGGTGGACCGCGAGGAGGTGCTCCATCTGCGCCACGGCGAGTCGTGGATGAGGCGTCTGGCCAAGGCGGGCGGCGCGGCCAAGGTGGCGCTGCAGCGCGCCGTGGACTGGATGTTCCCGATGACGCTGGAGTGGTTCGGCCTGCCCGACGACCGCAAGCGGCACGGGGGCCAGCTCTCGTACCGGCTCAAGGGGAAGACGAACGACCAGCTCCGCCAGACCTGGATGGGCGTCACCGTGCCGCTGTGCGACGAGATCGGCATCGACGTGCCCGCGCACCTCGATGCGGGCAGCGGCGACTGGGTCATCGACTACCCGTTCCCCTGCCAGTACGACGCGGCCGAGAAGCGGTGGCTGTTCGACGAGCCGCTCGAGTGGGACCAGGTGTTCGCGCGCTGGAAGGCGCGCGGCCCGATGAACGAGCGCTACGTGGAGATGGTGCAGGGGGCCTTCGGGGCGCGGGTGGCGGGTGCCGACTGAGATGCGGGCGGAGACGAGTGCGACGAAACCGGTGCAGGAGCGGATCGAGGGCCGGCTGGAGGCCCTGGTATGGGAGGCGCTCGAGGGCGTCAAGGATCCCGAGTACCCCATCAGCGTCGTGGACCTGGGGCTCGTCTACGGCGTGGCCGTCCGGGACGGGGTCGCGGACGTGACGATGACGCTGACGTCGATCGGCTGCCCGGCTCTCGACATGCTCGCCGGAGACGTGCGCGCGGCCGCCGGGTCGGTCCCGGGCGTGCGCGAGGCACGGGTCGAGGTCGTATGGAGCCCGGCGTGGACGAAGGATCACATCACGGAGCGGGGCCGCAGGGTGCTCGCTCTCTACGGAGTGGTCGCGTGATGGCGGAGGTCTACGAGGTGTTCGCGCGCAAGACGCACGACGAGGAGCTGAAGCACGTGGGCAGCGTGAACGCGGCCGACGACGATCTGGCCAGGATCTACGCCTGGTCGATCTACGACGAAGAGAGCTGGGTCGAGATGTGCGTCGTGCCTCGCCGCGCGGTGGTATGCGTCACCGAGCGGCGCCAGGTACCGGTATGGGGGAATTGAGCCGCATGGCCACCAACACGGGCTACCCGGAATTCGAGTCCACCGAGGGCATGAGCGAGGAGTGCCGCGAGGCGCTGCGCCATCTGCTGATCGCGTGCGCGGACACCAAGCTGCTGCTCGGCTACCACTACGGCGAGTGGACGTTCGGCGCTCCGGCCCTGGAGGCCGCGGTCGCCCACTGCTCGCTGGCGCAGTCCGAGCTGGGGCACGTGCGCCTGCTGCACGGCGTGCTGCAGCGGCACTGCGGCGACGACCCGGATCGGCTGCTCGAGGAGCGGGGGCCCGAGGCGTTCGCCCACGTACCCTGGCTGGACCGGCCCATCACGGACTGGGACGGCGTGGTAGTGATGAACGCGGTCGTCGATCTGGCGATGACCCGCCTCTTCGACGCGATGCGGGGATCCGCGTTCCTGCCGATCCGGCTCTGCCTGGACAAGATGCTGGAGGAAGAGCGCCATCACGCCCACCACGGGCTCGGGTGGCTGCGCACGCTGGCCCGGCGGGGCGGCGCCGAGCGCGAGCGGCTCGGGCGCCAGGTGGCGGACTGCCTGGCGAGCGTCGCCGAGTGGCTCGGCCCCGCCGGCGAGGCGGAGGACGAGGCGCTCGTGGACCTCGGCGTGAAGGGTCGCCCGAACGCGGAGCTGATGGACGCGCTGCTCGACGACGTGCGGGCGACGGTGGGGCCGCTCGGCATCGAGGTGAGCGCCCCCGCCGTCGACTTCGCCGGGTGGCGCGCCGAGCGGCGGCGGTGCGGTGCGGCGGGCCTCGACGCGGACATCCTCTTCCATCTGCGCGGGGGCGGCAATGAAGCCTTCAAGCTCCACTGAAGCGTCCGCGTCCGGCGTGTCGCCTGCGAGGTCGTCCGAGACGGGGCGGTGCCCGTTCTGCGGATCGGAAGAGACCTCCGTGGTGTCCGACTTCGGCACCTCGCTCATGGTCCGCCTGTGCCGCTGCCGGACGTGCAGATCCTATTTCGAATCGATCAAGTGGGGGGAGGAGACGCCAGGTGAGGACGTCCCGCCCTTCCTGCGCAACCCCCATCCTCCCGCGGAGGTTTGACGCACCATGGCGACGATGACTGCCACGAAGACACGGCTGGTCGAGTACCGCACCGAGGACGGACTCGCGATCCTCGAGCTGAACGACCCGCCCGCGAACACATACACGTACGAGATGATGCGCGAGCTGGACGCGGCCATCCTCGAAGCGCGCATGGACGACGACGTGCACGTGATCGTCATCCGCGGCAAGGGCGAGAAGTTCTTCTGCGCCGGGGCCAACATCAACATGCTCAACAGCGTGACGCCCCGGTTCAAGTACTACTTCTGCCTGCACGCCAACGAGACGCTCAACCGCTTCGAGCAGACCCCCAAGCTCGTGATCGCCGCGCTGAACGGGCACACGGTGGGTGGGGGGCTCGAGATCGCGATGGCCGCCGACATGCGCATCGCCTGCCAGGGGGGCGGCAAGATCGGCCTTCCCGAGGTGACCCTCGGCGTGCTGCCGGGCACGGGCGGCACGCAGCGGCTGGCGCGGCTGGTGGGCAAGGCGCGCGCGATCGAGATGATGACCACGGGCGAGACGTTCGACTTCGAGCGGGCTCAGGAGATGGGGCTCGTGAACCGGATCTTCCCGAAGGAGACCTTCTGGGACGACGCGCTGGCCTACGCCAAGCAGTTCGTGCCGCCGAACAAGGCGTCCAAGGCGGCGGGAGCGATCAAGCGTGCCGTCTGCTCGGGGCTCGAGGTGCCGTTCGAGAGCGCGCTCGCGATCGAGCGCGAGCTGCAGCAGCAGCTCTTCCAGAGCCGGGACGCGAAGGAGGGGATCTCCGCGTACGTGGACAAGCGCAAGCCCGAGTTCGAAGGCGCATAGGCGGCGATCCGTGCACACCGATCTGTTCATCGCCAACGAGTGGCGCAAGGCGGCCGCGCGCGAAACGATCGAGGTCGTCAATCCCGCCACGGAGGAGGTCCTCGCCGACGTGCAGGCGGCGGGCGAGGCGGACGTCGACGCCGCGGTGGAGGCGGCGCGCTCCTGCTTCGCCTCCGACGAGTGGCAGCGCATGTCGCCGCGCCGGCGGGGCGCGCTGCTGCACCGCGCGGGCGACCTGCTGGAGCGGCGCCTGGACGACGTGGCGGCGCTCGAGACGCGCCAGAACGGCAAGCCGCTGTTCGAGTCCCGCATCGACGTGTCGATGACGGTCGAGACGCTGCGCTACTACGCGGGCTGGGCCGACAAGCTGGACGGGCGCGTGACGTCCGTCGAGACCGGGGACTTCGTGTGGGTCGACCGGGTGCCCCTGGGCGTCGTCGGCGCGATCGTGCCGTGGAACTTCCCGCTGAACCTGGCGAGCTGGAAGTTCGCCCCCGCGCTCGCCGCCGGGTGCACGGTGGTGCTGAAGCCGGCCTCCGAGACGCCGCTCACCGCGCTCGCGATGGCCGACGTCATGCGCGAGGCCGGCATGCCGGCGGGCGCGTTCAACGTGATCCCCGGAGGCGGGAGCACGACGGGCGCGGCGCTCGTGCGCCATCCCGGGGTGGACAAGATCTCCTTCACCGGCTCGACCGAGGTGGGACGCGGGATCATGCGTGCCGCGGCGGACGGCGTGAAGCGCGTGACTCTCGAGTTGGGCGGCAAGAGCCCGAACGTGATCTTTGCCGACGCCGACCTGAAGGCGGCCGTGCGCGGCGCGCAGAACGGCATCTTCTACGGGAAGGGCGAGGTGTGCGCGGCCGGCTCGCGCCTCCTCGTGGAGCGCTCGGTGCACGACCAGGTGATGGAACAGCTGGTCGCGCGGGCCAAGAAGCTCGTGCCGGGCGACCCGTTCGACGACAGGACGCGGCTGGGGGCGGTGGTATCCAGGCGCCAGCAGGAGACCGTGCTCTCCTACATCGAGGCGGGACGCAAGGAGGCGAAGCTCGTCGCCGGCGGCAGCCCGGCCCAGGTGAACGGGAAGGGCTGGTTCGTCGAGGCGACGATCTTCGACGACGCCAGGCCGGGGATGCGGATCGTGGACGAGGAGATCTTCGGACCGGTGCTCTCCGTGCTCACGTTCGACGATCCCGAGGAGGCGGTCGCACTCGCCAACGGCTCGATCTACGGCCTGGCGGCGGGCGTGTGGACGAAGGACATCCAGAAGGCGTTCCGCGTCGCGCGCGCCATCCGCGCCGGGACCGTCTGGGTCAACACGTACAACCTGTACGATTCCGCGGCGCCGTTCGGAGGGTTCAAGGCGAGCGGCTACGGCCGCGACCTGGGGCGCGAGGCGCTCGACGGCTACACCGATGCCAAGACGGTCTGGGTCGGCCTCCGGTGACGGACGCGCTCGTCTACTCGGCGGTGCGGACCCCGGTCGGCCGGGCCGGCGGCGCGCTCGCCGACGTGCGCCCGGACGACCTGGCGGCGCTGGCGCTCGGGGCGGCGGTGGAGCGGGCGGGCTGCGACCCGGCGCGCCTGGACGACGTGATCCTGGGGTGCGCCAACCAGGCCGGGGAGGACAACCGCAACGTGGCCCGCATGGCGGCGCTGCTGGCCGGCTTCCCGGTGGAGGTGCCGGGCCAGACCGTCAACCGCCTGTGCGGCTCCGGCCTGCAGGCGGTGGCGAGCGCGGCCCAGGCGATCAAGGCGGGGGAGGGAAGGCTGTTCCTGGCGGGAGGCGTGGAGAGCATGACGCGTGCGCCCTACGTGATGCTCAAGCACGGCACGGCGTGGGAGCGGCGCGCGCCGGAGGTCTCGGACACGACCGTCGGGTGGCGGTTCGTGAACCCGCGCATGAGCGCGGAGTGGACGATCTCGCTGGGCGAGACGGCCGAGAAGGTCGCCCGGCAGTATGGCGTCACGCGCGCGGAGCAGGACGCGTTCGCGCTGGAGAGCCAGCGCCGCGCCGCCGAGGCCCTGCGCACCGGCGCCTTCACGGGCGAGATCGTGCCCGTCGAGGTGGTGGGCGCCAAGGGCGCGCGCACGGTGGTCGACACGGACGAGCATCCCCGGCCGGACGTCACGGCGGAGAAGCTCGCGAAGCTGCGGCCCGCGTTCACGACCGACGGGACCGTCACCGCCGGCAACGCGAGCGGCATCAACGACGGGGCGGCCGCGCTCGTGATCGGGGGGCCGGACCACGACGGTGTGGATGCGGAGCCTCTCGCGCGCATCGTCGGGACTGCCGTCGCGGGCGTGGACCCCTCGCTGATGGGGCTCGGGCCGATCCCGGCCACGCGCAAGGTGCTGGAGCGCACCGGCCTGGGGATCGGCGACATCGACCTGGTCGAGCTGAACGAGGCGTTCGCCGCGCAGGCGCTCGCCTGCATCCGCGAGCTGGAGCTGGATCCCGACAAGGTCAACGTCCACGGAGGCGCGATCGCCCTCGGCCACCCGCTGGGTGCGACCGGCGCCAAGCTGCTCACGACGCTCGTGCACGCGCTGGGCCGCACCGGCGGCCGCCGCGGCCTCGTGACGATGTGCATCGGTGTCGGCCAGGGGATCGCCATGATCGTGGAGCGCCTGTGACGGGCTGGGAGTTCGTCTCGGTGGAGGTTCGGGAGGGGATCGCGACGCTCACCCTGAGCCGGCCGGACACGCTGAACGCGGTCTCCGGGCGGATGCGACGGGAGATCGCGGACGCCGTGGGCGCCCTCGCGGGCGACGACGACGTGCGCGTCGTCGTGATCACGGGAGCGGGGCGCGCGTTCTGCGCCGGGGCCGACATCGGGTACATGAGGGACCTGGTCGCCGCCGAGGACTGGGACGCGGCCGGGGCGCTCGTCGACGCGGGCCGCCAGATCGTGACCACGATCCGGTCCACGCCCAAGCCGGTGATCGCGAGCGTGAACGGGCCCGCCGCCGGAGGCGGCGCGAATCTCGCGCTCGCGTGCGACCTGCGCGTCGCCTCGGAGCGGGCGAGCATCGGCCAGACGTTCAACCGCATCGGACTGCATCCCGACTGGGGCGGGACGTTCTTCCTCCCGCGCCTCGTCGGCCCGGCCAAGGCGCTGGAGCTCGTGTTCACTGCCGAGATGGTGGGGGCCGAGGAAGCGCTGCGGCTCGGCCTGTTCAACCGCGTGGTGCCGCACGAGCGGCTCGCGGCCGAGACGGACGCGCTGGCCCGGGAGCTCGCCGCGAAGCCGCCGCTGGCGCTCGCGCTCGCCAAGGCGTCGATCTACGCGAGCGACCGGAGCTCGCTCGACTCCATGCTCGCCCGCGAGATGGACAATCAGCTCCGCTGCTTCCGCAGCGCCGACGCGCTCGAGGGACTCACCGCGTTTCTCGAGAAGCGCCGGCCGGTCTTCCGGGGGGAGTGACGGATGGGGAGCATGCGCTACGCCGACGTCGCAGAGGGGATGACGCCGTGAGCCGCCTCGCGGTGATCGGCGCCGGCACGATGGGGCACGGCATCGCGCAGGTCGCCGCGCTGGCCGGGTGGGAGGTCGCGCTCACGGACGCCCGACTCGAGGCGTTGGAGCCCGCCCTCGAGCGGGTCCGCGGGAACCTGGACGGAGGCGTCGCGCGCGGGAAGGTGGCTCCGGCCGAGGCGGCGGCGGGTGCCGACCTCGTCGTGGAGGCGATCGTCGAAGACCTGGACGTGAAGCGCACGCTGTTCGCTCGGCTGGCTTCCGCCGCGCCGCCCGGCGCGACGCTGTGCAGCAACACGTCCTCGCTCTCCCTCGCCCGCATCGCGGAGGCGACGCCCTGTCCCGAGCGCGTGGTCGGGATGCACTTCTTCAACCCCGTGCACATCATGCGCCTGGTCGAGGTGGTGCGGCACGAGCGGGCCGCGGACGAGCACGTCGCGCGGGTGGTCGACGCGGCGCGCGGCATGGGCAAGGAGCCGATCGTCGTGCGCGACATGCCCGGGTTCGCCTCGTCGCGCCTCGGGGTCGTGCTGGGGCTGGAGGCCATGCGCATGGTCGAGCAGGGCGTCGCGTCCGCCGCGGACATCGACAGGGCGATGGAGCTGGGCTACGGCCACCCGATGGGTCCGCTCAAGGTCACCGACCTGGTCGGCCTGGACGTGCGCCTGGCCATCGCGGAGCACCTGCACCGCGAGCTCGGGGACGAGCACTACGCGCCCCCGGGGATCCTGCGCGCGAAGGTGGAGGGGGGCGAGTTGGGCAGGAAGAGCGGTCGGGGCTTCTACGAGTGGGGGCCGGACGGGCCCGTGGGCTGATGGAGATCGGCCTCTACAGCTTCGTGGAGACCCGCTTCGACCCGGAGACCGGGCGGCAGCTGGGGACACAGGAGCGTATCCGCCACCTCCTCGAGGAGATCGAGCTCGCCGACCGCGTGGGCCTCGACGTCTTCGGCGTCGGGGAGCACCACCGTCCCGACTACGCGGTGTCGGCTCCGGCGGTGGTCCTGGCCGCGGCGGCGGCGCGCACGAAGCGGATCCGCCTCACCAGCGCGGTGAGCGTGCTCAGCTCCGACGACCCCGTGCGGGTCTTCCAGGACTTCGCGCTGCTCGACCTGATCTCCGGCGGGCGCGCCGAGATCATGGCGGGGCGCGGCTCGTTCGTCGAGTCGTTCCCGCTCTTCGGACAGAGCCTGGACGACTACGACGCGCTCTTCTCCGAGAAGCTCGACCTGCTGCTCCGGCTGCGGGCGGAGGAGCGCGTCACCTGGTCGGGCGAGCACCGGCCGGCCATCGAGGACCGGGCGGTCTACCCGCGCCCCGTGCAGGATCCGCTGCCCGTCTGGATCGCGGTCGGCGGATCGCCGCCTTCCGTGGTGCGGGCCGCGCGGCTCGGCCTGCCGCTCGCGCTCGCGATCATCGGCGGGCCTCCCGCGCGCTTCAAGCCGATGATCGACCTCTACCGCGAGACCGCCGGGAGGGCCGGGCACGATCCGGCCGCGCTTCCCGTGAGCATCAACGCCCACGGGTTCCTCGCCGCCGACGCGGCCGCGGCCGCGGAGATCGCGTGGCCTCCCTACGCGGAGACGATGACGCGCATCGGCCGCGAGCGCGGCTGGCCGCCGGCCCGACGCAGCCAGTTCGACGCGGAGTGCGCGCTGCACGGGGCTCTGTTCGTGGGGGGGCCCGAGCAGGTGATCGAGAAGATGCTCCACCAGCACAGGTTGTTCGGGCACGAGCGGTTCCTCCTGCAGCTCACGGTGGGGCCGACGCCCCACGAGCACGTGCTGCGGGCGATCGAGCTGCTCGGCACGGAGGTCGCCCCGGTGGTCCGGCGCGAGGTGGAGGCGCGCACGGCGCCGACGCGGTCGTCGTGAGGGGGGTGGTGGGCGCGGGAAGCCGGCCTTCCGCCCTTCCCTTCACACGATCTCGATCGGCTTCTCCGCCACGACGGTCCACGCGCGCCCGTCCTGGACGCGCCAGAGACCCGGGAACGTCTCGCCGCCCGGCACCTGGACCGCCAGGCGCGACCATCCGTCCGGGCCGGTGTCGGCCGGGCCCATGGCCTCCACCTCCACGGTGCGCGTGTCCATGCGGAGCCCCTCACCCAGCGCCTTGAGGGCCGACTCCTTGGCGCTCCACAGGAGGTTGGCGCGCACGTCCCGCGCGTCGGGGTCCTCTTCGATCCACGCCCGCTCGGGAGCCGTGAAGTAGTCGGCGACGAACCGCTCGCTGCGCGCCTCGATGGCCTCCACGTCGCACCCGAGCCGGAGCGGCACGGCGCTCGCGGCCGCGAAGCCCACACCTCCGGCGTGACTGAGCGACACCGCGACCGGATGCGCCTCGTCCCGGCCGAGGACGCGGGCGCCGGGCGCTCCGCCGGGCCGCGCCAGCACCTCGATGTCACCCGGATGGTCGTCGTCCAGCCCGAGGGCGGCGGCCACCGCCCACTCGCCCTCGCCGTCGTGAGCGGTCGGCGCCCCCTTCACGGACGGGAAGGCCGGCACCCGGCACACGACGAGGCCGGGT